>JAJBTX010000040.1:18540-34453 GCA_020860645.1 Lachnospiraceae bacterium | reverse complement strand
CAGCACCGGTGATCATGTTCTTGACATAGTCAGCGTGGCCTGGGCAGTCAACATGCGCGTAATGTCTCTTCTCGGTGGAGTACTCCACGTGAGCAGTAGAGATCGTGATTCCACGCTCTCTCTCCTCCGGAGCCTTGTCGATCTTGTCGAACTCGGTGAAGGAGTTGCCCGGAACTCTCTCAGCGAGAACTCTCGTGATCGCAGCGGTCAGAGTGGTCTTACCATGGTCTACGTGACCGATAGTACCGATATTGCAATGGGTCTTCGATCTGTCAAATTTCTGCTTTGCCATTTTCTTGTTTTTCCTCCTTAAACAGATAATACTTCGATTTTTTCCACTATGGTTGATTATATTTCAAACAGGCTGATTTTGCAAGCCCCTATTTCGCCTTTGCGGCAAGAACCTTCTCCTGCACGCTCTTCGGCACCGGCTCATACCGTTCGAAGAACATCGAGTAGTTGCCGCGGCCCTGCGTCTTCGAGCGCAGGTCTGTCGCATAGCCGAACATCTCAGCCAGCGGCACATAGCCCTTGATCATCTTGCCTCCGCCGATATCCTCCATGCCCTCGATGTGTCCGCGGCGGGAATTGATATCGCCGATGACGTCTCCCATGTAATCCTCGGGAGTCGTGACCTCGACCTTCATGATCGGTTCGAGCAGAATCGGGGCCGCCTGCTTCATCGCTTCCTTGAACGCCAGGGAACCCGCGATGTGGAAAGCCATCTCAGAGGAGTCGACCTCGTGATAGGAACCGTCATATACATTCGCGTGGATGCCGACCACCGGGAAGCCTCCGAGAATACCGGACTTCATGGCCTCCTCGATACCCTCGCTCACCGGCTGGATATACTCCTTCGGGATCGCGCCGCCGACAACCGTCGACTCAAAGGTATAAGTCTCCTCCGCATTCGCATCCATCGGCTCAAACTTGACCTTACAGTGTCCGTACTGTCCGCGTCCGCCGGACTGCTTCGCGTACTTGCTGTCCACATCCGCCGGCTTCGTGATGGTCTCCTTGTAGGCAACCTGCGGCGCGCCGACATTGGCCTCGACCTTGAACTCACGCAGCAGACGGTCTACGATGATCTCCAGATGGAGCTCTCCCATACCGGCAATGATCGTCTGTCCGGTCTCCGGATTCGTGTGTGCGCGGAAGGTCGGATCCTCCTCGGCCAGCTTCGCGAGGGACTCGCCCAGCTTGCCCTGACCGGCCTTGGTCTTCGGCTCGATCGCGAGCTCGATAACCGGCTCCGGGAACTCCATGGACTCCAGGATCACCGGATGCTGCTCGTCGCAGATCGTATCGCCGGTCGTGGTCAGCTTGAATCCGACCGCCGCGGCGATATCGCCGGAGTACACCTTGTCGAGCTCCTGCCTCTTGTTCGCATGCATCTGAAGAATACGGCCTACGCGCTCCTTCTTCTGCTTCGTCGAGTTGTATACGTAAGAACCGGAGTTCATCGTTCCGGAATACACACGGAAGAACGCCAGCTTGCCGACAAAGGGGTCGGTCATGATCTTGAACGCCAGAGCGGCGAAGGGCTCCTCATCAGAAGAATGCCTCTCGATCTCATTGCCGTCCATATCCGTGCCCTTGATCGACGGGATGTCCGTCGGGGCCGGCATAAACTCAAGGATCGCGTCCAGGAGCTTCTGCACGCCCTTGTTGCGGTACGCGCTGCCGCAGCATACCGGAACGGCGGTGCACTCGCAGGTGGCCTTTCGAAGAACCGCCTTCATCTCCTCCACGGAGGGCTCCACATCGTCCAGATACTGCGCCATCAGGTCGTCGTCCAGCTCACAGATCTTCTCGACAAGCTCGGTGTGGTACAGCTCCGCGTCGTCCGCCATATCCTCCGGAATATCGACGATGGAGATGTCCTCGCCCTTGTCGTCATTGTAAATATAAGCCTTCATCTCGAACAGGTCGATGATTCCCTTGAAATCATCTTCCTTGCCGATCGGCAGCTGCAGACAGATCGCGTTCTTGCCCAGACGGGTCCTGATCATGTCCACGGCATTGTAGAAATCCGCACCGAGGATGTCCATCTTGTTGATGAAGGCCATACGCGGTACATTGTAGGTGTCAGCCTGACGCCAGACATTCTCAGACTGAGGCTCGACACCGCCCTTCGCACAGAACACGCCAACAGCGCCGTCCAGCACACGAAGGGAACGCTCCACCTCTACGGTAAAGTCCACGTGGCCCGGGGTGTCGATAATATTGATACGATGCTCGAGCGCGCCCGGTTTTGCCTTGCAGTGTTCCTGCAGCGTCCAGTGACAGGTCGTAGCGGCGGAAGTGATGGTGATACCTCTCTCCTGCTCCTGCTCCATCCAGTCCATGGTCGCAGTGCCCTCGTGAGTCTCACCGATCTTATAGTTCACGCCAGTATAGTACAGGATACGCTCGGTCAGCGTAGTCTTGCCCGCGTCGATATGAGCCATAATCCCGATATTCCTGGTTCTCTCCAACGGATATTCTCTTCCGGCCATTGGAAAAATTCCTCCTTGTTAAACTGCCTCGTCTAGAAACGGTAGTGCGCGAACGCCTTGTTCGCCTCTGCCATTTTGTGCATGTCTTCTTTTCTCTTCACAGAAGCGCCGGTATTGTTCGCCGCATCCATGATCTCATTTGCCAGTCTCTCCTCCATGGTCTTCTCGCCTCTCTTGCGGGAGAACATGGTCAGCCAGCGAAGCGCCAGCGCCTGACGGCGGTCTGCGCGAACCTCGATCGGAACCTGATAGGTAGCTCCGCCGACACGTCTCGCCTTGACCTCCAGAACCGGCATGATGTTATTCATGGCCTCCTCGAATACGTCCAGAGCCGGCTTTCCGGTCTTCTCTTCCACTCTCGCGAAAGCGCCGTATACGATCTTCTGGGCTACGCCCTTTTTGCCGTCCAGCATGATATTATTGATCAGCTTTGTGACGACTTTGTTGTTGTACAACGGGTCGGCCAATACATCTCTCTTTTGAATATGTCCTCTACGTGGCACGTTCCTTCCCTCCTTAATACGTGTTTACCGCACTCCTGCGGTAAAATTCACTTTTTAATTCATCGGTACTCACATGTGTCGTTCTACGTGTGTCCATGCCCGGTATTCTTCGTCCTGAAAACCCCGCAGTCACAGGTTCCCTGATGAACCCCGGCATAAGGCATCGCTTACGCGCTGCCAACAAGCATAGTTCTGTTTGTGGATACTAGTTTAAATCTTACTTTTTCGCGTCTTTGGGGCGCTTCGCGCCATATTTGGAACGCGCCTGACGTCTCTTCGCGACGCCTGCCGTATCCAGCGTACCACGGACAATGTGATATCTGGTACCGGGCAGATCCTTTACCCTGCCGCCGCGGATCAGCACAACGCTGTGCTCCTGAAGGTTGTGGCCTTCTCCGGGAATGTAGCTGGTAACCTCGATACCGTTGGAAAGACGTACCCTGGCGATCTTACGAAGCGCGGAGTTCGGCTTCTTCGGAGTCGCGGTCTTGACAGCCGTGCACACGCCGCGCTTCTGCGGTGAGGACGCGTCAATCGGTCTCTTTTTCAGGGAGTTGTATCCCTTCTGCAGAGCCGGGGCCGTGGACTTCTTTACAGAGGTCTTCCTTCCCTTTCTGACTAACTGGTTGAATGTTGGCATTCCTTTCACCTCCTGTATGATGTGGGTGACTGCTGTTTTCAGACTCGCTGAAAATACATGCGTACACCGGCACGCATGCTTGATTATTATATAAAATGCAGTCTTCCTTGTCAAGCGGTATTTTTCGTGCTATGATGGGGCAAATTCGATTTTCCGAAGGAGCTTCTTCTATATGATAAAGACGTTTTTGCGGGCGCTGCTGAAGCCCTTTTCTTTTTTACCGGCGATCTGCATGATGTGCCTGATTTTTTCCTTTTCATCCCAGGACGGCATCACTTCGGCCGGCTTGAGTTATCAGGTCAGCGAGATCATCGTAGACTGCGCGAATGAAGCCTTTGAGATGAACTGGTCGGAGACCGAAGTCAGTCTCTATATCGAAAAAATCCATCCTTATGTGCGCAAGCTCGCGCATGTGACCGAGTATTTCCTGCTGGCGGTCTCTGTATCGTTCCCGCTCTACGTCTACGGTGTGCGGGGCTTATGGCTGCCGCTCCTCGCCGGAGGCTTCTGCGTGGGCTTCGCGGCGCTCGACGAGTACCACCAGTCCTTCGTAGCCGGGCGCGGTCCCTCCGTACGGGACGTCTGCATCGACAGCATCGGAATTCTGATCGGAGTCCTCGGCGTACAGTTTGTCTGTTTTGTCTTCCGGAAGACCGTCTTCCGGCCGCTCGCAAAGAAAAAGAGGCGCTGACGCGTCTCTCTTTCTTTACTGCCTCTTTATTCTTCCGTTTCTTCTTCTGTATCCTCCGGATCCGCCTCAAATACTTCCTCCGGGTCCGTCTCCGGTGCCGCTTCGGCTGCATCGGTGACTTCCTCGCTGACGGAAAGCACCTCTTCCGTAGGGGCGTTCTCCTCGTCGTCTTCCTCGCTGACGGTCAGCGCATCGTCCTCCATGAAGTCCGTATTCAGCTTCACATCGCGGTAACGCTTCATACCGGTGCCCGCCGGAATCAGTTTGCCGATGATGACATTCTCCTTCAGACCGATCAGCGGATCGACCTTGCCCTTGATGGCGGCTTCGGTCAGCACCTTGGTCGTCTCCTGGAAGGAAGCCGCGGACAGGAAGGAATTCGTCGCGAGCGAAGCCTTCGTGATACCAAGCAGTACCTGCTTGCCGTCCGCCGGGGTCTTGCCCTCCGCGATCAGCTTCTCGTTGACATCCTGATATTCCAGATTATCCACCAGAGTGCCCGGCAGGAACTCGCTGTCTCCGTTGTCCTCAATACGCACCTTCTTCAGCATCTGGCGAACGATCATCTCGATATGCTTATCGTTGATCTCCACGCCCTGCAGACGGTACACTCTCTGCACCTCCTGCAGCAGATAATCCTGCACAGAGCGCACGCCCTTGATTTTCAGAATATCATGCGGGTTGATGCTGCCCTCGGTCAGCGCATCGCCGGCCTCCACGGTATCTCCGTCCATAATCTTGATCCTCGAATCAAAGGGAATCAGATAGGTCTTGGAGTCGCCGGTCTCTGTATTGGTGATGATAACCTCACGTTTCTTCTTCATGTCGTTGATGGAGGCAACGCCGCCAATCTCTGTCACGATCGCAAGGCCCTTCGGCTTTCTGGCCTCGAACAGCTCCTCTACACGCGGAAGACCCTGCGTGATATCGCCGCCGGCCACACCGCCGGTATGGAAGGTACGCATCGTAAGCTGCGTACCCGGCTCGCCGATGGACTGCGCCGCGATAATACCGACCGTCTCACCTACCTGTACCGCTTCGCCCGTCGCCATGTTCGCGCCATAGCACTTCGCGCAGACGCCAATGTGGGAGCGGCAGGTCAGGGCGGTGCGGATACGCACCTTCTCAAGCGGATTTCCGTCGGCGTCGACCCCCTCCTTCACGACCAGAGCCGCACGCCGCGGGGTGATCATGTGGTTCGCCTTGACCAGGATATTTCCATCCTTATCGCAGATGTCCTCAGCGGCGAAGCGTCCTGTAATACGCTCCTGCAGGGACTCGATCAGCTCCTTGCCGTCGCTGAACGCCGCGACCTCCATGCCCGGGATCTCATCCTTGCCCTCCGAGCAGTCGGTCTCGCGGATAATCAGCTCCTGGGAGACATCCACCAGACGTCTGGTCAGATAACCCGAGTCCGCCGTACGAAGCGCCGTGTCGGACAGACCCTTGCGCGCGCCGTGCGCCGACATGAAGTATTCCAGAACATCCAGCCCCTCACGGAAATTGGACGTGATCGGCAGCTCGATCGTATGGCCCGTCGTATCGGCCATCAGTCCGCGCATGCCCGCCAGCTGCTTGATCTGCTTGTCGGAACCACGCGCTCCGGAATCAGCCATCATATAAATGTTATTGTATTTATCCAGTCCGTCCAGCAGCGCCTTCGTCAGGACCTCGTCGGTCTTCTTCCAGGTCTCCACAACCTCTTTATAGCGCTCCTCATCGGTACACTCGCCGCGCCGGTAGTTTCTGGTAATCTGGTCAACCGTCTCCTGTGCCTGTCTGATCAGCTCCGGCTTCTCAGGCGGAACCGTCATGTCGGAGATCGACACGGTCATGGCCGCTCTGGTCGAGTATTTGTAACCCATGGATTTGATATCGTCCAGCACCTCCGCGGTCCTGGTCGCGCCATGGATATTGATAACCTTTTCCAGAATCTGCTTCAGGCCCTTCTTTCCTACATGGAAATCCACCTCCAGCTTCAGCTCGTTGCCCGGAATGCTCCGGTCTACGAAGCCGAGATCCTGCGGCAGAATCTCATTGAACAGGAAACGTCCAAGCGTGGATTCCTCGATGCCGGTGAGCAGCGTGCCGTCCGGCGCTGTCTTTGTGACACGCGCCCTGATACGGCTCTGCAGCGTCAGCGCACCGTTCTCGTATGCCAGAATCGCCTCATTCACGTTGCGGAAGCTCTTGCCCTCGCCGAGCGCTCCCGGTCTCTCCTGCGTCAGGTAGTAGATGCCAAGCACCATATCCTGCGACGGAACCGCTACTGGGCCGCCGTCGGACGGCTTCAGCAGGTTGTTCGGGGACAGCATCAGGAAACGGCACTCCGCCTGCGCCTCCACGGACAGCGGCAGATGAACGGCCATCTGGTCGCCGTCGAAGTCCGCGTTGAAAGCGGTACACACGAGCGGATGCAGCTTGATCGCCTTGCCCTCTACAAGGATCGGCTCAAATGCCTGGATGCCGAGACGATGCAGCGTAGGCGCGCGGTTCAGCATAACCGGGTGCTCCCTGATCACGTCCTCGAGGACATCCCACACCTCCGGCTGGAGACGCTCCACCATCTTCTTGGCGCTCTTGATATTGTGCGCCGAGCCGTTCGCTACCAGCTCCTTCATGACGAAGGGCTTGAAGAGCTCGATCGCCATCTCCTTCGGGAGACCGCACTGATAAATCTTCAGCTCCGGTCCCACGACGATGACGGAACGTCCGGAATAGTCCACACGCTTTCCGAGCAGATTCTGGCGGAAACGACCGGATTTTCCCTTCAGCATGTCGGACAGGGACTTGAGGGCACGGTTGCCCGGTCCGGTGACCGGCCGACCTCTGCGGCCATTATCGATCAGCGCGTCAACCGCCTCCTGGAGCATGCGCTTCTCATTGCGGACAATGATGTCCGGCGCGCCCAGGTCGAGCAGTCTCTGCAGACGATTGTTTCTGTTGATAATCCGGCGATACAGATCGTTGAGATCGGAGGTCGCGAAACGACCGCCGTCCAGCTGCACCATCGGGCGCAGATCCGGCGGAATGACCGGCAGCACATCCAGGATCATCCACTCCGGCTTATTGCCCGACTCGCGGAAGGCCTCCACGACCTCGAGCCGCTTGATAATGCGGGCGCGCTTCTGTCCGGAGGAGTGCTCCAGACCTTCCTTCAGCTCCCGGGATTCCTTATCAAGGTCAATGGCATGCAGCAGCTCCTTGACAGCCTCCGCACCCATGCCGACGCGGAATGCGCCCGGCTCCGGATGACTTTCCTTTGCTTCCTGGTATTCCCGTTCAGAGAGTACCTGCTTGTACTGAAGCTCCGTCTTGCCCGGGTCCAGTACAATATAGGAGGCAAAATAGAGCACCCGCTCCAGCGTCCGGGGGGACAGATCCAGAATCAGTCCCATCCGGCTCGGAATTCCCTTGAAATACCAGATATGGGATACCGGCGCCGCCAGCTTGATATGCCCCATGCGCTCGCGGCGCACATTGGACTTCGTCACCTCGACGCCGCAGCGGTCACAGATAACGCCCTTGTATCGGATCTTTTTATACTTCCCGCAGTGGCATTCCCAGTCCTTGCTCGGCCCGAAAATCTTCTCACAATACAGACCATCCTTCTCCGGCTTCAGTGTCCGATAGTTGATCGTCTCCGGCTTCGTCACCTCGCCTCTCGACCATTTCAGGATTACCTCCGGGGACGCAAGCCCTATCTTGATCGAGTCAAAACTCATGGGCTGGTAATTATCATTCTTTGTCATTTCCGGCATGAGCGGCACCTCCTTATTCGTCATAATCACTTATTTCGTCCAGATTCGCAGCATCGTCCGCGCTATACTCTTCCGACTCTTCCGGATCCACATTCACGAGCTCCTCGCCCTCAAAACGCTGTTTGGTGAAGCCATGCTCTCCGAAAGACTCATCCTCCCGGTTAAAGCGGCGGCTGTCGCTCTCCAGGATCGAGCGAATGTCCACATCGCCGTAGTCGCTGTTCTCAACCAGCTCGACTTCCTTATTGTCACGCAGCACGCGCACATCCAGACCCAGGGCCTGCAGCTCCTTGAGCAGCACCTTGAAGGACTCCGGAATGCCGGCTTCGGGGATGTTCTCCCCCTTGATGATGGCCTCGTAGGTCTTCACACGGCCGATCACATCGTCAGACTTCACGGTCAGAATCTCCTGCAGCGTGTAGGCTGCGCCGTAGGCCTCGAGCGCCCAGACCTCCATCTCGCCGAAGCGCTGACCGCCGAACTGGGCTTTGCCGCCCAGCGGCTGCTGCGTCACAAGGGAGTATGGTCCGGTGGAACGCGCGTGGATCTTGTCGTCCACAAGGTGGTGCAGCTTCAGGTAGTGCATGTGCCCGACTGTGACCGGAGCGTCAAAGAACTCGCCGGTACGCCCGTCGCGCAGCCGGACCTTCCCGTCCCGGGAGATCGGCACGCCCTTCCAGACCTTGCGGTGATCCCTGTTTTCATAGAGATAATCCAGCACCTCGGGAAGCAGCTCCTTCCCATGCTTCGCCTTAAATTCCTTCCACTCAAGATTGACGTAATCATTTGCCAGATCCAGAGTGTCCATAATATCATTTTCATCCGCCCCGTCGAAGACCGGCGTCGACACATTGAAGCTGAGCGCTTCCGCGGCCAGGCTCAGATGAATCTCCAGAACCTGTCCGATATTCATACGCGAGGGCACGCCCAGCGGGTTCAGAACGATATCCAGCGGGCGCCCGTTCGGCAGGAACGGCATATCTTCAACCGGAAGCACACGGGAGACAACACCCTTATTGCCGTGACGGCCGGCCATCTTATCACCGACAGAGATCTTTCTCTTCTGCGCGATGTAGATACGCACTGCCTGATTCACACCCGGAGACAGTTCATCGCCGTTCTCACGCGTAAATACCTTCGCGTCAACAACCACGCCATACTCGCCGTGCGGCACCTTCAGAGAAGTATCGCGAACCTCGCGCGCCTTCTCGCCGAAGATCGCTCTGAGCAGACGCTCTTCCGCGGTCAGCTCCGTCTCTCCCTTCGGCGTCACCTTGCCGACCAGGATATCGCCTGCGCGGACCTCCGCGCCGATGCGGATAATACCGCGGCTGTCCAGATCCTTCAGCGCCTCGTCGCCGACGCCCGGGACATCCTTCGTGATCTCCTCCGGCCCGAGCTTCGTATCTCTGGCTTCCGCCTCGTATTCCTCTATATGAATCGACGTATAAACATCGTCCATGACCAGCCGCTCGCTGATCAGGACAGCGTCTTCATAGTTATAGCCTTCCCAGGTCATAAAGCCGATCAACGGGTTCTTGCCGAGCGCGATCTCGCCGCCCGAGGTGGACGGACCGTCCGCGATCACCTCGCCCTGCTCGACCCGGTCTCCCTTAAATACGATCGGTCTCTGGTTGTAGCAGTTGCTCTGGTTGCTGCGCGCAAATTTCGAAAGGTGATACACGTCGCGCACCCCGTTGTCCTGCCGGATCACGATCTCATCGGACACCGAACGCTCCACGATGCCGGAGGCCTTCGCGACCACGCAGACGCCGGAGTCGACCGCCGTCTTCTCCTCCATACCGGTGCCGACCACAGGAGCCTCCGTCAGCATCAGCGGCACCGCCTGGCGCTGCATGTTGGAGCCCATCAGCGCGCGGTTTGCGTCGTCGTTCTCCAGGAAGGGAATCAGGGCCGTCGCCACCGAGAACACCATCTTCGGGGAGACGTCCATGAAGTCAAACATCGTCTTATCGTAGGACTGCGTCTCCTCGCGGTAGCGACCGGAGACATTATTTCTCATGAAGTGCCCTTCTGCGTCCAGCTCCTCGTTCGCCTGCGCCACATGATAATTGTCCTCCTCGTCAGCCGTCATATAGACAACCTCCTCGGTCACGCGCGGATTCTTCGGGTCGGACTTGTCGATCACACGATAGGGCGCCTCGATAAAGCCATATTCATTGATCCTGGCATAGCAGGCCAGCGAGTTGATAAGGCCGATGTTCGGTCCTTCAGGCGTCTCGATCGGGCACATTCTCCCGTAATGAGAGTAGTGAACATCACGCACCTCGAAACCGGCACGGTCACGCGACAGACCTCCGGGTCCGAGCGCGGAGAGACGCCGCTTGTGCGTCAGCTCGCCCAGCGGGTTATTCTGATCCATGAACTGGGACAGCTGGGAGGAGCCAAAGAACTCCTTGATCGCGGCTATCACCGGCTTGATATTGATCAGGGACTGCGCGGAGATACTCTCCGGATCCTGCGTTGTCATGCGCTCACGCACGACCCTCTCCAGGCGGGAGAGGCCGATCCGGTACTGATTCTGCAGCAGCTCTCCCACCGCACGGATACGGCGGTTGCCCAGATGATCAATATCGTCCTTATTACCGATCCCATACTCGAGGTTCATATTATAACTGATGGACGCCAGGATGTCGTCCTTCGTGATATGCTTCGGCACCAGCTCGCTGACGGACTGGCTGATCGCTTCCTTTAATTCCTCCGGATCGCTGTACTCCTCCATCAGCTTCTCAAGAGCCGGATAGTAGACAGCCTCCTTGATGCCGAGCTCCCGCGGCTCACAGTCGACAAAGCACTTCAGGTCGACCATACGGTTGGAGAGCACTTTGATATCGCGCTCCTCCCCCTTCACCAGGACCCAGGGCGCGGCAGAATTCTGCAGCGCTTCCGCAAGCTTCGCATCGATCTTCGTCCCGGCCTCGGCAATAATCTCGCCGGTGGAGAGATCTGCGACATCCTCCGCCAGCACCTGGCCGCGCAGGCGGTTCTTGAAGGAAAGCTTCTTATTAAACTTATAACGGCCGACCTTTGCCAGGTCATAGCGCCTCGGATCGAAGAACATCCCCATAATCAGGCTCTCCGCGCTCTCGACAGCCAGCGGCTCGCCCGGACGGATCTTCTTATAGAGCTCCAGCAGGCCTTCCTGATAGTTCTCCGCCGTGTCCTTCGCCAGAGAGGCCAGAATCTTCGGCTCCTCGCCGAAAAGCTCCAGAATCTCCGCGTTCGTTCCGATGCCCATGGCGCGGATCAGGACGGTGATCGGCACTTTACGGGTTCTGTCAACGCGAACATAGAAGACGTCATTAGAGTCTGTCTCGTACTCCAGCCAGGCGCCGCGGTTCGGGATCACCGTGCAGGAGAAGAGACGCTTGCCCGTCTTGTCGTGATCGATGCCATAATAGATACCGGGGGATCGTACCAGCTGGCTGACAATCACGCGCTCCGCTCCATTGATCACAAAAGTACCTGTCTCCGTCATCAGCGGCAGGTCACCCATGAAGATCTCATGCTCATTGATCTCGTCAGTCTCTTTATTATGAAGTCGTACCCGCACCTTCATCGGAGCCGCATACGTTGCGTCGCGCTCTTTACACTCCTCGATCGTATACTTCGCGCCCGCCACGTCCAGCTTGAAACTCGTGAATTCCAGGCTCAGCTTGCCACTGTAATCCGTGATCGGAGAAATATCCGCGAAGGCCTCCTTCAGACCCTCATCCAAAAACCACTGGTAGGAATCTCTCTGGACTTCTATCAAATTCGGCATTTCGAGCACATCTTTTTTTCGGGAATAGCTCATTCTGCTGTTTCTGCCGGATTTGACAGGTACGATTCTGTTCTTTTCCATTGACATTTCACCCCTCAAATTTAATTAGTTCGCAGATAAGTGCATCGTCCATCTTAGCACAAACTTCTTTTTATGTCAAACAAAATATGGAATTTCTCCGGAAATTTTTACGTGCAAAAAAGAGGACGCCGCCCATGCGGTATCCTCTTTCCCATGCATGCGAATTATTTCAGGGTGACCTTTGCTCCCTCGGCCTCCAGCTTCGTCTTCAGCTCCTCAGCCTCAGCCTTGGACACGCCTTCCTTCACCATCTTCGGAGCCTCATCGACAACCGCCTTCGCCTCCTTCAGGCCCAGGCCGGTAGCCTCACGGACAACCTTGATGACCTTGACCTTGTTCGGGCCGATCTCGGTCAGCTCGACATCAAACTCATCCTTCTCCTCCGCAGCCGGAGCATCTCCGCCTGCCGCCGCAACGACAACGCCCGCCGCCGCGGATACGCCGAACTCTTCCTCGCAGGCCTTTACCAGCTCGTTCAGCTCAAGAACACTCAGTTCGTGAATCGCAGCAATAACTTCTGCAGTAGTCAGTTTTGCCATTTTTCTTTACCTCCAAATGTATGATTTGTGAATCCGATAAATAAGTTTCCTGATAATTACGCCTCTTTGCTCTCGGCGATCTGATTAAGCACACGCGCGAAGTTCGCGATCGGGCTCTGCATGCTGCCGAGCAGTCTTCCGAGAAGCACTTCCCTGGACGGGATATTTGCAATCGCTTCCATCTGCTTCGCATCGTAATACTTGCCCTCGACAACACCTGCCTTGATCTCAAGCTGCGGCGCGGTCTTCGCGAAGTTTGCGATAATCCTGGCCGGAGCAGTCGCGTCCGTCTTCGAAATCGCAATGGCAGACGGTCCTTCCAGATGTTTGGAAAGCGGCTCGAATTCCGTATCCTTGATCGCGAAATTCAGCATGGTGTTCTTGTAAACCTTGTAAGTGATGCCTTCCGCTCTCATCTGCTTGCGCAGCTGCGTATCCTGCTCCACGGTCAGACCGCAGTGGTCAACCAGCACCACGCCGTCAGCGCCTTCCAGATTCGCGGCAATCTCATCTACAATCGGCTTCTTCAGTTCCACTTTTGCCATGAATGGTTTCCTCCTTCTTAGATTTATAAAGAGACCACCAAAAAATCCCTCCATGCCGCAGGACACGGAGGGACGTCATTCATTCTTAAATCGAATGCATTCCTCGGCAGGCGTATACTGCTTACGCTCAGATAAGAGCACCTGCTGTCTTCGGTCAGTCATCTTCAACGGTATTAAAATAGCACAGGCGATACACCCCTGTCAAGCCTGACTTACATCAGCTTGATCGGATTGATCTTCACGCCCGGTCCCATGGTCGGAGCGATGACCACGCTCTTCAGGAACTGACCCTTCACAGCTGACGGGCGCGCCTTGTTGATCGCGTCGATCAGCGTCTGGAAGTTCTCGGAGAGCTGCTCTTCGGTGAAAGAAGCCTTTCCGACCGGTACATGAATGATATTGGTCTTGTCCAGTCTGTACTCGATCTTACCTGCTTTAATCTCCTTGACCGCCTTCGCCACATCCATCGTAACGGTACCGGCCTTCGGGTTCGGCATCAGACCTTTCGGTCCAAGCAGACGGCCCAGACGTCCAACTACGCCCATCATATCCGGCGTCGCGACGACCACGTCGAAATCGAACCAGCCGCCCTGGATCTTCTGTACGAGTTCCTCCGCTCCGACGAACTCAGCGCCCGCCGCCTCAGCCTCCTCGGCCTTCGCGCTCTTCGCGAACACGAGCACACGCACCTGCTTGCCCGTTCCATGCGGCAGAACAACCGCGCCGCGGATCTGCTGGTCAGCGTGACGTCCATCGCAGCCTGTACGGATATGAGCCTCGATGGTCTCGTCAAACTTCGCGGTCGAGAGCTTCTTCACGATCGCGATCGCCTCGTCCTTATCATAAAGGTTCTGCTTATCATAAGATTTTACTGCTTCGGCGTATTTCTTACCATGTTTCATAATATTTAACCTCCTGGTGGTAATTGCGGGTTTCTCCCTCCCACATCTTTCTTACAGCAACAGTCTCTTTAGTCGTCTACAACGGTGATTCCCATGCTTCTCGCGGTACCCGCGATCATGCTGGTGGCCGCCTCGATGCTGCCCGCGTTCAGGTCAGGCATCTTCTGCTCGGCGATCTTCTGCACCTCGGATCTCTTGATCGTCGCGACCTTGTCCTTGTTCGGCGTGCCGGACGCACTCTTGAGTCCGCATGCCTTTTTCAGCAAAACTGCTGCCGGCGGAGTCTTGGTAATGAAGCTGAAGCTTCTGTCGGCATATACGGTAATGACTACCGGGATAATGGTGTCGCCCTGGTCAGCCGTCCTCGCGTTGAACTCCTTCGTGAACTGCACGATATTCACGCCGTGCTGGCCGAGCGCCGGTCCTACCGGGGGAGCCGGTGTCGCTTTCCCCGCAGGAATCTGTAACTTGATGTAACCTGTAACTTTTTTTGCCATTTTTAGGCACCTCCTATTGTGGTAATGTCGGGTTCAGGTAAATTCCCCTCCCACGATCCGCGGAATCCATGTCCGCAAACCATTGCTTACTGCATCTTTCTTATCTCCATGAAACTGATCTCTACCGGAGTCTCACGGCCAAACAGATCGACGTTGATCGTCACGCTCTGTTTGTTCTCATTGATCGAGCGGATCTTGCCGATCGTATCTTTCCAGACACCGGCAATGACGACAACCGTGTCGCCCTCCGCAAAATCAAATTTGATCGCATCCGAATGAACGCCGAGCGGACGCATCTCCTCGTCGCTCAGCGGAACCGGCTTCGAACCCGGTCCGACAAAGCCGGTCACGCCCCTGGTATTACGCACAACATACCAGGTGTCGTCGTTTATAACCATATTGATCAGGACATAACCCGGGAACATCTTCTTGGAAACCTGGCGGCTCGCGCCGTCCTTCAGCTCCACTACGTCCTGCATGGGGACTCTCACCTCGAGGATCTGCTCCTCCAGATGCCTGTTCTCGATCGCCTTCTCAATATTGGCCTTTACCTTATTCTCATACCCGGAATAGGTATGTACTACATACCAGCTCGCTTCTGCCATACTCTCACCCTTTCTCCTACAGTGTCAGGATCCAGTCGATCCCGTAGGACAGGATGATATCCAGCACCTTGATGAGGAGAGCCAGCACGACAGAGACACTCACAACCGCAATCGTCTGCTTTGTGAGATCGCTCCGGGTCGGCCAGACGATCTTTTTGAATTCGGCTTTCATGCCCTTGAACCAGCTCTGCTTACGGTCCTTGTCGGCACTCTTTGTTTCTCCCATATCGTCGCTTCCTTTTACCCTGTGGCGAAATTACTTCGTTTCCTTATGAAGTGTATGCTTCTTGCAGAAACGGCAGTATTTCTTCGTCTCCATCCTGTCCGGGTGATTTCTCTTTTCCTTTGTCATGTTATAATTCCGCTGCTTGCAATCCGTACATGCCAGTGTAATTCTTACGCGCACAACCTTCCACCTCGCTTTTGTCTTTCTACACCATTTTTAAAGTCAAAAAAAAAGCGCTTGACTTCACTCGCCTGTTTACTATAGCACAGATACATATATGAAGTCAAGGGCTTTTTTCATCGGTTTTTACGGGACTTTTCACGCCCCTGTACGAGGAGAACATTGAAGACGAATCCGGCGGATTATCTTCTTCCGCTTCCAGCGCGGCGCACAGCAGCGCATACACATAGGGCGCGCCGTACACGTTCAGGCTCTTTGGCCCGGTGACCTCCTGCGGGCTCTCGCGCAGCCTGCGCAGGGCATACTCAAAGGTGCTACGCGTGATCGAGCGCTCCCGCCGGCTCGCGAACAGTTCTCCGCCCTTTATATAATAGGTAAATTCCAGTCCTTTTTTCGTGTAGAAGCTCTGCCCCTCATGCTGTAGGAGCCATTCCCACAGCGCTGCCCCGGACGGGAGTTCC
>JAJBTX010000040.1:10308-18530 GCA_020860645.1 Lachnospiraceae bacterium | reverse complement strand
CCCCCATCGCGCGCCCTCCCGCACTCTCCAACGGGGCGCCCCGCCGCCCCTGCTCTTCTCTGCACTGAAAACAGCATAGCACGTTTCGCCCTGTATTGCACTATAATCGGCCATTTTTTCAATTTTGATAACTTTTCTCAGTACGGCCTGTTGGAATTGACTAACCGCCCGCGCAAAACGTATGATAATCCTATTACAATCAAGGAGGTACATATCGATGTTAAATCTTAACTGGGAAAAAATAGGGCTTTTCGTGGGCGGCGTCCTGTTCGGAACCGCCGGTATCCAGATTCTCTCCAGCAAGGACGCGCGGAAGGTCTATACGAACTGCACCGCCGCGACGCTGCGCGCGAAGGAGTGCGTCATGAAGACGGTGACCACAGTGCAGGAAAACGCGGAGGATATTCTGGCGGAGGCAAAGCAGATCAACGAAGAAAGAGAGGCCGAGGAAGCTGCCTGCGCTCAGGAAGCGACTGAGGAATAAGTCTTGAAATTCATTATCAAACACGACATCAGGGGGCGTCTGCGCATCCATATGGTTCAGCCGCGCATGAGCTGTGAGGAGGCGGACACCCTGCTTTATTATCTCAGCAGTCTGCCGGTTGTGAGCGAAGCAAAGGTATATGAACGCACCGCAGACGCGGTAATTCTCTACAGCGACGACCGGGAGACGCTGCTCGCCGCTCTTCGGAGTTTCCGCTATGAAAGCACGAATGTCCCGCAGGAAGTTCTTGATCACTCGGGCCGCAGTCTGAACCGATGCTATCAGGAAAAGCTGGTTCAGAAGGTCGCGCTTCGCTGTGTCGGAAGGGTATTTGTCCCGTTCCCCGTGCGCGCCGCCTATACCGCGCTCAAGTCCCTGCGTTACCTTTGGGCCGGGTTGCGTTCTCTGGTCAGAGGAAGACTCGACGTCTCCGTGCTCGACGCCGCGGCGATCGGCGTCTCCGTACTGCGGGCGGATTACAGCACGGCGGGTTCCGTCATGTTTCTTCTCGGCATCGGCGACATTCTGGAAGAATGGACACACAAGAAATCGGTCGGCGATCTCGCGCGCAGCATGTCCCTGAATGTCAGCCGGGTATGGCTGAAGCAGGACGGGCAGGAAACTCTGGTTCCCGCGCAGCAGATCTGCCCCGGCGACCTCGTCGTCATCCGCACGGGAAATGTCATCCCCTTCGACGGGCTCGTGTCTGAAGGAGAGGCCGAGGTCAACCAGTCGTCGCTGACCGGCGAAGCTGTAAGCGTCCACAAGGCGCCCGGCGGCTATGTCTACGCCGGTACGGTTGTGGAGGATGGCGAGCTGTGCATCGAGGTAAAGGCAGCTTCCGGCTCCACGCGTTACGCAAAAATTGTCTCCATGATCGAGGACTCAGAGCGGCTGAAATCCAGCACGGAGAGTCAGGCGGAATCTCTGGCGGACCGGCTGGTTCCCTACACGCTGGTCGGCACGGGTCTCGTCTATCTGCTGACCCGGAACACGACAAGGGCGCTGTCGGTGCTCATGGTCGACTTTTCCTGCGCGCTGAAGCTGGCGATGCCAATCTCGGTGCTGTCCGCCATCCGCGAGGCACATTCCCACAGCATCACCGTCAAGGGCGGAAAATTCCTGGAGGCGGTCGCAGCCGCGGATACGATTGTATTCGACAAAACCGGCACGCTCACAAAGGCGCAGCCGACGGTGAAGGATATCGTCGTCATGGGCGAACATACGAAGGAGGATGCGCTGCGGGTCGCCGCCTGTCTGGAGGAGCATTTCCCGCACTCGATGGCGAAGGCCGTCGTGCAGGCCGCGAAGGAGCGGGGACTGGACCATGAGGAAATGCACTCGAAGGTCAATTACATCGTGGCGCATGGGATTTCCTCCTACATAGACGGACACAAGGTCGTCATAGGCAGTCACCATTTTGTTTTCGAGGATGAGGCGTGCGTGGTTCCGCCGGAATACATGGAACGCTATCTTGCGATCCCGGAGGAGTACTCTCACCTGTACATGGCAGTCGACAGCCTACTTGCCGCGGTCATCTGCATTGAGGACCCGCTGCGTGAGGAAGCGCCGGACGCCATCCGCGCACTGCGAAATGCCGGCATTCAGAAGGTTATCCTGATGACCGGAGACAGTGAGCGGCACGCGGCCGCGGTCGCGCGGCACATCGGCGCGGACGAATACTTCTCGGAGGTGCTGCCGGAGGACAAGGCCCGCTACATTGAAGAGCAGAAGGCGCTCGGGCGCACAGTCATCATGGTCGGCGACGGCATCAATGATTCCCCCGCGCTGTCGGCCTCAGATGCCGGAATCGCGATCAGCGACGGAGCTGAAATTGCCCGTGAGATTGCGGATATCACCGTGGCGGCTGATGATCTGTACGCGCTCGTCACACTGAAAAATATGAGTACACAGCTCATGAAGCGGATCCAGCAGAATTACCGGATTATCGTCGGCTTCAACACCGGCCTGATCGCACTGGGCGTCGCCGGTATCCTGCAGCCGACCGTCTCTGCGCTTTTGCACAACACGTCCACGCTGGCGATCAGCCTGCGAAACATGAAAAATCTGCTTCCGGAGGAGGAATCGCGGACGGGCAGGTAGCGTACCACCGCATCCACTTTCCGGCAGCGCAATGGCTTTACATTTATCGGGTTCCTGTGATATAGTACACACAGGCGACAGTTCGGACAGATCTGCGCGGCACTGCGCGGATCTGTCTTTGTTTTTGGAAACGCTGTATTATCAATCACGGAGATGAAATATGAAGAGGAAAATACACATATGGCTTACGACACTGGTGCTGACTATGGCTTTTTCACTGGCGGCCTGCGGCAGCACAGCCACCGACGAAACGGACTCTGCGGACAGCAGCGTGCAGGCTGAGGAGACGGAAACCGAGGAAGAGGCCGCCCCGGAACCGGGCGAGGAGAGCTGGAGCACGGCTCCGGAGTATTCCGCCACACTGATCACGACCACCTCCATCCGCTGGCTCTCGGTCACAGTCGGCGCCGGGGAGGATGAGGTAAATCTGACCTGGTATTCCCCCTCGGAAGAGACCGGGCAGGTGCTGTGGACCACAGCGGATGATGAAGATTTTGAGAATGCGCTCACCTTCGATGCGGTCTCGACATTCGCTTCCGAGGTCACATCCGGTTATTATATTAACCGTGCGACCGTGAGTGGTCTTGCGGCAGAAACCGACTATATCTATAAAGTAGGAAATGAGGACGGCATGTCCCCGGTCTACAGCTATACGACGCCCGCTTACTCGGACAGCTTCCGCTTTACCGTGCTCGGCGACCCGCAGCTCGGCAAGCCGGTCGACGAGCTGGACAATCAGAAGACCACCTTCAAGCGCGTGCTGAACAAGATCAAATATCATTTTGCAGACACGAGCTTTCTGGTGTCTCTTGGCGACCAGGTCAATGATTTCGACGACACCGAGCAGTACGACGCGTTTCTGAATCAGGCCGCTCTGTACAGCCTCTCGCTCGCCCCGGTCAAGGGAAACCACGAGATCGGCGGCTCGCAGTATTCCGAGCACTACTACCTGCCGAACCAGACACAGTACGGCACCTGCGACGATGAGAGTGACGGCGATTTCTGGTTCGTGCGCGGAAATGCCCTCTTCCTCGTGCTCGACCTCATGGATGCAGCGAAATGGGGCGAACACGAGCAGTTTATTGCCGAGGCCTGCGAGGCGAACCCGGACGTAAGCTGGCGGATCATCCTCTGCCATTACTCCCCCTATAATTCCTACGAGGACTACATGGAGAACGCCGCCAACATTCGCCCTTACTTTCTGTCCTTCACGGACGCTTACGATATCGACCTTGTTATGACCGGTCACGACCACGCCTACAGCCGCTCGAATTTCATTCAGGCGGATGGAAGTTATCTCGAATATGAGAGTCCCGCCATAGATCCGGAGGGCACGATGTATGTGACGCTGAACTCCTCGAGCGGCAGCCTGTACCACCGCCCGACCGCGCAGAACGAGATCGCCTTCAGCGAGTACCGTGAGGCTCCCGAAGTCACGGACGTGCAGGTCACGCCAAGCACGCTGACCGTCACGACCTACGAGGCGGAAACCTGGGAGATTGTGGACAGCTTTGAGATACAGAAGAGCGGAGGATGACGGAGGATGATGGATTCTCATATCAGATAAGAAAAAGAAACGAGCATCGCAACCTTGCGGCTATTGCCCAGGTGGTCTGCCCGTTTCTTTTTATGCTCATAATGCCGAATAAATGTTCAATGCTTCTCAATGAAGATCTTCCGCGTGATGAAGTTGTAAACCATCACGATCGCCGTCGCGCCGATCTTCGAGATCATGTAGTGGATGCCCATCAGCTCCGTCGCGAGCCACATGCAGAGCTCGTTGATGCCGAGGCCGATCACACTCAGAACCACAAATACAACGAACTCCCTGATCTTATTTTTCTTTTTGTCCGTCTCAAAGACAAAGGTAACGCTCAGAATGTAGTTCACAATCACCGACACGGTGAAGGAGATCCCGCTGGAAATCAGGTAATTGATCCCCGCAACCTCGGTCAGCAGCACCATGATCCCGTAGTCGATAAAGAAGCACAGAAATCCTACAAACCCAAAGCGAATCAGCTGTCCCAGTAATTTTCTCATTTTTTTAATTCTCCCATTCTGCTTTTGTTCCGCAGATCACGCTGTACAGACAGTCCGCGATCTGCTGATAGCCCGCGCTGTTCGGATGCACGGCGTTGTCCGGCACCTCGATCGTCTCGTCCGAGTGCGGATTCACCGCCTCGGTCGTAGTATTGAAATTGTTCTCGCTGTCATGGCAGATCGCCGCCGGTACGAAATAAAGATTGTCCTCGTCCTTCAGCGTCTCCTCGAGGTAGGTCATCAGATAAAAGACCTTCTGATCCTCCTCATATTTATAGCGGTCTCCGTAGAGCGCGTAGCCGTCAGAATTACTCCAGGAGCCGATCCCGTCCTGATTCGCCGGATAGATCGTATGAACCAGATAGATCGGCAGATCCGGGTCGGCCTCGTGAATATTTTCCACAATCGCGATGATGTTGTCGCCGTTCGGCACCGGGTCGGTATCAATACCGTTCGTCCCGAGGAAAATCTCGACCGCGTCCGGATCAAAGCCCGTCGTCTCCTTATAGTAAGCCCAGTCGAAACTGCCGGTCTCCTCATTGTAGAACGGCTGCACCTCCTCCTCCGGTTCCTCCTGCGTATAAGGCGTGGCGGACAGATAATCCGCCGCGGAAAAGCCTCTGCGTGCTTCGGTCAGAGAGCCTCCCACGCCACGGGTGCCCATATAAATAATCCCGTCGTCACTCAGCTCATTTAAGCGCTCATAGGTAGCCGTATCGCAGGAGAGGCTGTCGCCAATGGTCAGCAGAGAAAAGCTGCTCTCCTCGCCCTCCAGCGCCTCCACGATTTTCAGCGTCGTGGAGGCGGTCGCCACCTGCGCACCGTTGTCGTCGAAAATGGTAAAAATCAGCTGATAGTCTCCGATCAGCTTCTCCGTGCCCGTGACGGAGAACTTCCGCGACATGTTTTTGCCGACCGCGCAGGTCCATTTTACATTATAATTCTCAATCCGCGTTCCAAGCGAGGACACCTGGCTGTTGTAGAGCTCGATCGTCACACCCGTGGCCACGTAGATCTCATCCGGCAGGAACAGCTCGACACTGGCGTAGAGCCCCTCATCATTCTGCACAACGCCCTTCGCCTCGAGCTTCTCCTCGAGCTCGCTCACCTCATATTCCCGGGCCAGCTCGTGCACCACGAGCACCGCGCCCAGGAAAATGCAGCAAATGCTCAGCGCAACGATTGTACTGCGGTACGCGCCTCTTATTACTTTTTCCCGTTCTGCTCTCTTCATGGCTCTCCTCTAAAACCGCAGGGTGAAATCCGAATAATCCAGTGAAAAATTCGGATTGTAATACGGGTCGCCCGCCTCCAGCGCTGCCTTCCATTTCTCCCGGAAATGCTCGCACTCCTTCTCATAGCGGCGCAGCTTCTCCCCTTCCTCCAGACCTCTCGTCTTCGACTCATAGTGATAGAGCTCCGCAAAAGGCGTGAAGATATTGAGGTAAGCCTTTTCCCGAATCTTCAGGCAGAAGTCCACATCGTTCAGCGAGATCGTGAAGCTCTCGTCCAGGCCGCCGACCTCATCATAAATCTGCCGCGACACGAGCAGGCAGGCCGCCGTCACTGCGCTCACGTCCTGCGCGTAGCAGAGCCGCCCCATATAACCAAGGTGCTCGCGCGGCATCTTGTAATGCGTGTGCCCGGCGGAACGGTGCGCCCCCAGGCCAAGCACCACGCCCGCATGCTGGATCGTATTGTCCGCATAGTAGAGCTTCGCCCCGACCGCGCCGACATCCGTACGCTGCGCGTACATCAGCATCTGCTCCATCCAGTCGGGCGTAATGACCTCGGTGTCGTTGTTCAGGAAGAGCAGATACTCGCCCTTCGCGAAGCCGACGCCAAAATTATTGATCTTCGAGTAGTTAAACTCGCCCTCCCAGGTGACGACGCGCACACGCGCATCTGCTTTCAGCTCCTCATAATAATCGAAAATGCTCTGCTCCGTGCTGTTATTTTCGATCACGATAATCTCATAATCCTTCCAGGTCGAGCGCTCCGTGATCGACGAGATGCAGCGGCGCAGGTCGGCCACATGATCCTTATTCGGAATCAGAATGCTGATCAGCGGCGTCCCCGTGATCGGATATTTGATCTGGAAAATCGTCGGGAAGGCTCGCGTGCTCTCGACCTCCACCTCCATGCCGTAATAATCCCGCATGTGGTCGTGCACGGCGCGCTTCGCCGCGTCGATCGCGTAGGTCTTCGCCCCGATGTCCGCCGCCACGGAATTCGGATGAGAGCGCCAGTAATACAGTATTTTCGGAATGTGCTGTACGTTTCGCGCTTCCTCCGTCAGCCGCAGGATCATGTCGTGGTCCTGGCTGCCGTCGTACTCCGGCCGGAACAGACCCGTCTTTTCAAGCAGCTTCGCGTCGAACACGGAGAAATGGCAGATATAATTGTTCGCGCGCAGATTGTCCGGCGAATAGTCCGGCTTAAAATGCATTACGATAATATGGTCGAGATCCGGAGACTCGAAGGTCAGCTCGTCCGTATAGACATAGTCGGCGTCCTTCTCACAGATCACCTTCATGCACTCGTAGAGCGCGCTCGGGTGCAGGATATCGTCATGGTCGAACAGACCGATATAATCTCCCGTCGCCATCGCAAAGCAGGCATTCGTATTCCCGGAAATGCCCAGATTCTTCTCCAGCTTCTGATAACGAATCCGGTTGTCCGCCTTCTGGTACTCCGCGCAGATGCGTCCCACCTCCGGGTGCTTTTCATCGCTGCCGTCCGCGAGACACAGCTCCCAGTTCCGGTACGTCTGCGCCTGCACGGACTCAATCATCTCCCGCAGAAATCGCTCCGGCGTATTGTACAGCGGCACGAGCACGCTGAACCGGATATCCCGCGGGAAGACGCATTCCTCCTCGCGCTTTCTTTGCTCGGCGTCCGGGAAGCTCTTCGTCCCGAAATCGACGCGCTTCGTGGCCTCGCCGCGCTTCTGCCGCCAGCGCCGATAGACGCCGCGCACACCGCCGTAGTGGATGTAGGCCGCATGCAGCCGCTGAAAGAAATGCACGATCTCCCGCAGCGGCTTCGAAAGCTTCCAGTACCAGGTGCCGCGCACCCGGTCGAAGCGCTTGTCGCGGTACTCCGGCAGTTCTGTCTGATTTGTCTCTTTACTCATTTATCATTCCTCCGTCCGCCTGCTCTGGACCGATATCTATATGCGGACCCGCTCCCGCTCAGCGTCGGGCTGCAGCGGTACTAAGGCTCGCCTGTCGCCTGCGGCTCGGGCTCGCCAAGTACCGGCGCCCGCCGATGGTCCGGATATAGATATCGCCCCGGCGCAGGCTGGGTGTTGGTAAGAGTCAGTAAACCCGTCTATTGTCACTGCATAGCCCGGCTCGGATACATTTCTGTATGAGGACCATTGTCGGACGTCGGTACTTGGCGAAGGCGAGCCCATCGGGCGAAGGCTGAGCCTTAGTACCGCTACGTTCCGACACTGAGCGGGAGCGGGTCCGAATACAGATGTGTATCCGGGCCGGGCGGCCGGAGCCAATATGGATCAGTCACCTCACTCATCGCCACTGCATAGCCCGGCTCGGATACATTTCTGTATGAGGACCATTGTCGGACGTCG
>JAJBTX010000040.1:0-10208 GCA_020860645.1 Lachnospiraceae bacterium | reverse complement strand
CGAAGGCGAGCCCATCGGGCGAAGGCTGAGCCTTAGTACCGCTACGTTCCGACACCGAGCGGGAGCGGGTCCGAATACAGATGTGTATCCGGGCCGGGCGGCCGAAGCCAAGGCGGGGGCCAGGGTCAGTGCCCGTGCCGGATCCGGCGCAGCAGCCGCACCGGCCAGCAGTTGTAGATGCGTTCCGCCGTGCGTACCCGGTTCAGCAGGTTCATGCAGGCGAAGGCCGTGTCGCGGTTCAGCTCCTGCACAGTCAGTTCGAGGTAGACCTGACGCGTACCCTCAGTGAGGGCCGGGACTGTGATCTGCGGGTCGTCAGTGGTGTACAGGATGCCCTGCGGCTCCAACTCCCGGCCATTGTGGATGTAGTTCAGGGTATAGCTGCCGCCAAGCTCGCCCAGGATGCGTTTGACACTCACCAGACAGGACGACTCAGCCGGGTCGATGCGTAAAGCCTTCGTTCTCTCCGGGAGGAGGAGACGAATGTGAATATTGCCCTCCTTGTCAGGCGCGGTGTCGACCCACCAGCTGTCGGCCTCCGTGAAGCCCTCGCCGGTGTCGGCGTAGACCTGCATGCGCTGCCGACCGGCGTGGTCGAGCAGATCGTCAAGACGCAGCGTACGTCCCGCCGTGTGCAGGTACTGCGCGTCGATGGTCACCGTCCCCTGCAACAGCCAGAGCTGGAAATGATGCTCCATTTCCGCAAAAATCTGCTCCTCATGGGAGGAAATACCCATCTGGGCCATCAGGCCAAGGCTCTGCAGATCGGTTCTGCTGTGCAGATAAAGCGACAGCGCGCGCCAGAGCAGATATTCGACCGGCACCTGCACCTCGAAGGTCCACTCATAGTCGATGACCTCCATGCCCTCCGCAGTCTCCATCAGGTTGCCGAAGATCCAGTCCAGATTATTGACGGGCGCGCCCTCGTAAGCCTTCGCGAAGGCGGGATCGCCAAACATTTCAATAAAACGCGCACTCTTTTCGAATGGTGCGAGCTCCGGCGCAAGGCAGGCAAGCAACAGCCTGCGGTAGTCCTGCAGCGCTGCAGCCAGTCCCGCATAATCCCTGCGGCTGCGCAGCTCATCGAGGCGTTCCTCGAAGGTTCTACCTTCCAGGAATTCAAAGTACGCCGCTCCGTCCCGCAGCTCACAGCGGTTTGCGCGGATGCCGCCCGCTGCACACTGGCGGGCCAGCGTCGCCTCCCGGCGCTTCATATTTTCGATATGCTCCTTTGCCTGCGAAGAAACCGGTACTTTGCGCACCTGACTTCCGTCCGCAGTCTCCAGTATGTCAGTCCGGATCGACCAGCGCTCTGCGCGGTCGTTGGAATATTTTACATAAACCGGGCAGTTCCCCTCAGAAGTACCTGTCACAATCAGAAAGGCGTTCGAAAATTCCGGGAATCTGCCGTCGGCGATCAGCCGGTCGTAGACCTTTTCCTCGTCGAAGAGCACGAGCCGTTCCCCCTCAAAATTCCGCAGGTTCCGGTTCAGCTCCCCGGTCTTCGGCAGCCGGCGGTCGGAGTAGATACTCACCGGGAACCAGCGCTCCGGGTAGGGATAGTAAAACGCAACGTCGATAAGGCCGCTCTCCTCGAGAATCCGCTCCAGCTCCTGCTTCGTGAAGCCGCAGCCCGCGCCCTCCAGATTGTCAAAGTAGACGCCGTTATGCGGATTCGCCGCACCGGCCCAGTATTTGAGACCCAGACGATTGTCCGCCGCGAGCACGAGATGCCCGCCAGGATTCAGGCGAGCCTTTAATTTCTGTATGGCCTGCACCTGGGGTTCTTCACCTGAGAACCAGAGCCCGGCCTGTTCGAGGACGCCGGGCGCAATGATCCAGTCGAAGCCGCCGGGAAGCGCCTCAAGATTCTTCCACATATTTCCGGCATAAACACTTAGATTTTCCGCGCAGCTGTGCCGCTTCGCAAGAATCCGGCAGCGATCCGGACGCTCCTCCAGACAGACTACCTCTTTCGCTTTTTCGAGGAAACCGCCGGTCAGCTGTCCTGTGTCCGCGCCAAACTCAAGCATGCGATCCGTCTCTCTGATTGGAAGCCATTCGATCAGGTTCACGCGCAGATGGGAAAAATGATAGAGTTCGATCCAGTCAGGCGCTTCCATCCGCCGCAGATCATGCTCCTCGTCAGCGAATGCTTCCAGCGCCGACTCATCATTTGAGGACACATGATCATAAACTGTTGTCGCCTCATCATATGTGACTGTCACTTTTCCGAACTGTTCCTGCATGCCAACTGCCTTTCCGCCTGAATTCCCGGCTTCCTCTGAGTAATGAGCCCCCGGCTTCTGTCTCACCGATCACGGATCACACAGGCAAGCCTTCACCCGCCTGCCAAAATTCTTCATCCGTTCTCCACCGTGATCTTCGAATTCATATCATAAAAGCCGACCGTATCCTTATCCGATAGCACGGTCATGCCCACCAGATCGTACAGCCTGTGGTACACCTTAAACTCATCCCCGACGTAGCCCGTGCAGCCGAGCGAAATGAGATAATCCCCGCCCTGCAGATCAATGCGCTGCTCATAGGTCACGACGCGCGTCTCTCCCGCCTCGACCGTTCCGGTCTCCACCCGCTCGAACATCGTGTTCGTACCGGTGACGTCGGTTCCCTGCTTATTCCGGATCGTGATCGTGAAGATCGGATTCTTGATCTGTCCATGGAAATAAAGCTTCGCCTTCACCTGGCAGACCGTTCCCTTCTCGATGATATTGGAAAACTGTCCGTAATGGTCAATGATACAGAAATCTACAATTTCCGCTGTCTTTTCTCCGTAATCAAGCAGCGCCGGGTTTGTCTCGAAGTGATCCTTCCACGCCGAACCGTCCTGCGTGTGGACGCCGATATCGCTCTTTACGCTCACGTCCTCGAGCGTCTCCTCGTCGAGCTGATGGACAAGAAGCTTCTTATACATATTGACCATGTCCTTCGGAGAGCCCTCGGCCAGCTTCACGCCCTTGTTCAGCAGGATCACGCGGTCGCAGTATTTCGCAATACTGGTCAGGTCATGGCTCACAAACAGGATCGTCTTTCCGAGCTTCTTGAACTCCTCGAATTTATGGTAGCACTTTGCCTGGAAGAACACGTCGCCCACCGCGAGCGCCTCGTCCACGATCAGAATCTCCGGGTCGATGTTGATCGCCACCGCGAAGGCCAGACGCACGAACATACCGCTCGAATAGGTCTTGACCGGCTGGTGAATGAACTCACCGATGTCCGCGAAATCGAGGATATCCTGGAGTCGTTCATCAATCTCCTTCTCCGTGAAGCCCATCATCGTCCCGTTCAGGTACACATTCTCTAGGCCGGTGTACTCCATGTTGAAGCCCGCGCCGAGTTCGAGCAGCGCTGAGATACGCCCGTTGATCTCCATCGTGCCTTCGGTCGCGCTTAAGACGCCCGTGATGATTTTCAGGATTGTCGACTTGCCGGATCCGTTGACGCCGATGATGCCGACCATCTCGCCCTCCTGCACGCTCATGCTCACGTCGCGCAGCGCGTAGTGCTCGCTGTAGCACTTCTGCTTCGTCAGGCCGAGCGCGTCCTTGAGGCGGTCGCGGTTCCGATTATACAGTTTGTAAATCTTTGTGACATGTTCCAGTCTGATTGCCGTATCTGACATGATACTCCTCGTTGTTTTCTATATTACGCGATGCAGCTCGATTACGCTTCGCTCCATCTCGCTGTCGGGCTTTCGCCCTATGGAAGATGAAAAATGCGCACCGCTATAAGACATCCGCAAAATGTACCTTGAGCCTGCGGAACATCCTGCTCCCCAGCACCCACACAAGCGCCGTCACGACCCAGAAATAAACGTTCATCCAGCCAAGGCTCGGAAGGCCTCCGGTGCGGAACAGCACCGCCCGATAACCATAGACGATGTAGCACAGCGGGTTCAGCTTCAGGATCGCCAGAATCGGATACTTCGCCAGCAGATCCTCCAGGGACCACATGATCGGCGTCATCCAGATGCCAACCTGCAGAAAAATATTGATGATCTGCGTAAGGTCGCGAAAAAAGACGACCAGCGCGCTCGTCAGCATGCAGAGCCCTGTCACGAAGATCAGCAGGCTCGCGCTGAAATAGAGGATCCCCAGCGTATGGAGCCCCGGCAGGTAGCCATAGAGCGCGAAAAGAAGCAGCATAAAGAGCACAAAAAAGGCATGGATAAACAGCGCCGCGATCGTCTTGACAAGCGGCAGAATATCAATATTAAAAACAACCTTTTTCACCAGATAATTGTACTCGAGGAGCGCGTTCGTCCCGTTGCTCAGAGCCTCCGAAAAATAGAACCAGGGCACGATGCCGCTGACCAGCCAGAGCACGAAGGGTACGCTGATGCCCTCCTTGAGCTGCGCCGTCGCGCTGTTGAGTCCGATCTGGAAGACGAACCAGTAGACCAGCACGATGATGACCGGCTGGACCATCGCCCAGAGAATACCAAAATAGGACCCGGCATAGCGGGTCTTAAAATCATTTTTTGCCAGCTTCCAGATCAGGCCACGGTTTTTCCAGAAATCCCGTATCATTTGGACCATGAGGCCTCTCCTTACTTTTGCAGCGAGCGAAAGCCGCCCCATTTTTGATCTTTCTCGGAAATCGTGAGCTCCATTCCCTCCGGAATCGGCCATTCCACCCCGATATCCGGATCATCCCAGGCAATACCGCCCTCGTCGTTCGGATGATAGAAATCCGTACACTTATACGCAAACTCCGCGTAATCTGAGAGCACGAAAAAGCCATGCGCGAAATTCTTCGGAATAAAGAACTGCTTCTTATTCTCCGCGGACAGCGTCACGCCGAACCATTTCCCATAGGTAGCGGAGCCGGGCCGCAGATCCACCGCCACGTCAAAGACCTCTCCCGTCACGACGCGCACGAGCTTGTCCTGCGGATAATTAATCTGAAAATGCAGACCGCGCAGCACGCCCTTCTTCGACGCGGACTGGTTGTCCTGCACGAACTCCATGTCGATGCCCGCCGCCGCGTAGTCCTTATAATTGTAAGTCTCCATGAAATAACCGCGTTCATCCCCGAACACGGTCGGCGTAATGATCTTCAGACCCTCGATCTCACAGGTCTCCACCTTGATCTTTCCCATTTTGCTTTTCTTTTCCTTCCTGTTACTTCTGCCGCTCACCAGGCCGCAGACCACCTGTTACACAGGCTATATGCCGCCTGCAGCGTCATATGTCTGTGGCTCGATGGGCGTCCCGCCCATCCCAAAATAAAAACACAGTCTTTAGCAGATAAATCTGCACAGCCTGTCTTTTTATTTTGTTGCTGCGCTTGACTGTTACTCCGAATTATACCATTTATGAGAAATGATTACAAGCGCTACGGCAGCGCCACGGACTCGCCGTCCTCCGTCACGCCGTAGAACACGCCGTCCTCCTCATAGAAGTAGCTGTAGCCGCTGTCGTACAGCGACAGCGCTCTCGTCAGAAAATCCTTACGCTCCGTATAAATCGTACGGATGATCCCGATCTTCTTTTCAAAATCACGACCCGTCCAGCGGCTCTCATCCAGCTCAGCGTCCGCCGCGTAATTTTCCAGGTACGCGTCAAGTGAGCGGATACCATCCGCGTCCGTATCATCGCCTTCTCCCAGAGCCTTCCCAATGGCGGGAAGGAATTTTTCCGTCCATTCCTTATATACCATTTCCGCGAAATCTTCGTGACTGTAGAGCTGTTTCCAATAGTCGTATCGCTGCGAAGATGGCAGACTGGCAAACCAGCTCCAGGTATAGTCGCGGCTTCCGACCAGCGAGTGCTCCGCGTCCCACTCCCAGACCGCATGCAGCAGCCCGTCTCCGGTCTCATCAGAATCCTTGTAGAAGTAAACGCTGGAATACACACTGTTTTCCATATTCAGCTCATAGATCAGCCACTGATCCGCGAAGGATTCCAGATCAATGTATTCCGTGTAATACTTTCCTTTTTCATTATAACCGTCTTCCGAGAACAACGCATCCTCAAAGTCCTGCCAGAATTCCGCGATATAATCCACCTCCTCCTTCGAGGCGGAGGTGATATTGCTCAGCACAAAGCGGAGCAGACGCTCACTCACAAAGTTGCTGTCTGTCGGGTCATAATCCACATTGTCCATCTCCAGAATATAGCCGCCGGTCACGTCCTCCGGCGACTCGGCGAGATTATACCAGGTCCGGGCGGCGTAGCTGTCTTCGTCGTACCAGGTCTCGATCTCATAAATCTCCAGATCCCGGCTGTTCACGTTCTGCGTCTCTTCTTCCAGATCCTTGAGGTCAAAGCGATTCTCTCCCACCTCGATCTTTCCGGTCAGGAGATACATACCCAGATATTCTCCTTCCACGTAAAGATGCACGAACTCGGATTCCGGCGCATAATCCATGCCGATCTCCTTTGCCAGGTCGTAGGTCACCTTATAGGCCGCCAGCGAATTGTCCCGGTAGCCGGCCAGCAGCACATAGTTCTGAGACGAGCCGATGCCCAGCAGATCCTGCGCCTCGCTGAATTTCAGACCATAGCTCTTCTTCGCGGCACGCCAGGAATCGTTTCCCCGTCCCCGGATGCGTTCCAGCACGCCCTCCGAGAGCACCGTTCCATCCGCATCAAGCAGCGTAAAGGAGCCGGAAGCCGTATTTTCCTTATCCGCATTCAGGTAAGCAATATCCGCTCCCCCACTGAGATCCAGCATCAGCACCGGCACACTCGATGTTTCAAGAAAGCGCACCGTATATTCGATCTGATCATGCGCAAAGGAAACGTCTGCTCCCTCCGCACCGGACTCCAGCGAAAGCGTATCCCCCGAAGCAAAGATCACGGAAACACGCTGCGCCTGCCCCGAACAGCCCGCCGGAAGCGCAAAACACCATGCCCCCTCCGTTTCGGAATAATAAGCCTGTAGCGTTGTGCTCTGCAGGGCCACAGTAACGATAATTTTCATGGAAGTAATGGTATCCGCCTGCTTCTGCGTAAGAGACGGCCCGCCTTCCGTCTCCTCCCAGAAATACCAGCCGTCCACGCCGTAGGAGCCTCCGAGGCCGCCAAGGCCCTGATTCAGTTCCTCCGCGCCCACGTGTTCCTCGTCAGATGTCCAGCAGCAATTATAAATCGCAGAATTATTCTGCCCCACAATACCATCCAACGTGTTTCCGTAAATCTGCGCACTGCTCGCGCAGTTCACAATATAACCGCCCAGATTGAGCGTGGCCGCGATCGAGCCGCAGGTTTCTCCCGTAACACTTCCGCCTTCCAGCTCCAGATTGCAGACGACCCCCTCAAGATTGCGGAAAAGCCCGGCAGTCGTCTCCGCCTCCAGCACCATATTTCTCAGATGGTGCCCGTTGCCGTCAAAGGTTCCCTCGAAATGAATGTCCGAGTCCTCCTCGCTGCCGCAGATCAGCTCCCCCGTCACACCGGTGAAATCGAGATCCGCGTACAGGTTCACATACTCGCCGCTGTAGGTATTTCCGCTGTTGACGGAGGCGACGAACTGAAGATAGTCTTCCACTGTGTAAATCTCCAGCACCGACTCTGCGACGCCCTCCTCCGCAAGGGCAAGCCCCGCCTTTTCCATCATAAATGCCAGCGCCAGAAGCAGCGCCCCCGCAAGGAGCGCCGCCGTAATACCTGTTTTTTTCCAGCCTTTCCATCCCATAAAATATATTATAGCCCTACTTTGCCGGTTTCGCAACCGCACGGGCGCGGCGTTTACTTTTTTTTCCGCCCATGTTACAATGAGCGGGTGAGGTGCGGTTTATGCGGCGTTTATATGAGGGTCTGATCGGGCTGACAGAAAAATATTACTGGATTTTCTTTGCGCTGCTCTGCGCACTGTGCGCGTTTCTGTGCTTCCGCTGCCTTGGCGTCGGGGCGATTGACTCCTGGGACGAAGCGCGTCACGGCGTATCTGCCTACGAAATGCTGCAGAATGGCAATTTTCTCATAAATACCTGGTGCGGGGAGGCGGACTACTGGAACGTCAAGCCGCCGCTTTCCTTCCTGACGGTTGCGGCCGGTTTTGTTCTCTTTGGCTACAACGCGGTGGGGCTGCGCTTTTTCTCCGCCCTCTTCTATCTCGTCACAACGACAGTCTGCGGACTTTTCACGAAGCGCTACGGAAAGCTGGCATCGCTCCTTTGCATGGTCTTCCTGTGCGCCAATTATTTCCCGTTCAAAGCGCATCTTGCGCGCTCCGGGGACGCGGACAGCCTCTATCTGATGCTGTTCACCTTTGCCATGCTCGCGATGCTGAAGATCCGGGAAAATCAGCGCTGGCTCTATGTCTGCGGTCTCTGTTTCTCCCTCGCCTTCCTGACGAAGAGCTTCCACGCGTTCATGATCGCCGCAGTCGGCGCTCTCTTCCTCCTGCTGAGCAGCGAGCTGAAGAGGATTCCCTGGAAACGTATGCTGCTTTTTCTCGCCTGTGCGCTGCTCCCCATCCTCGTCTGGGCGCTCTTTCGTTTTCAGTACGACGGCCTTGCGTTCTTCCGGCAGATGGTCGAGACCGACCTGCTCGGTCGGACGGCGGCGGGCGGAGTTGAGGGACACGGCGCGTCCTTCACCTACTATCTGACCTCGATTTTCTGGAATTTCGAGCACATTTACGGATGGCTGACCGCAGCCGTCCTGATTGGCCTTTTCTTCCTGGGGGCGCGTCTTCTGCGCAAAAAGGACACGCCGCTGCCGCAGTGGGATCTTGCCGGACTTCTGCTGTGGCTCCTCGTTCCGCTATGCGGCTTTTCGCTTGTCTCCACGAAACTCATGTGGTACGTATACCCCTGCATTGTCCCGCTGTGCATACTCGCGGCAGACTTTCTCGCGTATTTTTTCAGCCGGGCAGACGCGCCGGCCGGCCTGCTACTCGCCCTTGCGCTCTTCACCGGAGCCGGGAGCGTCCGTTTTGTCTGGGAAAATTACGCGGACAATGTGCGCGGCGCGCGCTCCAATGATCTGCAGACCTTTGTCATCGAGCAGTTCGACCGGGATGGCACGCTCGCCGGAGCGACGGTCTACCTCGACGCCTATGATCCCTTCCTCTATGCGAACACCACGGAATGGGAGCAGAACATGCGGCTGCTCGCCCTGCTCGAAGGCGACCTCGCCTGTGCGGACGGCGGTGCACAGGCCTTTCTCGACGCGGAGGAAGACTCCCTGCTGATTCTCTCCGTCCCATTCCTCGCGGACTACCCGGAGCTTGCGGAATATGAAATCCTCGCGGACAACGGGCAGTATCTGCTGCTGCGAAAAATTTCTTTACAATCCTGATTTTCTGTGCTAGTATAAAAAAAGATTTTTTGTTCTGATGAAAAATAGAGAAACTTTTACAGCTTCGCAGGTGAGGCAGACGCCCCGACTGCGATTTTTTTTGCCAGAACGAAATACAATGTACATGAGGAGGAAACGTTATGCTGGAAATCGTCACAAATGTAAACAATTTCGTCAACAACATCGTCTGGGGCTGGCCTGCCCTTATCCTGCTGGCCTTCGTGGGCGTGCTGATGACCTGTCTCACAAAGGTCTTTCAGCTCAGCCACATCGGCCACTGGCTGAAGATGACCATCGGCGCCATCTTCAGCGACAAGGATGTAGTCGGACACACCAAAGACAAGTCCATCTCCCAGTTTCAGTCGCTCTGCACGGCTCTGGCGGCGACCGTCGGCACCGGCAATATCGTCGGCGTCGCGGGCGCGATCATCGTCGGCGGCCCCGGTGCCGTGTTCTGGATGTGGCTGATTGCATTTTTCGGTATGATGACCAACTATTCCGAGAATGTGCTCGGCATTTATTACCGCAGGAAGAACCACGCCGGTGAATGGTCCGGCGGCGCGATGTATTACCTCCGGGACGGCCTTGGCGCAAAGAAGGGATGTAAGGGCATCGGCATGGTGCTGGCTGTGCTGTTCTCGATTTTCTGCTTCCTGGCATCCTTTGGCATCGGCAATATGACGCAGGTGAACTCCATCTCCGGCAACATGGAATCGGTGTTTGGCGTGCCGACCTGGATCACCGGTATCGTCGTGCTGATCGTGGCGGGACTCGTCATCGTCGGCGGCCTGAAGCGTATCGCCTCCGTCACGGAGAAGATCGTTCCCTTCATGGTCATTCTCTATATCGTCGGAAGAATTGTCATCATGGTCACGAACGCCTCGCAGATCGGCGCTGTCTTCGGCGCGATCTTCTACGGTGCCTTCGCGTTTAATG
>JAJBTX010000123.1 GCA_020860645.1 Lachnospiraceae bacterium | reverse complement strand
TCAGTAAACTGTGCACTTCCGCAGACTCTAACACGGCCGCGTTTGTTCTCAACGGACTTGCATCCGTGAAATGCCTGTGCTATAATCATATGGCTTGAGCGAAAAGAGCAATGGCCTGCAGGGACTTGCAGGGACAGCCCGGGATAGCTTGCCGTGGAAACGATCGGAGCGGCATTGGCCGGGAATCAGCTGCGGCTGGAAGTTCACGAATAAAGGAAAGAGGGGAAAACTCATGAAGGAAGGAATTCATCCGAAGTATTATCAGGCGACGGTGACCTGCAACTGCGGCAACACCTTTACCACAGGCTCCACAAAGGAGGACATCCACGTCGAGATCTGTGCGAAGTGCCATCCGTTCTACACAGGACAGCAGAAGACGGCAGCCGCCCGCGGGCGTATTGATAAGTTCAATCGTAAGTACGGCATTCAGTAAGCTGGCAGGAAACAGGGTTGAGGTTGTTGCAATCTCAGCCCTTATTGCTTTCAGGGAAGTGATTATTTGAAACCATCAGGAATAGGCGGGCAGGCGGTGCTCGAGGGCATCATGATGCGAAATAAGGACCAGTATTCCGTGGCCGTGCGCAAGCCGGACGGGGAGATTGAGGTCCGTATCAGTGAGTTTCACAGTCTCGCGTCGAGAAACGGTATCGCGAAGCTGCCACTGGTTCGCGGCGTTGTGAGCTTTGTGGAATCTCTTCTGATTGGTATGGAGACCCTTGGCTGGTCTTCGACGTTTTATGATGAAGAAGATTCGCAGGAGCCGGGCGCGTTTGAAAAACTGCTGACCAGGATTTTCGGGGATAAGGCGGAGAAGGTCGTCATGGGCGTGACAGTAGCCTTTTCCATCGTCATGGCGGTTGCTATCTTTATGTTGCTACCCTATTTTGTGACGAATTTTTTCCGGGATTATATTGTGTCGAACACACTGCTGGCGATTCTGGAGGGTGTGCTGCGCCTCCTGATTTTTACGCTCTATGTGTGGCTGATCTCCTGTATGAAGGATATCAAGCGAACCTACATGTATCACGGGGCGGAGCATAAATGCATCAACTGCATTGAGCACGGTATGGATCTGACTGTGAAAAATGTCCGCAAATGCTCGCGCTATCACCCGCGCTGCGGCACCAGCTTTATGTTCATCGTCATGGTGATCAGCATTATCTTTTTCATCTTTATCCAGGTGGATTCACCGATCCTGCGAGTCGTGTACCGGCTGCTGCTGATTCCGGTGATCGCGGGCGTATCCTATGAGTTTATCCGCCTGGCCGGGCGCAGTGAGAATCCGCTGGTGAAGCTTCTCAGTATTCCCGGAAAGGGGATGCAGATGCTGACGACGCGGGAGCCGGACGACGATATGATTGAGGTCGCGATCGCCGCGGTGGAGGCGGTCTTTGACTGGCGGGAGTTCCAGGGTTACCCACTCTATGACGAGGAGGAAGCATGACGCTTGCGCAGCTGCTGAAGACCGGCGGGGAAAGATTGCGGGCCGCAGGCGTGGGCGAATGGAAGACGGACGCCTGGCTGCTTTTTGAGTACGCGCTTCCGATCACGCGAAAGGACTATCTGCTGGAGAGCGCGCGTGAGGCCGTTCCGGAGGAACGCGCGCGATTTGAGTCTCTGATTGAAAAAAGAAGTCACCGTGTGCCGCTGCAGCATCTGACCGGCTGCCAGGAATTCATGGGGCTTCCTTTTGGCGTCACCCCGGATGTGCTGATCCCGCGGCAGGATACGGAGATTCTCGTGGAGGAATGCCTGAAATATATGGCTCCCGGTCAGCGTGTGCTCGACCTCTGCACCGGCAGCGGCTGTATTCTTCTGAGTATTCTGAAACTTGCGCCAGGCACAGAAGGCGTCGGGACCGACTTGTCGGAGCGTGCGCTTGCCGTGGCGCGGCGAAACGGGAAGAAGCTCGGAATACATGCAGGGTGGCTGCTGAGCGATCTTTTTGAAGAGGTCAGGGGAAGCTTTGACCGGATTGTCTCGAATCCCCCCTACATTCCGACGCAGGTCATCGGGACGCTAGAGCCGGAGGTGCGGGAAAGCGAGCCGCGCATGGCGCTGGACGGCGGAGCCGACGGCCTTGCGTTTTACAGGAAAATCACGGAGCAGAGCCCCCGCTTTCTGAAAAGCGGCGGAATGCTCTTTCTGGAAATCGGATATGATCAGGCGGACGCGGTGAGCGCGCTCATGGAAACTCGTTTCACGGATGTCCGCGTTATAAAGGATCTGGCGGGTCTTGATCGTGTGATATACGGAACCGTCAGGGCATAGATATATGGAGGAGTTTTGATGTTTGACAGACTGGAGGATCTGGTCCGGCGTTATGAGGAGATCACGAACGAGCTGGCGGAGCCGGCGGTCGTGAATGACCAGAACCGTTTTCGAAAGCTCATGAAGGAGCAGGCAGACCTGCAGCCTCTGGTGGAGGCCTATACCGAGTACCGGAAGTGTCAGGAGACGGAGGCCGACAGTCTCTCGATGCTCGAAGAGGAGAGCGACGAGGAGATGCGTCAGATGCTGAAGGAGGAGCTCGCGGACGCGAGAAAGCGCGTGGAGGAGCTCGAGCATACGATGAAGATCCTGCTGCTCCCGAAGGATGAGAATGATGATAAGGACGTGATCGTGGAGATCCGCGCCGGCGCGGGCGGGGATGAGGCCGCGCTGTTTGCGGCGGAGATCTACCGGATGTATGTCCACTACGCGGAGTCCAGGCACTGGCATGTGGATCTCGTAGACTTCGACGAGATCGGCATTGGCGGGATGAAGAGCGTGACCTTTATGCTGAAAGGAAAGGGCGCTTACTCCATGATGAAATATGAGTCCGGCGTACACCGTGTGCAGCGTGTGCCGGAGACAGAGTCCGGCGGGCGCATCCACACGTCGACGGTCACGGTGGCCGTGATTCCGGAGGCCGAGGAGGTCGACGTGCAGATCGATGAGAAGGATATCCGCATCGACGTGATGCGCGCCTCCGGCAACGGAGGCCAGTGCGTCAACACGACTGACTCCGCGGTGCGCCTGACCCACTATCCGACCGGCATTGTGGTCTACAGTCAGACGGAGAAATCCCAGCTGCAGAACAAGGCGAAGGCCTTCGCTCTGCTGCGTTCCAAGCTCTACGACATTGAGTGTCAGAAGGCGCACGACGCGGAGGCGGAGGCCCGTCGCAGTCAGATCGGCACCGGCGACCGTTCGGAGAAGATCCGCACCTACAATTTCCCGCAGGGACGGGTCACGGATCATCGGATCGGCCTGACGCTGTATAAGCTTGACAAGATTCTGGACGGTGATATCCAGGAGATCATCGACGCCTGTATTGCGGCGGATCAGGCGAAGAAACTGGCAAATCTCGAATAAGGAGTATAGATTCATGGGAAAATATTTTGGAACGGACGGCTTCCGCGGCGAGGCTAATGTGACGCTGACGGTGGAGCATGCCTACAAGGTGGGGCGTTTCCTTGGCTGGTATTTCGGTCAGAAGCACAAGGCCCAGGTTGTTATCGGCAAGGACACCCGCAGATCGAGCTATATGTTCGAGTATTCCCTCGTGGCGGGGCTGACCGCTTCGGGTGCGGATGTTTATCTTCTGCATGTGACGACGACGCCGAGTGTGTCCTACGTTGTGCGCACGGAGGGCTTTGACTGCGGCATCATGATCTCCGCGAGCCACAATCCCTTCTATGACAATGGAATTAAAATCATCAATGGCAGCGGCTACAAGCTCGAGGCCTCCGTGGAGCGGCAGATCGAGGATTATATCGACGGCGTAATCGACGGGATTCCGCTGGCGACGCGTGAAAATATTGGGCGGACGGTGGACTTTTCTGCCGGGCGCAACCGCTATATCGGTTATCTGATTTCCCTTCCGACCCGCTCCTTCAAGACGATGCGCGTCGGCCTGGACTGCTCGAATGGCAGCGCGTCGGCGATCGCGAAGAGCGTCTTTGACGCGCTCGGCGCGAAGACCTATGTCATTCATAATGAGCCGGACGGGACGAATATCAATAAGGACTGTGGTTCCACACATATCGAGGCGCTGCAGGCCTTCGTAAAGGAGAAGGGGCTGGATGTCGGTTTCGCCTACGACGGCGACGCGGACCGCTGCCTTGCCGTGGATGAGCGGGGCAGGGTGGTGGACGGCGACCTGATCCTCTATATCTGCGGGACCTACATGAAGGAGCGCGGGCAGCTCAAGGATGATATGATTGTCACCACAGTCATGTCGAACATCGGCCTTTACAAGGCCTGTGACCGCGTAGGCCTGAAATATCAGAAGACGAAGGTCGGCGACAAGTACGTATTCGAAAACATGATGGAGAACGGCTATCGCCTCGGCGGCGAGCAGTCCGGTCACATTATTTTCAGCAAGCACGCGACGACCGGCGACGGTATTCTGACCTCGCTCAAAATCATGGAGGTGCTGCTGGAAAAGAAGACAACGCTGGGGACGCTCGCCTCGGAGGTACAGATTTATCCGCAGCTGCTCCGGAACCTGCGCGTGACTGACAAGCAGGCGGTGCTCACGTATCCCGCCGTGCAGGCCTCCATCGCGGAGGTGGAGCAGGCGCTCGGCAGCGAGGGCCGGATTCTGGTAAGGGAGAGCGGCACGGAGCCGCTGCTGCGCGTGATGGTGGAAGCCACGACGCAGGAGCTCTGCGAAACATATGTCGAAAAAGTCATCGACGCGATGAAGAGCGTCATGTAAAATGCAAAGGAGGGTGCTATGAAAAAGACAACACTGGTCGTGATGGCCGCGGGGATCGGGAGCCGTTTTGGGGGCGGCGTCAAGCAGCTGGAGCCGGTAGGACCGTCCGGTGAGATTATCATGGATTATTCGATCTACGATGCGCTGGAGGCGGGATTTGACCGCGTGGTCTTCATCATCCGTAAGGAGATCGAGAAGGATTTTCAGGAGATTATCGGCGTGCGCATGCAGAAGCTGGTCGAGACGGCCTACGTGTTCCAGGAGGTCGACGACCTTCCTGCGGGCTTTACGAACCCGGAGGGGCGGACGAAGCCCTGGGGCACCGGTCAGGCGATTCTCTGCTGCAAAGATGCGGTAAAAGAGCCCTTCGCAGTCATCAACGCGGACGATTATTACGGAAAAGAGGCCTTTGTGAAGATCCACGACTACCTGGCGCAGGAGCGTCCGGCGACGGGCAGGCTGGATTTCTGTATGGCCGGTTTTAAGCTTGGCAATACCTTAAGCGACAACGGCGGCGTGACCCGGGGTGTCTGCAGTCAGGACGAGGCCGGAAGGCTCATCGGCGTCGCCGAGACGAAAAATATCGTGAAGACCGAAGGAGGCGCGGCGGTGCAGAACGCGGACGGCACACAGACGCCGCTTGCGGGCGACCGCCTGGTGTCGATGAACATGTGGGGCTTCACGCCGGAGATTTTTGACGTGCTGGAGAGCGGTTTCGCGGACTATCTTGCAAATCTTTCCGACCCGATGAAGGGCGAATATCTGATTCCCACGGTGGTAGACCAGCTGATTCAGGAAGGAAAGGCGGATGTGGCGGTGCTCCCGTCGAACGACAAGTGGTTCGGTGTCACCTACAAGGAGGACAAGCCTCTGGTCGTCCGTTCCTTCCGCGAGCTGATCGATGCGGGAGTCTACAAAGAGAGGCTGTTTGACTGATGGACGAGATTTCCTTTAAGAGGCCCCAGCTCGAAGACCGGGAGCTGATCCAGGGCTATTTCAACGGTCTGAAGCGCTACAGCTGCGAGTGGACCTTCGCGAATTTTTATCTCTGGTCCCGCTTTTTTGGAGCGATGTGGGCCGTGATCGACGGTCTGCTTGTATTCCGCAGCGGCTATGAGGGTTCTTATTCCTATACCTTCCCGATCGGTGAAGGAGACCATCGGGCGGTGCTGGAGCGGCTGATGGCAGAGGCGAAGGCTGCCGGCTCCCCGTTTCGCATGCATTCGCTCAGCCGCGAGGACGCCGGGGTGCTGGAGCAGTATTTTCCGGGACAGTTCGAAGTGGAATGGATGCGGGATTACGCGGATTATGTGTACGAGACGGAGAAGCTGATCCGGCTCTCCGGAAAGAAATACCACGGCAAGAAAAATCATATCAATCAGTTCAAGGCACAGTATCCGGACTGGAGCTATGAGCCGATTACGGACGACAATGTGGAGGAGTGCTTCCAGATGGCGCTGCGCTGGCGCATAGAGAACGGCTGCGAGGCGGATCCGGAGAAGAACCAGGAGATGTGCGTGTCGATGAATTCGCTGCGCCTCTATAAGGAGCTGGGACTGAAAGGCGGCCTGCTGCGGGCGGAGGGTCGTATTGTAGCCTTTACGCTCGGCGAGCCGATCGGCAGCAGCGACGCTTTTGTCGTGCATATCGAGAAGGCCTACGCGGACGTGCGCGGCGCCTATCCGATGATTAACCAGCAGTTCCTGGAGCATGAGGTTTCCGCTTACCGCTATGTGAACCGCGAGGACGATACGGGCGACGAAGGACTGCGGAGAGCGAAGGAATCCTATCATCCGGCCTTTCTGGTCGAGAAGGGTTACGCGCGCCTGAATGGAGAGTATCATGAGTAAATGGGAAGAAAATATCCGGCGGGTAACGCCCTACACGCCGGGCGAACAGCCGAACCGGCCGGGCATGATCAAGCTGAATACCAATGAGAATCCCTATCCGCCCGCGCCGGGCGTGACCGGGGCGCTGCGGGCGCTGAAAAGGGATGAGCTGCTGCGTTACCCTGACCCGACGGCTTCGGCACTGACGGGCGCGCTGGCACGGGAGTATGGCGTTTCGCCGGAGCAGATATTTGTCGGCGTCGGTTCCGACGATGTGCTGGCGATGGCTTTCATGACCTTTTTTAATTCTGGCAGGCCGATCTTGTTCCCGGATATCACCTACTCCTTCTATCCGGTCTGGGCGGAGGAGTTTCGCATCCCTTATGAGCGCGTGCCGCTGGATGCGGATTTCGGTATCCGGAAGGAGGACTATTTTCGTGAAAACGGCGGCATTGTCTTCCCGAATCCGAATGCGCCGACCGGCATGGAGCTGGCCGCGGAGGATGTGGAGGAGATCATCCGCCGCAATCCGGACGTGGTCGTGATCGTGGACGAGGCCTATGTGGATTTCGGCGCGCACTCGGCGCTGAGACTGGTGGAGAAATACGACAATCTGCTGGTCGTGCAGACCTTCTCCAAGTCACGCTCGATGGCGGGGATGCGCATCGGCTTTGCGGTGGGAAATCCGGCGCTGATCCGCTATCTGAACGATGTGAAATACTCCTTCAACTCCTACACGATGAACCGGGCCGCGCTGGCCTGCGGTGTGGCGGCGCTGGAGGATCGGACGTATTTTGAGGAGACGACGAGGAAAATTATACAGACGCGTGAGAACGCGAAGAGGGTGCTGAGGGAGATGGGCTTTTGTTTTCCGGATTCCCAGGCGAATTTCCTCTTCATCACGCATCCGGAGCTTGACGCAAAGAAGCTCTTCGAGGCGCTGCGCGCGGCGGACATCTATGTGCGTTATTTTGCGCAGCCGCGGATTGACAGTTATCTGCGCGTGACGATCGGAACGGACGATCAGATGGAGGTGCTCTACCGTTTCCTGCGAGATTATACGAAAGGATTGAAATAACAGATGGAAACACTGATGACCTGGGTGATCAACCTGCTGAGCGGCAAGGCTTCGAAGGAGCTGATCATATTTATCATTTCCCTGCTTCCGATTCTGGAGCTGCGCGGCGGTCTTCTGGCGGCCTCCGTGCTGAATGTGGAGTATGTGCGCGCGCTTATTATCTGTGTGATCGGAAACATCCTGCCGATCCCCTTCATCCTGCTGCTCATCACGCCGATCTTCGACCGGCTGAAGAGGACGAAGCTGTTCCGGCCCTTTGTGGAGAAGCTGGAAAACCGCGCGATGAGCAAGAAGGACCAGATCGAGAAATACCAGTTCTGGGGTCTGGCGCTCTTTGTCGGCATTCCGCTGCCGGGGACCGGCGCCTGGACGGGCTGCCTGATCGCAGCGCTGCTCGGCATGAAGTTTCGCAAGGCCTTCCCGGCGGCGCTGATCGGCGTAGCGCTTGCGGCGGTGATCATGTCGGTGGTCTCCTACGGGGTGCTTGGGGCGATTCTTCGCTGATCTGAACCTCGATAATCTCCATATCCGGCCTGGCTGCCAGCATATGTCTGCAGCCCGCTGCGATGATCATATTTTAGCCCATGGCGAGAAGGTAGCAGGTCCGGAGGGCGAACACACCGGCGTTCCAGAGCGCATTTCGCTTCAAATTTTACTGGATTGAGAAGAGCAGGTCAGCGAAAGAACCGTACAGCCGTTCCGGGGAGCGGCAGAATTTTCGCATGAAAGCCCCAAAAAGGCCTGAAAATGGGGACTTACAGCTTGACAAACAACAGCAAAACGAGTATAACAGGGATATGCAGTATTTAAATCATTGAAAAAGCTGAGGAGGAAATAAAACATGAACAAGGCAGAACTGATTGCAGCAGTTGCGCAGAGCGCTGAGTTATCCAAGAAGGACGCTGAGAAGGCGGTAAAGGCAGTGATCGATGTGATCACGGAGGAGCTCAAGCAGGGCGGCAAGGTCCAGGTCGTTGGATTTGGTACCTTTGAGGTGGCCGAGCGGGCTGCGAGAGAGGGAAGAAATCCGCATACGGGCGAGCCGATGCCGATCGCGGCTTCCAAGGCTCCGAAGTTCAAAGCCGGAAAGGCCTTAAAGGACGCTCTGAACTAGGGAAAAGGAAGCGTTTATGAGGCTGGACAAGTTTCTGAAGGTCTCCCGTCTGATCAAGAGGCGGACGGTTGCCAATGAAGCCTGCGACGCCGGGCGCGTGCTGGTGAACGGAAAAGTGGCGAAGGCATCTCTGAATGTGAAGGAAGGAGATGTGATCGAGATCCACTTCGGTACGCGAACCGTGAAGGCGGAGGTACTGGATGTACAGGAGACCGTCAGGAAAGAGGAAGCGAAGGAGCTTTACCGATTTTTATAAGGAATAAGAAGAAGGACCTCCCCATATATTTTAAGAGAATATGCGGGGAGGTTTTTTATGATGAAAATGGAAGGCGCGCAGGAACGCCCTCAGATTAAGGGCGCGCATAAACTGTCCCTGATGAATCGGCGGACGGGCAGTATCACAGGAGTGTCCGACGTCATTTCTTTTGATATATCGGAGGTTCTGCTCGAGACCGACATGGGGATGCTGAAGATCACGGGGGCCGATCTGCATGTGAACCGTCTGTCTCTGGAGAAGGGTGAGATTGACCTGGAGGGCAGAATCGACAGTATCCAGTATTCCGAGGTTTCCGATTTTAAGAAGGGCGGAGAGACGCTTCTGAACCGCCTGTTCCGCTGATATGAGCGGCGCGATTCTTGAGGAGCTGCGCTTCTTCGCGCTGGCGCTGCTCCGCGGCGTTCTGATTCTGGCACTCTACGATGTGATACGCGTTTTCCGGCGCGTGATCTCCCACGGCGTGTGGGCGGTGGCGGCTGAGGATCTGTTTTACTGGATCGCGACGGCTCTTCTGGTCTTCGAACTGCTCTATCGGGAGAATGACGGTGCAGTGCGCGGCTATGCGCTCTTTGCGGTCGCCGCGGGAATGCTGTTCTACCATCAGACGGTGAGCGGCTGGCTGGTGGAGCACATCGCGGGAGTTCTGCGGCCTGTTTTTGGCGTATTGTCCGCTCCGCTGCGTTTTCTCTTCGGAAAACTCAGAAAATTCCTGAAGCTGACAGGGAGATTTCACAAAAAGAAATTGAAAAATCAGCTTAAAGAGTGTATAGTTATCTTATTATCGAAGTAAACGTAAGGGGAGGGCACACGCGTGGCTGCGAGGACAAAGGCGAAAGCAAAGAGCAGACGCATCCGGGAGCGCAATAAAAATCTGGGCGCCTGGGTGATTCTGCTGATTGTCGTGCTGGTTCTGGGTGTGAGCACCATAGGCTGTATGCAGCTTCGGCAGAAAAATAAAGCCTATCAGGCCAGAGAAGAAGCCCTCGAGGAGTCGCTCGCCGAGGAGGAAGCGAGGACGGAGGAGCTGGAGGAGTTCGAGGCCTACACGCAGACGAAGAAGTATGTGGAGGAAGTCGCGAAGGATAAGCTCGGGCTCGTCTATGAGGATGAGATTATTTTCAAGGCAGAATAAGAGGATATAGAAGTTGGACAGAAGGGCTTCCGTAAAAGGGAGCCTTTTTCATGTCGAAAACTTTTTTTCTCGAGCCGATTCCAATTGACAAAGATTGCGCCTGCACCCTTTTTATAATCCGTCTTGCTGATGGGGACATGCATGGACGGCGAAATAAAAAGGACGAGAGGTGTGAGGTCATGGAATGGAGTAAGTATGTGCTGGCGCTGCTGGTGGGAGGCTGTTTCCTGATTTTATTTGGCAGAAGGGGCGACGGGCGGGATAAGTGGATTCTGGGAGGCGCGGCCGGCTTCTCCCTGGCGGCGATGGAGCTGGCCATAGAATATATGCTGCTGCGCCCTGTCTGGGAGCGCGCGCTCAGCGTGATGCGGGGAGGCGCGCTGTTCTCCGCGATTGTACTGCTGGGATATATGCGGGAGTGGTTTGCCGCGCGCAGGAGCGGGAAGGAGGAGCGAGAGACCATTCATCCGATCCGGCAGTGGATCGAGGAATGCCAGGAGAGCTTTGACCAGCTTTCGCGAAGCTTCGCACTGGAGCCGCAGCCGGCGGAGGGGCTGGACCGCGGGGAGCGGCTTCTGCAGAACCGGCTGCAGGAAAACCGTCTGGCCGCCGCAGGTCAGATTCATGAGATGAGCCGGATTCTGACGGGAGCAATGGAGCGAATCTACGGGACGCGGGAGGACGAGGAGCTGGAGCAGGAGATCGGAAAGCGCCTGCGGCTCATGGGCGTACAGGTGCAGAAGGTCTTTTTCTATGGGCCGCAGGGGCGAAAGCAGCAGGTCTATGTGACGATGCGGACGCGCCGCAAGATCTGCGTACCTGTCCGGAAGGTGTCCGCCGTTCTGTCGGAGATACTGGACTGTGAGATGATGGCGGCGCGAGACAGCCGCACCTTCATCAGTCAGGAACGGATCACCGTGCTGTTTGTGGAAGGAACGGCATACAATGTTCTCTATGGCGTACAGAAATCCGTGCGGCAGGGAGAACCCGTCTCCGGGGACAATTTTTCCGTATTCTGGCTGCCGGAGGGAAAATTCTACGCGGGGCTCTCCGACGGTATGGGTTCCGGCATCCGGGCCTGCTCGCAGAGTGAGACGGTGCTTGATCTGCTCGAACAGTTTCTGGAGGCGGGATTCTCCAAGGAGACTGCGGTTCGCATGATCAATTCCTCCATCGTACTGCAGCCGGACGCGCGCGTGCTTTCGACGGTGGATCTGGCGTCGATCGATCTTTATTCGGGGGTGTGCGAGTTCCTGAAAATCGGTTCCGCGCCGAGTTTCCTGAAAAAGGAGAACAGCGTGGAGTGTATCCGCAGCGTTGGTCTGCCCGCGGGCGCGTCGGGGCAGCTCGCGCTGGAGCCTTATCGCATCCGTATGTACGACGGAAATCTTCTCTTTCTGGTGACGGACGGAGTGCTGAGCGCACTGCCTGCGGGCGAGGAGGAGCGGACGCTGCGCGATCTGATCATGAAGCTGCCGATGGGGACGCCTGCGGAGACTGCGCGACGGCTGCTGGAGCAGGTGCGCGCCTATGGGGAGGGGACGGACGACATGACCGTACTCGTTGCCGGCATCTGGAAAAGATAATTGCATTTTCGACAGATTTTCCTTATGATAATCAGTATGAAGGAAAAAATATTTGCTTATATGGAAAAATATAAGATGCTGCCTGCTGGGACGCCTGTGCTTGTCGGCTTTTCCGGCGGTCCGGACTCAGCGGCGCTGCTGGTGCTGCTGAAGGAGTATGGCGCGCTGCATGGGAATCCGGTTCGGGCGGTGCATGTGCACCATGGTATCCGCGGGGAGAGTGCGGACCGGGATCTCGTGTTCTGCGAGGTCTTTTGCCGGGAACGGGGGATTCCCTTCCGGGCCTTTAAGCGGGATGTGCCGGGGATGGCCGGGAAAGAAGGCTTAAGTATCGAGGAGGCGGGGCGAAAAGCCCGCTATGAAGTATTCCGGCAGTGCATGGAGGCGGAGCCGGGTATGCGCACGGCGCTTGCCCATCACCAGAATGATCAGGCGGAGACGATGCTGTTCCGGCTGATGCGCGGTACAGGGTTGAAAGGTCTGGGCGGCATGCGGCCGGTGAGTCTTCCCTATATTCGCCCACTGCTCTGCGTCGGGAAGGATGAGATCCTGCGCTGGCTTGCGCAGGAGCAGATTCCCTGGGCGGAGGATGAGAGTAATGCGGACCTGTCCTATGAGAGAAATCGTATCCGTCATCAGCTTATTGTCCCGATGGAAGAAATCCGCCCCGGGAGCGCGGCGCGCATGGCTGCTGCGGCGGAGCGGCTCCGGGAGGACGAGGATTTTATGGAACAGGAGACGGAGCGCGCGTGGGAACATTATGTCCGCGTGAGGGAGCAGGGCATCGATATACAGCTCACAGCGTTCACAGAGCTTCATCCGGCGATCCGGAAAAGGCTGGTTCTGCGCTGTATGGAGCGGCTGTGCGGCAGCGCGCGCGATCTTACGGCTGTCCACGTGGAGCAGATCTGCGCGCTCGCGTCCGGAAAGCGCGGGAGCCGGATCCTGCTGCCGGGGGATACCTGCGCGGTGCTGGGCTACAGGGAGATTTCCCTGCGAAGAGCGGGGAAAGAGCCGGAGATAACGACGGAGATTCCGGTTCTGCGGGACGATTCTGTGGTGTATGAGGAGCATGAATTCCTGGGAGAGACCTTCCTTTTTTCCCTCGAAGCGGCGGGAAAAAATGAGAAAATTCCCACAAATTGCTATACGAAGTGGTTTGATTATGATAAAATCAGGGAAGGAGCAGTCCTTCGGACCAGGCGTCCGGGGGACTATCTGGCAAACGGAAAGGGCTCTCACAAGAAGCTGAAGGATTACCTGATTGACTGCAAGCTGCCGCGGGAAGAGCGTGACAAATGTATCCTGCTGGCGGACGGCAGTCATGTGATCTGGGCGGTTGGTCTGCGCATCAGCGAAGACTATAAGGTGAGCGGCCACACAAAGAGAATTCTGAAGGTACGAAAGAAAAACGCGGAGGGATGAGCGATGGAAAAACATCATGTGGAGACCATGTTGTCGGAGCAGGAGATTGACGCGCGGATTCAGGAGCTGGGCAGAGAGATCAGCCGCGATTACGCGGGAAAGAGTATTCATCTGATCTGTATTCTGAAGGGAAGCGTCTATTTTACCTGCGAGCTGGCGAAGCGCATCACGATACCGGTTACGATGGATTTCATGCAGTGTTCGAGCTACGGTGCGGCCACGAAGTCCAGTGGCGTCGTGAAGCTGGATAAGGATCTGGACGAGCCGATCATGGACCGGCATGTGCTGATTATCGAGGATATCATTGATTCGGGACGGACGCTGAACCATCTCAAAAAGCTGCTTTCGCAGAGGAATCCGGCCAGCCTGAAGATCTGTACGCTGCTTGACAAGCCGGACAGGCGCGTGGTCGACGTCGACGTGGAATACGTTGGATTTCAGATAGAAGATAAGTTCGTGGTGGGTTACGGGCTGGACTACGACCAGCACTACCGCAATCTGCCCTATATTGGTGTTGTAGAGTTCGATTGACAGGAGGATAAAGACAGTTTGAACAGACAATGGAAAGGAATCGGTACTTATCTGCTGTTTTTTCTGGTAATCTGTGCCGTACTGGTATTCTTTGAAAATCAGATGGACGAGAGTACGGCCTACACGTATCAGCAGTTCGAACAGGTTCTGGAGAACGGGGAGATCGCCAGCGCGCTGATCACGCCCAACCAGGAGACGCCCACGGGCACGGTGACCTACGTGCTGACGGACGGCTCCACGAAGACGACAGAGGTGCTGAACACTGAAACGATTGAAGAGAAATTCATGGAGCTCGGCGTCGCCTATGACATCGGCGAGGTGAAGCAGTCCGGCTTCTTCGAGACCTACGGCTTTTCGCTGATCCTCTGCGCGATTCTGATTTTCTATGTGGTCATGACCATGGGAAGGAACGGCGGAGGTACGAATGCCAGAATGATGGATTTCGGCAAGAGCCATGCGCAGATGTCGACCGGAAAGGACACGCAGGTCGGTTTTCGCGACGTGGCGGGCCTGGAGGAGGAAAAGGGCGAGCTCGAGGAGATCGTTGATTTCCTGCGCAATCCCGCGCGCTACACGGCGGTCGGCGCACGGATTCCCAAGGGCGTGCTCCTCGTGGGTGCTCCCGGTACCGGCAAGACGCTGATCGCGAAGGCGGTGGCCGGGGAGGCCGGCGTACCCTTCTTCAGTATCTCCGGCTCGGACTTCGTGGAGATGTTTGTGGGCGTCGGAGCGAGCCGCGTGCGCGACCTGTTCCAGAACGCCAAGAAAAACGCGCCCTGCATCGTCTTTATTGACGAGATTGACGCGGTCGCCAGACGCCGCGGTGCCGGTATGGGCGGCGGACACGACGAGCGGGAGCAGACGCTGAACCAGCTTCTCGTGGAGATGGACGGCTTCGGCGTCAATGAGGGTATTATTGTCATGGCAGCGACGAACCGCGTGGACATCCTCGACCCGGCGATTATGCGGCCGGGACGCTTTGACCGCAAGATCGGTGTGAGCCGTCCGGATGTGAAGGGCCGCGAAGAGATTCTGAAGGTGCACGCGAAGAACAAGCCGCTCGGTGACGACGTGGATCTGCATCAGATCGCGCAGACGACGGCGGGCTTCACCGGAGCTGATCTGGAGAACCTGCTGAACGAGGCCGCAATCGTGGCGGCCAGAGAGGGACGCGCTTACGTCGTGCAGGCTGATATTCAGAAGGCCTTTATCAAGGTGGGGATCGGTGCGGAGAAGAAGAGCCGCGTAATGTCTGAGAAGGAGAAGCGCATCACAGCCTACCATGAGGCGGGACACGCGATCCTGTTCCATCTGCTTCCGGATGTGGGGCCGGTCTACACGGTTTCCATTATCCCGACGGGCATGGGCGCGGCGGGCTACACGATGCCGCTCCCGGAGAAGGACGAGATGTTCGAAACGCGAGGACGGATGCTGCAGAATATCATCGTCGACCTCGGCGGCCGTGTGGCGGAGGAGCTGGTCTTCGACGACATCACGACCGGCGCTTCCCAGGATATCAAGCAGGCGACCTCTCTCGCGAAGTCCATGGTGACCAAGTACGGCATGTCCGAGAAGCTCGGCCTGATCCGCTACGGCGACGATGAGGAGGAGGTCTTCATCGGCCGCGACCTGGCGCACGCGAGGGGCTACGGCGAGCAGGTGGCCGGTGAGATCGACCAGGAGGTCAAGCGGATTATCGACGAGTGTTACGGCAAAGCCAGGCAAATGATCACCGAGCACCGCAACGTGCTGGACGCCTGCGCGGCTTTGCTGCTCGAGAAGGAAAAGATTGGCCGCGAGGAATTTGAAAGCCTTTTTTGTGCAGAATAGACAAATTTAAACCTTCATTTTTGTGAAGTTTGTGCACACTTCAATTGGAGTTTATGATATTATATCACTCGTAAACCCCCAATACATTTTTAGTTTTTGCTACACCCCATAAGAAACAAGAAATACCTTCTCCTAAAAAAGACAGCTTACCCCGCTGTCTTTTTTACTGTGCGAAAAGGCTTCCGGGAAGTGCAGCGTCATGGCAGTCAGTATCAGGATGGCAGCATGGAAAATAAAAAAGCCCTGAGAATCAGGACTTTCAGAACAGGGCTACCAGGATTCGAACCTGGAAATGACGGAGTCAGAGTCCGTTGCCTTACCGTTTGGCGATAGCCCTATGCGTTCAACGAATGTTATTATATGAGAAAACCCGAAAAAAAGCAAGTCCTTTTTTCGGGTTTCTCATTTTTTTGTATAAAAAACTTCCTATTGTATCTCCACCGATACGACTTCTCCGTCAAAGCCGTCCGTCTCGGACAGGTCGCCGGTGTAAATAACCTTCACATAGTCGCCCTCCGAAGCATCCTGAAGACCTTCTGGCGTCTCTCCCTCATAGGGAAAATCGTAGGGGATACCATCCTGATCCGTAACCGTAAAGACACCGTCCGTAATCCCGCTGATCGTTCCGGCCAGAACGGAGCGCGCTTCCTCTCCGGTCTGTGCCGAATCAGTGGAGCTACCGCCGGACGCTGAGCTTCCACCGGAGGAACAGCCGACAAGCGCCGTAAACGCCACGCTCAGTATTATGATAAGTAAAAGTCTGCTTCGCTTTCTCATATTTTTCACCATTCCTCCTCTCACCATCTTTCCCGGAATTCGGGTTTCTTATGCATGCAGGACACGCGCGCGACCGTACCCGGAGCGGTCCAAAAGAAATCGACCTGAAGTCGTTTTCCATTCCTTCGCTACATCTTCAGTGAATCAATCGCCGCTCTCTCGATCGGGAAGCCCGCGCGGTAACGGCTGATGAACGCATCAAAGCCCTTTACATCCTCCGGGTCCGGATCCATCTTTACGCCCTCGTCTCCGCCGAAGACCTTATTCTGAAGATAATCCTCCAGCGCCTCATCCGCTTCCTTACGAAGCATGTAGGAAGCCAGCAGCGCGATGCCCCACGCACCGCCCTCGCCCGCGGTTTCCATGACCGAGACAGTCGCGTTCATAGCAGCGGCCAGAATTTTCTGCCCGACGCCCTTTGTCTTGAACAGGCCGCCGTGCCCGGTGATCCGGTCAACAGCAACCTCCTCTTCCTTCAGCAGAATATCCAGTCCCACCTTCAGCGCTGCGAGCGAGGAGTACAGGTTCGTGCGCATGAAGTTCGCCAGCGTAAACCTGCTGTCCGGCGTGCGGACAAACAACGGCCGCCCCTCCTCAAAGCCGGTGAGATGCTCTCCTGAAAAATAATTATAGCTGAGAAGTCCGCCGCAGTCCCTGTCGCCCTCCAGCGCTTTATTGTACAGGGTACCAAACAGACGGTCCATATCCACTTCCATACCGAAGCTTTCCGCAAACTCCTTGAAAATATGAACCCAGGCGTTCAAATCTGACGTGCAGTTATTGCCGTGTACCATCGCCACCGCGTCGCCGCACGGCGTTGTCACCATATCGATTTCCTCATGCGCCTTCTTCAGCGGCTTCTCGAGTACAATCATCGCGAATACTGAGGTACCGGCGGAGACATTGCCCGTGCGCAGCTTCACACTGTTGGTCGCCACCATGCCTGTCCCGGCGTCGCCTTCGGGCGGGCAGACCGGGCAGCCGCTCTGAAGCGCTCCGCTCGGGTCAAGCCTCCTCGCGCCTTCCTCGCTCAGCACGCCGGCCTGTTCTCCTGCCAGCAGTACCTTCGGAAGCAGATTCTCCACTTTCCAGGAATATCCATCCGACGCTGCCAGTGTATCAAATTTCTGTATCATAGCGGCATCATAATTTTTCGTCGCGGAATCAATCGGGAACATGCCCGACGCGCTGCCGACGCCCACTGCCTTCTCGCCGGTCATCTGCCAGTGCACATAACCGTCCAGCGTCGTGAGGAAGTCTACATCCTTTACATGCGGCTCCCCGTTCAGCATCGCCTGGTACAGATGCGCGATGCTCCATCTCTGCGGAATATGGAAGCCAAAAAGCTCCGAAAGCTTTTCCGAGGCCTCCTGCGTGATCGTATTTCTCCAGGTGCGGAACGGCGCCAGCTGTTTTCCCTCCCTGTCGAACGCCAGATAGCCGTGCATCATCGCGCTGAAGCCGACTGCGCCGAGGCGCTCGATCTTCACGCCGTAACGCTCCTGTACATCCCGTGCCAGATCCTGATAGCAGTCCTGCAGGCCGGCCCAGACATCTTCCAGCGCATAAGTCCAGACGCCGTTCTCCAGTCGATTCTCCCAGTCGTGCGCGCCGGAAGCGATCGGAACGTTGTGCTCGTCGATCAGGACGCCCTTGATCCTCGTGGAACCGAGCTCGATGCCGAGAATCGCCTTTCCATTTATAATGGTATCTTTTGCATTACCCATGAAATACACCCTCCTGTACTGGTTTTCTATGAAAACAGTCTATCACAAATAAGACCCCGTTACAAACCAAAAAGCGGGCAGGGTTTTCTCCTGTCAGGATATTTCCGTGCACATGTATACATGTATAAAAAATGATTGACACTCATGCCGATTTACAATATAATAGAGTCAAATTTAAAATTTCAGAGAAAAAAGACAAAGAGTACACAAAGGCGTGACGATATGCTGTTTGTATACTCTTTCTTTATAAATTGAAATTTTAAAGAAGAAATCCACAGGTTTAAAAGGAGGAAATAGTATGAGTGAAAACAAGAAAAAGGCCGCGGGCGGCGGCGCAATTTTAGGAGCCGCGTTCCTGATGGCGACGTCCGCGATCGGGCCGGGCTTCCTGACACAGACGGCGACCTTTACGAGCAGTCTGGGAGCGAGCTTCGGCTTTGTCGTGCTGGTGGCGGTCATCCTCTCGGCGATCGCGCAGCTGAATATCTGGAAGGTGCTGTGCGGCACGGGCTACAGAGGCCAGGACATCGCGAATAAGCTGCTTCCCGGTCTCGGCTACTTTGTATCGTTCATGATCGTTCTCGGCTGCCTCGTATTGAATTTCGGTAATGTAGGCGGCGGCGGTCTCGGGCTGAACACGCTGTTTGGCATTACCCTGAAAAGAGGCTATGTAGTGGCAGCGGCGATCGCGATCCTGGTATTCTGCCTGAAGAACGCGAAGGCGGCCATGGATACACTGACCAAGGTACTCGGCGGCATCATGATCGTCGTGATCCTGGTGATCATCTTCGTTGTACAGCCCCCGGTAGGCGAGGCTCTGAAGAATACCTTCATGCCTTCGTCCGGTCTTACTGCGACCTTTGACCCGATCCTGACGATCCTGGGCGGCACGGTCGGCGGCTATATTACCTTCGCGGGCGCGCATCGTCTGATTGATGCGGGCGTCACCGGCGAGGAGAATAAGGGAGAGATTCAGAAGAGCTCCGTTACCGGCATCCTTGTGGCCGCGGTCGTTCGTGTGCTGCTGTTCCTGGCTATCCTGGGCGTTATCGCGAAGAATGCTGGTGTTACGCTGGATTCCAGCAACCCGGTCGCGGATGCGTTCCTGCTCGGCGCGGGTCAGATCGGCTATCGCTTCGCGGGCCTGGTGCTGAGCTGTGCGGCTGTCACTTCCATCATCGGTGCGGCCTACACCTCGGTCTCCTTCCTGAAGACTTTCAATAAGAATATTGACGCGCATGAGAATCAGTGGGTCATCGGCTTCATCGTTGTCTCCACCATCATCATGCTTCTGGTCGGCACGACGCCGGCGGTGCTGCTGGTGTTCGCGGGCGCGTTCAACGGCCTGATTCTTCCGATCACGCTGCTGATCTGCCTGATTGCTGCAAAGAGCAAGAAGATCGTCGGCGAAAACTTCAGCTACTCGAATGTCCTGTGGGTGCTGGGCCTGATCGTGGTCGTGATTTCCGGCTATCTCGGAATCACCACCTTCATCAGCAAGATCGCGGGTCTGTTCTGAGTTTCATGATTTGAGTGAGTGTGGGGAGGGTGTGAACAGCACCCTCCTTATGCGTAGGAGGACGAAATGCAGAATATAAAAATTGTGGCGGCAGGGGATTCCTCCATCCTGATCGAGTTCGGCAGCGAGATCAACCCGGAGATCAACCGGAAGATCACCTCGACGGTGCAGCTGATCCGGGCGCAGCAGATCGAGGGCATTGTGGACATGATTCCCGCGTTCTGTTCGCTTCTGATCAATTATGATCCGCGGATTATCACTTATGATCGGATACAGAGCCGCATGGCCGAGCTGGTGAAAATGGATGTGAAAGCCTCGGCGCAGAAAAAGAAGGTGTTCGAGATCCCCGTGTGCTATGGCGGCGATTTCGGACCGGATATCGAAAATATTGCCGCGAATGCGGGACTTAGCGTGGAGGAAGTGATTAAGATCCATTCCTCCTGCGATTACCTCATCTATATGTTGGGTTTTCTCCCCGGCTTTTGCTATCTGGGCGGACTGGACGAGCGCATCCACACGCCGCGGCTCGCGAATCCGCGTGTGAAGATTCCGGCGGGCAGCGTGGGAATCGGCGGTTCGCAGACCGGCATTTATCCGCTGGATTCCCCGGGCGGCTGGCAGCTTATGGGCCTGACTCCGGTGAAGACCTACGATCCGGACCGTGAGACACCGATTCTTCTGGAAGCAGGGGACTATATCCGTTTCGTCCCGATTGATCGGGAGGAATTTGACAGGATCAAGGCGCTCGTGGACAAAAATGAGTACGAGTGCGTGATCCGGGAAGGGGAGGTGTAGCATGGGAATTCGCATACTGAAAGGCGGCATGCTGACCACCGTACAGGATCTGGGACGCGCGGGCTATCAGAGCCAGGGCTTCAGCGTCGCGGGCGTCATGGACGTGCGCTCCTTCAAGATCGCCAACCTCCTGCTGGACAATCCCGAGAATGAGGCGGTGCTGGAATTCACGTTGATCGGGCCGACGCTGCAGTTTACCTCTGTTTCGATCGTTGCGATCACGGGCGGTGATTTCCAGCCGACCGTAAACGGGGAGCCGGTGGAGATGTACAAGGCGCTCTATATGAAGAAAGGCGACGTTCTGAAGTTCGGCAGTGCACGGACAGGCAGCCGCGGCTATCTGGCTTTCGGCAGCTATCTCGACGTGCCGGTCGTGATGGGAAGCCGCAGCACGAACCTGAAGAGCCGTCAGGGCGGCTTCAAGGGCAGAAAGCTTGAAGCCGGAGATTATATTAATTTCCGGAAGAAATGCCAGTATCTGCCGTTTTTCCTCTCGAGGAAGCTGGATATTTGCGAGTTCGACCAGAGCGAGGCTGAGCTGCGTGTTGTGATGGGACCGCAGGACGACCGTTTCAGCAAACAGGGTATCGAGACCTTTCTGAACAGTGAATATACCGTGACCAGCGAATTTGACCGCATGGGCTGTCGCCTTGACGGGCCGTTCATCGCGCCGAAGGAGACCTCGGACATCATCTCGGACGGGATTGCCTTCGGGTCGGTGCAGGTGCCCTCGCACGGCAAGCCGATCATTCTGCTGGCAGACCGGCAGACGACCGGCGGCTACGCGAAGATTGCGACGGTGGCGAGTGTGGATATCCCGAAGCTTGTGCAGCGCAAGACCGATCACAAGATCCGCTTCCGCGCGATCACGGTCGAGGAGGCGCAGAAGCTCTACATGGACGAGCTGCGGGAGCTGGACGAGATGCGGAAGGTGATTCATAAGCCCTGCAAGGAAGTGCTGGAGTGCAGGCTGCCCGCCAAGCGGCTGGCGAAGCTGTTTGAGTAGAGAACTCAGAAGGAGGAGAATAAAACGTATGAATCTCGAGAAAATTGAAGGCCTGGTAAAGATTATAGAAGAGTCGTCACTGAATGAGTTCACCTACGAGGAGGGCGACGTAAAAATCACGATGAGCAAGCTCGATCATCCGAAGGGACCGCATCCAGGCGGACCCGCTCCGATGCCGATGCCTTACCCGGTGCCGATGATGCAGCCGATGGGCGGCGCGATGCCGATGGAGGGCATGGCTCCGGCAGCATCCGCAGCAGCGCCGGAGGAGAAAAAGGAGGAGGAGCCGGTGTTCATCACCTCCCCGATCGTCGGAACCTTCTATTCTGCGCCTGCGCCGGACGCCCCCGCGTTTGTGAAGGTGGGAGATCAGGTGAAGAATGGCGCGACAGTCTGCATTCTGGAGGCGATGAAGCTGATGAATGAGATCCAGTGCGAGTATGACTGCCAGATCGAGGCGGTTCTGGTCAGCAATGAGCAGAAGGTAGAGTACGGCCAGCCCCTGTTCCGCGTGAAGCGTCTGTAAAGGAGGTCCTCTATGGAATTCCGTAAAATACTGATCGCCAACCGCGGCGAGATCGCGGTGCGGATCATCCGCGCCTGCAGAGATATGGGAATCCGCAGCGTGGCCGTCTATTCGAAGGAGGATGCGAAGAGCCTCCATGTCCAGCTCGCCGACCAGCGTATCTGCATCGGCGAGGGACCTTCCAAAAATAATTATCTGAACATGGATCGCATCATCACGGCGGCCCTGAACATGGGCGCCGACGCGATTCACCCGGGTTTCGGCTTCCTCTCGGAGAACAGCGAGTTCGCCCGCAAGTGCAAGGAGAACGGGATCACCTTCATCGGGCCGGAGGCGGACGTGATCGACCGCATGGGCAATAAGTCCCAGGCCAGAAAGACGATGATGGACGCCGGCGTGCCGGTTGTGCCGGGGACAAGAGAGCCCGTCTACGACGCGGCGGAGGCGCGGAAGAAGGCCGAGGAGATTGGCTATCCTGTGATGATCAAGGCTTCCTCGGGCGGCGGCGGCAAGGGTATGCGCGTGGCGGCCTCGGACGACGAGTTTGAGTTCCAGTTTAATATGGCGCAGCGGGAGTCCGCGAATGCCTTCGGCGACGATACGATGTATATCGAGCGTTTTGTGGAGAATCCGCGCCATGTGGAGATCCAGATCATGGCCGATCAGCTCGGACATGTGGTGGCACTCGGAGAGCGCGACTGCTCCGTGCAGCGCAATCACCAGAAGCTGATCGAGGAGTCTCCGTCCCCGGCGGTTTCGCAGGAGACGCGGGATAAGATGAATGAGTACGCGGTGCTGGCGGCGAAGACCGTCGGCTACACGAACGCGGGGACGATTGAGTTCATCGTCGCGCCCACGGGTGAATTCTTCTTTATGGAAATGAACACGCGTATCCAGGTGGAGCACGGTGTGACTGAGATGGTGACGGGCACAGACCTCATCATCGAGCAGATCCGCGTAGCAATGGGTTTGCCCTTAAGCTTCACGCAGGAGGATATTCAGCCCCGTGGCCATGCGATCGAGTGCCGCATCAACGCGGAGATCCCGGAGATGAATTTTATGCCCTGCCCGGGGCTGGTCGAGCACATGCATCTGCCCGGCGGCAACGGCGTCCGCGTGGACACTGCACTCTACAGCGGCTATCAGATTCCCTCGGAGTATGATTCCATGATCGCGAAGGTGATCGTGCATGCGCCGGACCGCGAGGCTGCAATCATGAAGATGCGCGCGGCGCTGGAGGAGATGCTGATCATCGGAGTCAAGACAAATCTGGATTTCCAGTACCAGATCATGCGTCACCCGGTCTTCTGCGAGGGCCGCGCGGACACGGGCTTTATCGAGCATATCATGCAGAAGGGCTCGATCGGGAAGAAATGACTGCTCGCCGAAAGCAGTGGATATACGCAGGGGTGCATGGATGCTGACCCTGTGCTTCCGGGAGGACAGACCGGCAGCATACTGAAAATGAGAAGGAGATAGGAAATTGTTTCGAGTAGATTTAAACAGTGATCTGGGCGAAAGCTTTGGAAATTATAAGATCGGGTCGGACGCGGAGATTATCCCGCTCGCGACCTCCGTCAACGTGGCCTGCGGCTATCATGCCTCCGATCCGATGGTCATGAGCCGGACGCTTGACCTGGCCGGAGCGGCCGGTATCGGGATCGGTGCGCATCCTGGCTTTCCGGATCTCATGGGCTTCGGACGCCGGGAGATGGCGGTCAGTCCCGAGGAGGGAAAGAATTACGTGCTGTATCAACTGGGTGCGCTCGACGCGTTCTGCCGGACGAAGGGTCTGAAAATGCAGCATGTGAAGTCGCACGGCGCGCTCTACAATATGGCGGCGAAGGACTACGCGCTCGCGCAGGCGATCTGCGAGGGCATCAAGGAGTTTGACAGCGACCTGATCGTGCTCGCGCTCTCGGGCGGCGAGCTGGCGCGCGCGGCCATGGATATGGGTCTTCGCACCGCGCAGGAGGTCTTTTCCGACCGCGCCTATGAAGAGGACGGTACGCTCGTGAACCGCCGGAAGCCCGGTGCGATGATCACCGACGAGGACGAGGCGGTCCGCCGTATCGTGCGCATGGTCAAGGAGCAGAAGGTCACGGCGATCACCGGCAAGGACATCCCGATCAAAGCGGATTCCATCTGTGTCCACGGCGACGGCGCGAAGGCGCTCGCTTTCGTGAAGGGACTGCGCGAGACGCTCACGGCGGAGGGCGTGGAAGTGTGCCCGCTCTCGAAGATCTGTTAGGAAATGTCTGTTAATGCAGGGGCCGCGCCCCTGCATTTTTTTGCGGATTTTCCGAAACGTTGCAGAACTGCGCAAAATATGCTATATTAAAAATACTTGTGGGCAAAAGCGTGCCCGAACGTGTAAAGATAAAAGGAGCGGGTAAAAATGAAAAGGGTAGAAGATTATGTGACAAGCATACCGGATTATCCGGAGCCGGGGATTATTTTCCGGGATGTGACCAGCATTCTGCAGGATGCGGATGGATTGCAGCTCGCGATCGACGGGCTTCAGGACTGCCTGAAGGGGCTGGAGTTTGACGTGATCGCGGGGACGGAGTCGAGAGGCTTTATTTTCGGCATGCCGATTGCGTACAATCTTCATAAGCCCTTTGTGCTGGTGCGTAAGAAGGGCAAGCTGCCGCGTGAGACGGTGTCGATGAGCTATGATCTGGAGTACGGCAGCGCGGAGATCGAGATGCACAAGGACTCGATTAAGCCGGGGCAGAAGGTCGTGCTGATCGACGATCTGATCGCTACGGGCGGCACGATCGAGGCGGCCGCGAAGCTGGTGGAACAGCTTGGCGGCGAGGTGGTAAAGATGGTATTTCTGATGGAGCTGGCGGGACTGAAGGGACGCGAGAGGCTCAAGAAGTACGAGGTGGACAGCGTTATCTGCTACGACGGGAAGTAAAAAGAAAAGTCTGGTGATCGGTCATGAAGGAAGAATTGAGCCGGGAAGTGCAGACGGAGGACAGGAGCGTCAGGAAGATGGAGGATTTCACGAGTCCTGACGAGCTCTACCAGACGCTGGTGAAAAGCGTGCTGGAGTATCATCCCTCCGCGGACATTTCCATGATTGAAAAAGCATATCAGGTGGCGAAGAAGGCTCATGGGAACCAGCTTCGCAAATCGGGTGAACCCTATATCATTCACCCTTTGTGTGTTGCGCTCATTCTGGCCGATCTGGAGCTGGATAAGGAAAGCATCGTCGCGGGCATTCTCCACGATGTGGTTGAGGATACCGCGGTGACGATGGAAGATATCGAGCGGGATTTCGGCGAGGAGGTGGCGCTTCTGGTGGACGGCATCACCAAGCTGGGGCAGCTGAATTATTCAGCGGATAAGGTGGATAAACAGGCGGAAAATCTGCGCAAGATGTTTCTCGCGATGGCGAAGGATATCCGCGTCATCCTGATCAAGCTGGCCGACCGCCTGCACAATATGCGTACGCTCAAATATATGTCGCCCGGGAAGCAGCGGGAGAAAGCGCGCGAGACGATGGATATCTACGCGCCGATCGCGCAGCGGCTCGGTATCTCGAAGGTCAAGACCGAGCTGGACGATCTGGCTCTCAAGTATCTGGAGCCGGAGGTCTATTATGACCTGGTGGATCAGATTGCCGAGAAAAAGAGCGTGCGGGAGAAATATGTTCAGGAGATTGTCGAGGAAGTCCGCCATCACATGGAAAATGCGAAGATCAAGGCCGACGTGCAGGGCCGCGTGAAGCATTTCTTCAGCATTTACAAGAAGATGGTGAATCAGGACAAGACGCTCGATCAGATCTACGATCTGTTCGCGGTGCGCATTCTTGTGGAGTCGGTCAAGGACTGCTATGCCGCGCTCGGCGTGATCCATGAGATGTATAAGCCGATCCCGGGACGCTTCAAGGATTATATCGCGATGCCGAAGGCCAATATGTACCAGTCGCTGCACACGACGCTGATCGGGCCGAAGGGACAGCCCTTTGAGATTCAGATTCGCACCTATGAGATGCACCGGACGGCGGAGTACGGTATCGCCGCGCACTGGAAATACAAGGAGAGCGGCGGCAGTACGGAGCAGAATCTTGAGACAAGGGACAGTGCGGAGGCGAAGCTGACCTGGCTGCGCCAGATTCTGGAGTGGCAGCGCGATATGTCCGACAACCGTGAGTTCATGAGCCTGCTCAAGAGCGATCTCGACCTGTTCTCCGACAGCGTCTACTGCTTCACGCCGGGCGGCGACGTGAAGACGCTGCCGAACGGCTCGAATACGATTGATTTTGCCTACAGCATCCACAGCGCGGTCGGCAACAAGATGATCGGCGCGCGCGTCAACGGCAAGCTGGTGCCGATCGATACCCAGATCAAGAATGGCGACCGGATTGAGATCATTACCTCGCAGAACTCGAAGGGACCCAGCCGCGACTGGCTGAACATCGTCAAGAGCACACAGGCAAAGAACAAGATCAACCAGTGGTTCAAGGCGGAGTTTAAGGAAGACAATATCCTCAAGGGAAAGGAACTCGTTTCCCAGTATTGCAAGGTAAAGGGCATTCCGCAGGCGCAGGTCGTGCGCCCGGAGTTCCAGGAGGCGGTTTTGCGCAAATATGGCTTCCGCGACTGGGATTCAGTTATGGCGGCGATTGGCCACGGCGGTCTCAAAGAGGGCCAGGTCGTCAACAAGATGCTGGAGGAGTACGAGAAGGCAAAGAAAAAGACGATCACCGACGAAAAGATCATGGAGAGCGTGGCGGAGGCGAAGGAACCGAAGCTTCACCTTGCCCGTTCAAAGAGCGGCATCGTTGTCAAGGGAATTGACGACGTGGCGGTGCGCTTCTCGAAGTGCTGCAACCCGGTGCCCGGCGATGAGATTGTCGGTTTTGTGACGAGGGGACGCGGCGTGACGATTCACCGGACGGACTGCGTGAATGTGCTGAATCTGGCAGAATCGGAGCGGGAGCGTCTGATCGAGGCGGAGTGGCAGCGCGGCTATAAGACGAGCAGCGCCGAGAAGTATTCGACGGAGATCAAGATATTTGGAAACAATCGCACCGGCCTGCTGGTCGATGTCTCGAAGACGCTGACGGAGCGGAATATCGATGTGACCTCGATGAACGTGCGCACCAGCAAGCAGGGGACCGCGACGATCACGGTGAGCTTTGAGATTTCCGACGTGGAGGAGCTGAACAGTATCATTGAGAAGCTGCGTCAGGTGGAGAGTGTGCTGGATATCGAGCGCTCGGTGAGCTAGTGCCGCGTCTTCTTCGAGGATGCTGTGCGTTTCGCAGGTCAGCGCCGCGCCCTGGTTTTCATGAAGTGCGGTGTCATGTGAACAGAGAAGGCAGGAGGAGAGTATGGGAAATGTTACAGTGACGTCTGTTACAGTGGGAAAACTGGCGACGAACTGCTGGCTTCTGGTAAATGAGGACACGAAGGAAGCGCTGGTCTTTGATCCGGGCGAGGAGGTGCCCCGCATCAAAAGAAAAGCGGACGAACAGGGCTGGACGATCTGCGCGATTCTGCTGACGCATGGACATATGGATCATATCGGCGGCGTGGAAGAGCTGAAGGAGCTGAGCGGCGCGAAGGCCTATGCGCTGAAGGAGGAGCAGGATTTCCTCGAGGATGCAAAGAAAAATCTGTCCGTGTTCATTGGCGGCAGAGCTGTAAAGCTTACGGTAGACGAACTGCTGCACGACGGGCAGGAGCTGACACTCTGCGGTATCACATTGAAGGTATTGCACACGCCGGGGCATACGCCGGGCGGGACATCGTACTACTGCGAGCAGGCGGGCTGCGTGTTCGCGGGCGATACGCTTTTCGAGGAGTCCGTGGGGCGCAGTGATTTTCCGGGCGGGAGCCCGTCGGCGCTGATCCGGGGGATCCGGGAGAAGCTCTTTGTTCTGCCGGAGGAGACGCGCGTCTGCCCGGGGCACGGGGCGGAGACGACGATCGGACATGAGAAGAAGTACAATCCTTTTTTGTAGAGAAGGGTGAGGACAGAATGCTGGAGTATTGTGCCTCACTGGGTGAAATTTACGACATAGTCGTGGAGAATATGGAACGACAGGTCAGAGGGCTTAAGGGCTGAGATGAATATGATAGAAGTAATAATAAACAGGCCGAGCTTCGAGTATGATATCCACTCTCTGGTACAGGCATTCTTTCCGCGAAAGAGTGTGAACGTCCGGGTGAAGGAGGAGTTTACAGAGGAGACGGCCATTCGTATGTCCGTCTTCTTCACCGATGAATCGGTCGCCGTGGAGCTCACGGAGGACGGCGTGCAGAAGGGCTCCGGTTCGCGCCCGATCGACTGGAATGACCGGAAGGAGACGAAGAATCAGTTTAAACGGTTGATTTATGAGATTCTCTCGGCGTATACGGGGCGCACGCTGCCCTGGGGGACGCTGACCGGCATCCGTCCGACGAAGCTGGCGATGCAGATGCTCGAGCAGGGCAGGAGCAACGTCGAGATCGCGGCGCATATGCGGGACACCTGGCTCGTGAGCCGCGAGAAGGCCTCCTTAAGCGTTATGATCGCGAATCGCGAGCGCTACATCCTGCGCAATATTGACTATGAGGACGGCTACAGTCTCTATGTCGGGGTTCCCTTCTGTCCTAGCATCTGCCTTTACTGCTCTTTCTCCTCCTATCCCTTATCGAAGTGGAAGGAACAGGTCGACGCCTATCTGGACGCGCTGTTTAAGGAGCTCGATTATCTGTCCGGGCGTTTTCGGCATAAGAAGCTGAACACGGTCTACATCGGCGGCGGGACGCCGACAACGCTTGAGCCGCGGCAGCTCGACAGGCTTCTGACGAAAATACAGAGCTCCTTTGATATGGAGCATCTGCAGGAATTTACGGTCGAGGCCGGGCGGCCTGACAGCATCACGCGGGAAAAACTGCAGGTACTGCTTGATCACGGGATCAGCCGCATTTCCATCAACCCGCAGACGATGAACGACCGGACGCTGGAGATCATTGGCCGTCGCCACACGGTCGCACAGATCCGGGAAGCCTATGGACTTGCAAGGGAAATGGGATTTTCCGACATCAACATGGATCTGATCGTTGGCCTGCCCGGGGAAACCTATGAGGACGTGGAGCACACGATGGATGAGATCGCGGCGCTCGCGCCGGACAGCGTCACCGTGCACTCGCTCGCGGTCAAGCGCGCGGCCCGGCTGAAGCTCTTCCGCGACCAGTACGAGGAGATGGGCATGGAAAACAGCGCGCGGATCATGGACATGACCGCCCTGCGCTGCGCCGAGATGGGACTGTCCCCCTATTACCTCTACCGGCAGAAAAATATGGCCGGAAATTTCGAGAATGTGGGCTATGCGAAGGTTGACAAAGCCGGAATTTACAATATACTGATTATGGAAGAAAAGCAGACGATCCTGGCGGCAGGCGCAGGGGCGGCGACGAAGGTGGTGATGCCGCCGACGGAGCGCTATCCGGATGAAAATCACATCGAGCGGGTGGAGAACGTCAAGGATGTGGGGCAGTATATCGCGCGCATCGACGAGATGATCGGGCGGAAGGAAGCTTTTTTCACGAAATCTTATCAGAATTTGTGAAAAAGCAGCATAGCAGCTATGGGAGTGTGCGAGTGTCGGGAAGCTGACTTTCAGGCTCCCGTATTTACGGATACTCACCTGCTTCCAGGGAGCAGATTTCATGGAGGTGCTGCGTGGGATGCGTGTTAAACAGCGGGTTTTTTAGCTGAATAGAAATTGAGAGAGGTTATGAATATGGCGATGAAGAAAAAACCGGTGACCGGTATGAAGGACATCCTGCCTGCGGAAATGCAGCTGCGGGACTACGTGACCGGCCTGATCAAGGATACTTACAAGAGCTTCGGTTTCTCCCCGATCGAGACGCCCTGCGTGGAGCACATCGAGAACCTGTGCAGCAAGCAGGGCGGCGAGAATGAGAAGCTGATTTTTAAAATCATGAAGCGCGGTGAGAAGCTGAATCTCGAGACTGCAGAGAGCGAGGCCGACCTCACTGACAGCGGCCTGCGCTACGATCTGACCGTGCCGCTTTCCCGTTTTTACGCGAATAACGCGAACAGCCTGCCCGCGCCCTTCAAGGCGCTGCAGATCGGCAGCGTGTGGCGTGCGGACCGGCCGCAGAGAGGGCGTTTTCGCCAGTTTGTCCAGTGTGATATCGATATTCTGGGTGAGCCGACCGCGCTCGCGGAGATCGAGCTCATTCTCGCGACGACGACGCTGCTCGGAAAGCTGAATTTCTCGGGCTTCAAGGTGCGCATCAATGAGCGCCGCATCCTGAAGGCGATGGCGGAGCGCTGCGGCTTTCCGGAGGAGCAGTATGATCTTGTCTTCATTATCCTCGACAAGATGGACAAGATCGGCTGGAACGGCGTGAAGGCGGAGCTTTTGGAGGCGGGCTTCGCGGCGGACAGCGTGGAGCGCTATGTGGCGATGTTCGGCGAGATGGAGCAGGCGGAGGATCCGCTCAGCTATCTGGAGGAAGCGCTTGCAGGCTCGCTGGAGGACGGCGTCATTGACAATCTGCGCATGATCCGCGAGAGCGTGGAGGCGGTCGCGGCGTCACGCTTTGAACTGGTCTTTGACCCGACGCTCGTACGCGGTATGTCCTACTACACGGGGACGATTTTTGAAATTGAGATGGCCGAGTTCGGCAGTTCTGTGGCCGGAGGCGGCCGCTACGATAAGATGATCGGCAAGTTCACAGGCAGGGATACCCCGGCCTGCGGCTTCTCGATCGGCTTCGAGCGCATCATCACAATCCTGCTGGAGCAGGGCTTCCGGATCCCCGGCGAGGCGGGAAAGAAGGCCTTCCTCATCGAGAAGAACATGCCGGCGGACAAGCTGTGTGAGGTGCTGAAGACAGCGAGCGCGGAGCGCGAGGCCGGAAATCAGGTACTCGTGACGATGATGAACAAGAATAAAAAATTCCAGAAGGAGCAGCTCGAAAAAGAGGGCTACACGGAGTTCAAAGAGTTTTTTGTACGCTGAGAGCGTATATTGGTTACGTGAAATGATAGATTTTCGTAAAGCATAGACTTGACGATGAAAACGAATAATTTGTAGATGAGGAGACAAAAAAGAAATGCAGGGAAGAACCCACAACTGCGGAGAGCTGAGACTCAGCGACGCCGGACAGAAGGTCCGCCTGGTCGGCTGGTATGAGAACCTCCGCAAGGTCAGCAAAAATTTAGGATTTCTGATTCTGAGAGATTTCTACGGGACAACGCAGATCGTGGTGGAGACCGAGGAGATCATGGAGCAGCTCTCGGATTACAACTATGAGTCGACGATCGCGGTCGAGGGCGAGGTGCGCGAGCGCAGCAGCAAGAACGCGAAGCTGCCGACCGGCGAGATTGAGGTCGTGCCGGAGAAGGTCGAGCTGCTCGGCCGCTGCCGTTACAACGAGTTGCCGTTCCAGATCAATCATTCAAAGGAGGCAGATGAGAACGCCCGTCTGAAATATCGTTACCTTGACCTGCGCAATCCGGCGGTGAAGGATCGGATCGTCCTGCGCAGCAAGGTCGTGGCCGATCTGCGCAGCAGTATGATCGCGCATGATTTCATGGAGATCACGACGCCAATCCTGACCTGCTCGTCCCCGGAGGGCGCGCGCGACTATCTGGTGCCCTCGCGGAATCATCCGGGCAAATTTTATGCGCTGCCGCAGGCGCCGCAGCAGTTCAAGCAGCTTCTGATGGCCTCCGGCTTTGACCGCTATTTCCAGATCGCGCCCTGCTTCCGCGATGAGGACGCGCGCGCGGACCGCTCTCCGGGTGAGTTCTACCAGCTCGACATGGAGATGGCCTTCGCGGATCAGGAGGACGTCTTCGCGGTGCTCGAGGACGTGCTGCCGCCGGTCTTCTCGAAATATGGCATTTATCAGGAGGCTTCCAAGCCGCCCTTCCGCCGCATCGCCTATCTCGACGCGATGGAGCGCTACGGCACGGACAAACCGGATCTGCGGATTCATCTGACCGTGCAGGACGCGACTGAAACGCTTGCGGACTGCGGCTTCGGACCTTTTGAAGGAAATAAAGTGAAGGCAATTGTCGCTCCGGCATTCTCCGGCACGCGCAAGGTCATCGACCGGCTGTACGCGGATGTGGAGGTGCAGAGCGGCCAGAAAGCCTACTGGTTCCGCCTGGACGACAAGGGGGAGCTTGTCGGCAGCATTTCCAAATTCCTGCAGGAGAGAAAAGACGCGGTCGTCGCGGCGCTGGGTCTGCAACCCGGCGACTTCGTGGGACTTACCGCGGGCGATCTGCGGACAGCGCAGAAGACGGCAGGCGTCCTGCGCACAAAGCTCGGCGGCCTCAGCGACGCTTATATGAAAAAAGACTGCTACGAATTCTGCTGGATCGTGGATTTCCCGATGTACGAGATCGGTGAGGAGTCCGGCGAGCTGGAATTCTGCCACAATCCCTTCTCCATGCCGCAGGGCGGCCTGAAAGCCCTGGAGGAGCAGGATCCGCTCGAGATTCTGGCCTGGCAGTACGATCTCGTCTGCAACGGCGTGGAGCTCTCGTCCGGCGCGGTCCGGAACCACGACCCGGAGATCATGGTGAAGGCCTTCCAGATCGTAGGCCTTGGAGAGGAGGATGTGAAGGCGAAATTCCCGGCCATGTACAATGCGTTCTGCTACGGCGCGCCGCCCCACGCGGGCATCGCTCCGGGCGTCGACCGCATGGTCATGCTGATTGCCGGTGAGGAGAGCATCCGCGAGATCATCCCCTTCCCGATGAACAAGAACGCGCAGGACGTCATGATGGGCGCGCCGGCCGAGGTCGAGCCGCGGCAGCTTGAGGATGTGCACATCCAGATTGTAAAGGAAGAAAAATAATCAAAGTGTAGAAGGGAGTCTGCGGCGTATGTCGCAGGCTCTTTTGTGCAACTCTCACAAAAAATATGAACAATCTGTAAATCCCAGTGACACTTCCCGTTTCTTCGTGTATACTATCTCTATCCTGTCCGGCCGGACATAGAAAGCGCACATTGCGCAGTGTGCGCCCTCCTCTCATTTCCCCTATGGAATAGAGTAGTATGTATAGAAGCGGAGCGTAATTATGACCGTAAACTATGATTTGCAAGATTATCAAAAGCCAACTGAGTGGTCCGCACCGCCGGGAACGGAGGCAGAAGCGGTTCAGCTTCTGCGGAAATCCCCAGAACTGTTCACCGGATATCAAGCCATGAACAGGCACTGGCGGCAGCGCTTTCTTGATTTTCTGACCGGGAAGAAAAGTCTCCCACTCACCTACGATCCCTTTTTTAAACGCATCTTCCACCCTGACATCCATCAGGATCGCCTGGAAAGCCTTATCTCCAGTCAGTTAGGCGTGGAGGTAAAAATCGTCGGCATTCTGCCCAATGAGGACAGCATGCTGAGTGGCGAATCCTTCGTTGTCATGGATCTGCTGGTCCAGATCAGCGGAGGCGGCCTGTGTGCAGTCGAGATCCAGAAACAGCCCTATGCTTTTTCAGAAGAGCGCCTCTCCTGCTACTCTGCGGACCTGCTCATGCGGCAGTATACACGGGTAAAAGGCGAACGAGGGAAAGATTTTACCTATCGGGATATCAAAAAAGTCTATGTCATTGTGATCTATGAAAAAAATTCGAAAGCTTTCTCAGACTGCCTGGAGCACTATGTCCACTACGGAAAGACCATCTTTGACACCGGACTCGACATGGATCTTCTGCAGGAATACTGCCTCGTTTCCCTTGACGTATTCCGGAATTTCCCGTATCATAAACCTCAGAACAGGCAGACGGCATGGCTTTCACTTCTCGCCACGGAGACGCTCGCGGATGCGGACGCATGGATACAGATTTATCCATGGCTGGAAGAGATTTATCAGGAAATCGCCATGCTTCGTACGAAACCCGGGGAGGTGCTCGGAATGTATTCAGAGATGATACGGACACTGGATCATAATACCCTGAAACTCATTGTAGAGGAACTCCAGCAGAAGGTTGAGCAAGTACAGGCAGAAAAGGAAGCCGCCCTGGAAGCTGAACGGACAGAAAAAGAGAAGACCCTTGCCGAACTTGCAGAATTGAAGAAACGGCTTGCGGAGGTGGAAGGAAAATAACAGTGAACGGGGTTGTCGCTTTAACGAATAAAATTTCGTAAGGCGGCAGCCCCTTTTTATCTTTTCAGAAGTCCATTCATATAAGCTTTCAGCAATCCTTTGTCCTTCAGGGACAGAGCCCGATAGGATTCCAGCACATCCTGTTCTTCCTCGGTCAGGTTTTCCTGACGAAGGGGATTTTTCTTATACTCAAAAAAGTCGGAAAGTGTAATATTGAAGCCTTCGCATATTTTCTCCAGGGTGGGAATGGATGGGACAGTATTCCGGTTGAAAATATTGTTAAGGCTGCTATAGGGAATATCGGCCTCCTTTGCGAGTCGATATACGGACCAGTGGCGAAATCTGCACAATTCTCTGATTCTGTTTAAAACCTCGTTCTCCATGCTATATCACTCATTTCTCGACGTTTTCTTTTAGTGTAACGAATGTGAGGCATAAATATTAGATGAATAGGTGAGCTATGATTGACAATTAAGACTCATTTGAGATATAATTTTCCGGAAATTAAGATTTTTGGAGAGAAGAGAATTATGCTGTTTAATTCTGTAGAATTCCTGATTTTTTTTCCGGTTGTAGTCCTCATTTACTTTCTGATACCGGATCGGGTGAAATATCTCTGGCTGTTGGCTGCCAGCTATTATTTCTATATGTGCTGGAACGCCAGATACGCGCTGATACTGCTCTTCTCAACCGCAGTGACATGGGTGAGCGGCCTTCTTCTGGAACGGATCAAGCATGGAGAAATGGAGGAAGGAAAGAAGGCATTTGCAAAGAAAGGAGTTGTGGCTCTCAGCTTTCTATTGAATCTCGGTGTACTGTTCTGGTTTAAGTATGTAGATTTCGCGATGATGATGCTGGAACGTCTGTTTAACCTGGTGCACATTCAGCTGAGCCTTCCGGAATTCGATATTTTGCTGCCGGTTGGAATCTCTTTTTTCATTTTTCAGGCGCTGAGTTATACGATGGATGTTTATCGTGATGAAATTTACGCGGAGAAGAACTTCTTTCGTTATGCACTTTTTGTCTCCTTTTTCCCACAGCTTGTGGCGGGCCCGATCGAGCGTTCCAAAAATTTGTTGAAGCAGCTTGCCATACCTCAGAAATTCAGTTTTTCCAGGTTCAAAGACGGCATTCTCCTGATGCTGTGGGGTTTTTTCCTGAAAATCGTGCTGGCAGACCGGATTGCGCTGTTTGTAGATACGGTATATGTGAGTATCAAAATCTACGACGGATGGTACCTTATTATCGCTAAGCTGCTGTTTTGAGTCCAGATTTATTTCGATTTTTATGGATACTCGGTGATTGAGACCGTGG
>JAJBTX010000035.1 GCA_020860645.1 Lachnospiraceae bacterium | reverse complement strand
ACCCGTTACTTCTTGTTTTCCGAAAGGAATATATTTAAAATGATAATTAATAAATCACCAAACGGAAAGGCGGCAATTGTCATGAATGAAAAAATCCAGGTCACTGTACTGATCGAAAACACATCGGACGGCTCTCTTGCCTGTGAGCACGGGCTCAGCCTCCTGATCGAACACGCCGGGCGGCGGATACTGCTGGACGCGGGGAGCAGCGAGGCCTTCTGCGACAATGCGGACGCGCTGGGGATTTCCCTGACCGGACTCGACGCCTGTGTCCTGTCACACGGACACTATGACCACTCCGCCGGTTTTGAGAGAGTTTTCCTCCGGGATCCCTCCGCAAAGGTATATGCGCAGAAAGGGGCGCTTGACATCTATATATCCATGAACGGCGGAATGCATGAAATCAGCGTGCCGCAGAATGTGGCGGCACACCGGGATAACTTTCTCCTGGTAAGCGGCATCAGAGAAATTTTCCCGGACACCTTCCTTGTGCCGCACAATACCGGCGGCCTTGCGCGAATCGGAGAAAAGAAGGGGCTGTATAAGAGCCGGAACGGGCAGAACGTTCCCGATGATTTTGCGCACGAGCAGAGCCTGGTCATTGACACGGAAAATGGCCTCGTAGTTTTCAACAGCTGTTCCCATGCGGGCGCCGCCAACATCATCCGGGAAGCCAGAGAAGCCTGCGGCCGGAAACAGGTCTTTGCCTATGTCGGAGGCCTGCATATGAAAGGAAAAGAAAAAGGCAGAGAGATCTGCACCTTCTCAGAGGCGGAAATCGACGCGCTCTGCGACGCCTTCCTGCAAGAGGGCATCGCACAGATTTATACCGGCCACTGCACCGGCGCGCCCGGCTTTGAGGCGCTGCAGAGGCGGCTTGGCGACCGCGTGCACAGGCTCACCACCGGGCTGCGATTTGAAATATAAGCCGGAGCACTGAAAAACAGACTTGCGTTTCCGTCGTTTACAATCTTCCAAAGATGTTTTATACTGATTAGAACAAGTGATGAAAAGGACTGTATCCTCGCAGTCATAAAGGGAGGTTCATGGAAATGGTGCAGGAACTGATAAGACGATTCCAGATCGAGAGAGCGAAATTTGACCGTTCCGGCATCTACGCATACACACAGCGGGCGCTGGCCTACAATTCCAACCGCATTGAAGGCTCCTCCCTGACCGAGGAACAGACGGCGAGCCTGTTTGACTCGGGCTCGCTTCCTTCGAATCCCGATTACTACCGGGCAAAGGATGTAGAGGAGACAAACGGTCATTTTCTGATGTTCAACAGGATGATTGACACGCTGGCTGAGCCACTGTCCGCGGCGCTGATCAAGCAATTTCACTTTGAGCTGAAAAGCGGCGTCTTCGAAGATCGCGCGAACGGCTACGCGATCGGCGATTACAAAAAGCGTCCCAACATCATCGGCATGTATGAAACCACGCCCCCCGCATTGGTCGCAGAGGAAATCGACCGGCTTCTGGACTGGTATGAGAATTCCGAAAAAAATCTGGAAACACTCGCCGTATTTCACGCCCGCTACGAAAGCATCCACCCGTTTCAGGACGGAAACGGCAGAACCGGCAGACTGATACTGTTCCGGGAATGCCTGAAAGCAGATATCATTCCCCTTATCATCGAGGATCGTCTGCGTGATCAGTATATAGAAGGATTAAAAGAATATCGCAGTTCGGAATCCGTTGATATCCTGCTTCGGCTTTTTTCTGAAGAACGGGTAGAATATCAGAAAAAGGTCTCTTATTTTCTTGGGTAAGCATAAACTGGCATCATGCAAAACCTGCCGATTCCCGGCGAGTGATGCAATTAATTGCCTTCGCCCTATTTGCGTACCGAAAACCCGAAGAACAACAGCCCAACCGGAAACATCAGCGCCAGCACGCCCACGCCCATATTCTGTGAACCGCTCATCTGCGTGACCAGCCCCACCAACAGTGTCCCCATGAAGGAAGCTCCCTTGCCAAAAATATCATAAATGCCGAAGTATTCCCCGGATTTCTCCTGCGGGATAATTTTGGCGAAATAAGACCGGGACAGGGACTGAATGCTCCCTTGGAACATACCAACGACGACGGCCAGAATCCAGAATTGATACAGGCGCGTCATGAACGCAGCGTAGACCGTGACGGCAAAATAGGCCAGGATGCAGACTGCGATCAGCCTTTCCGAACGGATTCTCCGCGACAGCCATCCGAACAGAAGCGCCGACGGGAAGGCCACAATCTGCGTGACCAGCAGAGCCGCGAGCAGGCCGACCGTGTCAAGCCCCAATGATGTTCCATAAGAAGTCGCCATATCGATAATGGTATAGACGCCATCGATAAAGAAGAAAAAGGCCAGCAGGAACCACAGAACCTTTCTGTCTTTCTTCAGTTCTCCCAATATTCCCCGCAGATTCTGAAATCCCTGCAAAACCAAATGCGATCCTTCCGACACAAAATGCTTCTGCTCATAGCTTTTCCACAGAGGAAGCGACCAGCCAAGCCACCAGATCGCCGTGATAAAACAGCACAGCACGGATGCGACTGCCATGGAGAAAATTCCCAGCATCGCATACAGAACATAAACCGCGACCGCCGCGACAAAGGGCACGCAGCTGCCAATATAACCCCAGGCATAGCCCTGAGAAGAGACCTCATCCATTCGTTCGAGCGTGGTGACGTCACACAGCATGGAATCGTAGATCACAAGGCTGAGCTGGTACGCTGTCTTTGTCTGGACAAACACCAGGAGGAAGAAGATCCAGTGCGCCGCAAAGCCCAGCACCATGCAGGAGAGCGCTCCGATCAGCACGCTGAGGGCAAAGATTCTGATCTTAACCCCGCGAAAGTCCGAGAGCGAACCTGCGATCGGTCCAAGCACAGCCACAATCACCGTCACCACGCTGGTAGCGTAGGCCCAGCATGCCAGATAGTCTGTTTCCGATATCCCGGCATCAGCTGCCAGCGTGTGAAAGAATATGGGCAGCAGCGTCGCCGCCAGCAGCGTAAAAGCGGAATTCCCCACGTCATACCAGATCCATTTCCGCTCAGGCAAGCTGGATTTTGATTTCATCCTTTCTTTCCCTCCTGCTCTGTCAGACGCCGATGTCCGCGCCTTTTTTGTCTACTATTCTTTATATTACCACATTTAATCCATACTACACAGCCCTAAAAAAACAAATATCAGCAATAAAAATTTTAACATCAGGATTTCCTCCTGAACATTCGGTATAAACGCTCCGCCAGCCCTTTGACCGACTTCCCGGCCCCGTCGTTACTCTTCGCCTCTGTCTCCGCCCGCAGTATTTCCTGCTGGAATGCCTCCTGACAGCTGACGGAGGTCTCCGCGTCCTTGATCCGATGCCAGGTTCCGTCCGGCCTCATGACTCTCGCCTTCACATTGTCCCGCTGCAGCTCGTCAATAATGTGGAGCAGCCGCGCTCTGCTCTCCTGGTCCAGCACCGGACAGGCCACTTCCACCCGGCGCTCTGTATTTCTCGTCATGAAATCGGCAGAGGAAATGTAGAGCTTCGCGCTCTCTCCCCGTCCGAAGCAGTAGATGCGGCTGTGCTCCAGATAGCGTCCCACAATCGAAAATACGCGGATATGCTCCGTCAGCCCCTCGATTCCCGGAAGCAGGCAGCAGATCCCCCGAATATTCATGACGACCTCCACCCCGGCGCGGGAAGCCTCCGAGAGCTTGTCGATCAGCTTCCGGTCGGTCAGAGAATTTAATTTCAGGAAAATATATCCCTTTGCACCCTTTGCGATCTCGCCATCGATGCAGGCGATGACCTTCTCCTTGAGGGCGAAGGGCGATACCAGCAGATGCGCGTATTCCCCATTCAGATTTGCGGTCGCCATATTCTGGAACAGCAGGGCCGCGTCCTCCCCGATTTCCTGATTTGCCGTCATCAGGCAGAGATCGGTATACTGCTTTGCAGTTTTTTCATTATAGTTACCGGTTCCGATCTGCGTGATATAGCGAACCCTTCCCCGTTCCCTCCGGATAATCAGGCAGACCTTGGAGTGCACCTTGATTCCCTCAAATCCATAGAGCAGCGTGCAGCCGGCCTCCTCCAGCCGTTCCGCCCACAGGATATTATTCTGCTCATCGAAGCGGGCGCGCAGCTCCATCAGGACCGTCACCTGCTTCCCGTTCTCCGCCGCGGCGCAGAGATATTCCGCCAGTCTGGCGCGGGCGGCCAGGCGATAGATCGTGATCTTAATCGAGAGAACGTCAGGGTCGGAGGCCGCCTCCGAAATCATCCGCAGGAAGGGATCCATCGATTCATACGGATAAAACAGCAGCACGTCCTTTCGTTCGATCTGCGGGATAATTTTCTCGTTCCGGTTCAGAGAAGGCGAATAGACCGGCGTATAGGGCGGATCACAGAGCGCGGCGGCGCTTTCCTTTGGCAGCATATCCCCGAGCGTGAAAAGATAGCTCAGGTGAATGGGATATTTCATATGAAATACCTGCTCGCTGTCCAGTGAAAGACTGGAGCAGAGAATCTCGACCAGCTTCCCGTCCTTCCCTCCCTGCACTTCCAGACGCACCGGCGCCAGGCGGGTGCGCTTTTTCATGATTTTGCGCATATGCTGACGAAAATCCATGTCCACGTCGTAGGCCTCGTCCTCCGGGCTGATATCGGCGTTACGGGTGACGCAGATCACCGCCTGATCCGTGATCACAAACTGTCCGAAAATCTGGTCGGTAAATTCGAGGAGAATATCCTCGGTCAGGATATAATGGACGCCCCGCTCCTCCAGACGGAGAAATAACGGAAGCGAGGACGGAATCTGCAAAATGCCGAGCAACTCCTTTCCGTCCGCCTGCAGGTTCAGGACAATGCTCAGCCCCTTATTGGGCAGATGGGGAAAGGGATGATGCAGATCGACGATCTGCGGCGAAAGGATCGGGCGCAGCTCATTCTCGAACCAGGCGGCAGCCTGCTTTTTCGCCCTGTTGTCCAGCTCCTCGTAGCGCAGCCGACAGATATTGCAGGCGCGACACCTCGTCTCCAGCTCCTCCAGAATCCGGTCGCGCTGTTTATAGAGCGGAACGACCGCCCGGAAAATATCCTGCAGCTGCTCCTGCGGCGTTTTTCCTGTCCTGCTGTCGATATGCGGTTCCTTCACCAGACTCATATCGTGGAGCGATCCCACCCGCACCATGAAAAATTCATCCAGATTACTGGCAAAGATCGCGGCAAACTTCAGCCGCTCCATCAAAGGCACGCTTTCATCCTTCGCCTCCGCCAGCACCCTCTCGTTGAAGCGCAGCCAGGAAAGCTCCCTGTCCTGTGTATACCTTGTGTCAATTCCGTTGTTCATGTCTGCTCCCTCACTTTCGTTTTTCATCAGTTCCGTACATCCTTGCCCCTCGCGGCTTCCGGATGATTTCTATGGCGCCAGCCCCAGTAAAATAACCGTCACCGCCGCCAGCACCCAGGGCAATCCCGATACCAGAAACCCCGGCAGAAATCTCAGGCCGTCGCCCAGGTGACTCTCATCTACGGAAAACATGCGGTTCGGATTGTTTATGTAGTAGAGCGCGAGGGTCTTTGGCGGATACTCGCAGCCCTGAAAGCCGGCATGGTATCGCTTTGTCTCCCCATTCAGCATATATTCATAGATCCCTGACGGGTGACAGTCCGCAAGCGATCCTCCCGCACTGTAATCAATGTGGTCATTATGCCCTTTGATCAGCTTCGCCGTAATCTCATGCCCCTGTGAAAGAGCCATATCCCTTTTTCTTTCCCAGCCGCAGTAATAATACACTTTCCCGGCAAGCTTCAGGCAGGGTATGTGGCTCAGCACCAGAACTGCCAGTACCGCCGCGTATTTCAGCATTTTTACCGGGCCAACCCTGCTCGCCTCAAGAAGCAGTTGCCTCATGTCATCCCAGACAGCCACGCTCTGATTCCTTTTCCTTTCGCAGAATAATCCGTTCGGTCAAGGAAGCATTATAGCAGGCATTTCTTCGTTTACCGTGAGTTTTTCGTGAAATTCAGGTAAAATGATAATAAAATAAGATGGTACTAAACTATGCCCGACAGGTCGAAGACGCCTGCCAGACACTGGCAGGCGTGATGCTGAATCATGACTTTTGTTTACTGCCCATTCTGCGCCTTATAATGCTCTCCCCAGTCCCACATGGCGTCGAGGATCGGTTTCAGGCTGTAGCCCAGATCTGTCAGTGTGTATTCCACATGAGGCGGCACTTCTGGAAATACGGTACGGATCACAAGGCCGCTCTCCTCCATCTGCCGCAGCTGCGCCGTCAGCACCTTCTGGGAGACATGGCCGATGGATTTCTTCAGTTCCCCAAAGCGTTTCGTCCCCGGCATCAGGTCGCGGAGAATCAGCACCTTCCACTTGTCGCTGATCAGAGTTAGAGTCGTCTCCACCGGACAGGTCGGCAGCTCCTTCGCCGGTTTTGCCTGTATGTCTTTCGCTGTTTCCATGGTAAGTTCCTCCTTATAGTTTCTTTTTAGTGACTACGGTGCAAAATTATGCTTACTTTACAAAATATCTGTACGGATTTATTATATGGTCAATGGGAAGGAAATGCAAGATGATTCTGATCCGATCATCTCCCGAAGCGAAGAAAAACGACCAGAGGACAGTTCCCTGCCGGTAACTATACCACAATTTTGTGCGTACTTCACAGGGCGGAAAATTGCTGATACGATGGAGTCAGCAAAAGAGAAAACCCGTACAGGGAATCACAAGGAGGTAACTATCATGAAGAAAGTACTTATCGTCAATGCAAGCAAGCGCCGCAACGGCAACTCCTATGCTATGGCAAAGAGATTTGCTGAGCATCTGGAGGGGAAGGCCGAGGTCACGACCTTTAACATCGGCGAGAAGGATGTGCGCGTATGTCTTGCCTGCGATGGCTGCAAGCGTCAGCACACTCCCAACTGTGTCCAGAAGGATGACTTCACCGCTCTGATCCCCGCCATCGACAGCTGCGATGCCATGCTGATCCTGGCTCCTGTCCATTGGGACCAGGTCCCCGCCCAGTTGAAGGCTTTCCTGGATCGCACCTACTCCTTCATGGACTTCTCCAAGCCGGAGATGGCCAGGGCCACCCGCAAGGACAAGAAACTGGCCGGTTACTTCTGCGCCGGGTTCGGCCCCGTGGATGTGTACACCCAGATGG
>JAJBTX010000118.1 GCA_020860645.1 Lachnospiraceae bacterium | reverse complement strand
TCTTCTTTCCATTGACCGGATTGACCGCGACCAGACCTTCGATCTTCACGCCGGGCTTGTCCTTCACGAGCTGCGTGCGCTCGAACTCGCTCTTCTTCGCACACTCTGCACGATAAGCCTTCACCGCGTCCATATTCTGCACGCGATCCGCGTACTTGTCGATCAGCGGATGCTCCGGCGCGATGACCATGAAGGTCACGCCAAAGAGCGTATCCGGCCTCGTCGTATAGATCTCGAGCTTCTCATCGAGACCGTCGATCGTGAAATCGACGAAAGCGCCCTTTGATTTGCCGATCCAGTTGATCTGCTGCTGCTTCACATTCTCGGGATAGTCCACATGCTGAAGGCCCTCCAGCAGGCGGTCCGCATAGGCCGTGATGCGCAGGTACCAGACGTCCTTCGAGCGCTGCACAACCTCGCCGTGGCACATGTCGCAGTGCCCGCCCTGGCAATCTTCATTGGACAGGACAACCTTGCAGTTCGGGCAGTAGTTGACGAGCGCCGTGTCGCGGAAAGCCAGCCCTTTCTCAAACATTTTGAGGAAAATCCACTGACTCCATTTATAATAATCCTCGTCCGTCGTATCGATCACGCGATTCCAGTCAAAGGAGAAGCCCACGCGCTTGAGCTGATTCGTGAACTTCGCGATGTTCTGGTCCGTAATCTTGCGGGGATGAATGCCGGTCTTGATCGCGTAGTTCTCGGTCGGCAGGCCGAACGCATCGAAGCCGATCGGATTCAGCACATTGTAACCCTGCATCCTCCTCTTTCTGGCAATCACCTCGATGCTGGAATACGCCTTGATATGTCCGACGTGCATGCCAGCGCCGCTGGGATACGGAAACTCGACCAGCCCGTAGAACTTTGGCTTCGGGCTGCCGTCGACGGCCTTGAAGATGCCGACCTCCTCCCACTTCTGCTGCCATTTCCCCTCGATCTTGCGGAAATTGTGTTTCATTTCATCCATCCTCCTGTATCGGTCGTTCTATGATGACTTATATAGAAAATTTTCTAACTAAGTTTAATATACCGTTTGCCGTTTGTCAACAACCGCCTGAAGCCCGCATCCGATGAACCCACCACTGATTGACCTCCATCCCGATCAGCACGATATACATGATGAAATAGAGCCACATCATAAAGAGAATCATCGTAGTCAGGCTTCCGTACATGCTGGCGGCATTGCTGTACTCAATATAAATGGAAAAGAAAAAGGAAAAGAGATAACAGGCCACCGACGCGAATATTGCGCCCGGCAGCTGATCCCTAAAACTCCGTTCTCCGTTTCTATGACTCGGAATCACCCAGTAGATGACCGCGAAGAAAAGCATAAACGCGCCAAGCATCAGCACCAGACGGAACGAGAGCACCAGACCGGTAAACGCGGCAACAAACGGCAGATACAGCGTCACCAGCTCGTGAATGCTGTTTCCGAATACGACCATCAGGAGGGAAGCCAGCACCAGCACAACGAAAAGCAGGGAAAAAAGCGTGCCTCTGGCTCGCATGGCCAGATAATTTCCGTTTTCTTTTCCGCAGATGCAGTTCATCCCACGGTTCAAAGCCATGAAACTCTTGCCAGCCGACCAGGCTGTCACCAGCGCCGACAGGGAGATCGCCGCGATTGTGCGGCTGTACATCTCGTCGATCAGGCTCATCACCCAGCTCTGAAAGCCGATCGGGATGAAGCTCTCGATCATCTCATAGAGCTCCGCCTTCTCAATACCGGTGTACTGCACCGCCGAAAGAAGCAGAATGATCAGCGGCAGAAAAGAAAGTATGATGAAATACGCGGACTGCGCCGCGTAGGCTCCCACATGTTTCTCATCCGTGTCCCGCTTGATCTCCTGCACTATCCCGATCAGCCAGCTCAGTTTCTCCATATAAACACTCCCGTCTGCGGCACTCCACACACTACAGGCAAGGCTCCGGCGCAAATCGAAGACTACCAGGTGATAGATTGCCGTTCTTCTACATTTATACCCTGTCTACTCCAAAATAGCAAGCCTTACATCCGTATAAAAATAGTTCAGGATCTCCTCATAATCCGCCCCCTGCTCCGCGAGCAGCCGCGCGCCGTTCTGACTCATCCCGGCGCCGTGGCCGTAGCCGCCTCCGTAAATCTGATAGCCGCTTAAAGCCCCGTCCTCAAAGACCTCCTCCAGCACGAAATAACCGCTCGGCAGCAGATCGCCGCCTGACACGTCTGTCCCGTCGTTCTTGTGAACCGCGCCACCCGGTACCCCGAGCATCAGGCGGATATTGTATTCGTACTGGATTTTCAGCGTGCCCTCTTCCCCTTCCAGCATGAGTTCCAGCGCCGCGCCGCCCGTATTCCTTCCGGTAATCTCAGCGCTCCTGATCCTGCCGATACTCTCCCGCGTCGTCGGTATATAGTCGTCACCATCCTTCAGTAGAATGCCCTGCTCCGATTTTGCGGAGCGAAGCCGTATCCATTTCTCTACATTTTCCTGAATCTGCTCCAGCGAAACATAAGCGCTCCAGCGATACCAGGGCTCCGAGATCTCGAGGTCTCCCGCCCGCTTGCTGCGGATAAATTTCGCGAAGCTTTCCTCGTCTGCCAGATCGAGAACGCGCTCCGATTCGCCGACGTTGATCCCGGCTATGTAGGGCGTAAGACTGCTGTCGCCGTCCTCCCAGATGTTCTCATCGGTCGTGACGCCGCAGGAGGTCGCGAAATAATAGGCCTTCACCGGGCTGTCGCCGTAGAGCAGGATCTGCCCCGCCGTCGCCTCCACCGCCGCATCCGTCGTCTCCTGCGCATCAATGCTGCCGTAGACCTGATAGGAGATGCTGTCGTCCACATGCGCCTCATACTCCGGGTACGCGTAATCCTGCATCTGCCAGACCGCGTAGGTGCGCGCGCAGACTGCCTGCGCTTTCAGCGCCTCCGCCGCCCAGCCGGAGGGCATCTCACTCGGCACAACCAGCCGCAGATATTCCTCGAGCGGAACCTCGTTTACGATCACCCAGCCCCCGCTCTCCTCATAATATGTAAAGGTCCCCGGATACGCGCGATCCAGATCTTTTGTCTCATGGTAGATACTCCCATCATCCGCGAGCAGCAGCACCCGGATCTGCGCGTCCGCGCCCGGCAGTATGAAGGTCTCCTCCGGGAGCGCCCGGCTCTCCTCTTCCGTATCGTCGGCGGAGATTTCGAGGCGTTCCGTCTCCTGCGCCTGCTTCTCCTCCCCTTCTCCGGACCTGTCCGGCTCCCCGGCGATCAAAAAGAGCAGGAAGGCGCAGGCAAGGATGAGCAGCGCCGCTTTCCGCTTCAAAGTCTCCCGATACAAATTCCCCTCCCGGAAGCCCGGCCAGCCAGGAGTCCGCGCACAAGCGGAGCCCCGGTCTTTCGAGCCATTTTCTCTGCCTGCATAAGAAACGGGTATCGCGGCGTGCGCCGTGATACCCGATATCTTTCGTTTCCCAAAGTGCCGTTCCCCGTATTTTGACGCCTAGCCCAAAAGCCAGGTGGGTAACCTCAACAGACGTTCAGCCTTCCACTGGCGTCCCCGAGGGACGGAGGCGTGACATCCGGCCTGAAATGTTGGAATCCCATGAACGTAAATGTAGGTTCAAAATGACGGAGCTGTCGCACACCCCAGGAAATCCATGAATCTAGTATACCCCATTTCCCGCGCTTTGACAACCGTATCGCCTGAAAAAGTATGGCAAAAATCCTGCAGGCCATGCTTCATTGTATGAGGGTTGGGAGACTTATATGCATGGCTCCAGCTCACACAGTACCCGGCATTTCTTTTTAAAACAGGCAATACCGTATTTGTAAATGGTGCGATATCCATCCGACTTCAGTTCACTCACATATGCCTTTTCATCGATTTGCTTCAGCGCTTCCCGGCACTCTGCATCGAGCTGCCTGTTTTCCGCATATTTTATCTCAATAATAATACCGATGTCATCCTCTTCAATTTTGATACAGATGTCGCTGAAACCATCGCCGGATTCCCTGTTTGACTTCACGTCCCAGCCGTCCTTATAGCCAAGAATGCCGAGCAAAATACCATGATAGAAGTTTTCTTTGGTCGGCTTTTGCACAAAGGTATCCCGAATGCTGATCGTTCTTAAAAGATAAGCGCCAAACTGCTTTTCTACCTCTGAGGCATCGCCCGTCTGCAGCGCGTCGCAGAACTTATTCAGACTCTCCCCGTCTTTTGCGACATTTTCCCGGAACATCGCCATGATCTGATCAGTAAAGATATTCCGCACCTCTCGATTGGGAATCGCAAGCTGATACCATTTTCCGTCCGGCCTGCCGCGCTGCGTCAGATAACCGGTTGCAAACAGGACGCTCCAGATATTGTCAATCGAATCATACAGCCGATTATAGGTCAAATCCTCATGGATTTCCTTCGTCACCGTCTCGCCCGCGATCAGCGCCTCGATCTCACTCCGTGTGGAGCCCCTGTCGGATTTTTCGATGAAATGCCGCACCGTGTCATTTCCACTGGTGTTTGACCAGTAGTCCTTCGGCATGGCGGAGCTGTCCCATGTCAATTCGTAGCAGTAGCTGATCACGTCCCAGGGGCAGTACACATCAATATTGCCGAATCGGTAACCGTCATACCATTCTTTTATCTCCGTATATTTATCCATAAGTCCATAGTAGCCCAGCATTGACTGAACTTCCTGATCAGTGAAGCCGAAATACTCATCAAATCGAGCGGATGTAATGGACAGGACGTTGAGATTATTCAGTCCTGTAAAAATACTCTCCTTCGCGACGCGCAGGCAGCCCGTCATCACCGCAAAATAAAGGCTCTCATTGGTCTTCAGCGCCTGGTCGAATATGTTTCGGATCAGGTCGACCATCTCGTCATAATACCCGTTTTCCTCAGCCTTTGCCAGCGGTACGTCATACTCATCAATCAGAATGATTACCTTGCTGCCGTAATGCTTCTGGAGCAAAAAGGAGAGCGTTCGCAGGCTCCCCTTCATGACGGAATCTGTCATAAGAAAGCTCTCCGTGTTCTCGGTATCCACGTTTGTCAGCTGGCTGTATAGTCCCTTCTCTTTATCGGTCAGATTTTCATCGTCCAGCAGAAACTGAAAGCGCAGCGCCTCGCTGCCGATGACCGAGCGCAGGATCGAGCAGGCGGAGGAAAAGTCCCGGCCGCTGACGCTTTTCAGACTGATCGAAATCACCGGAAATTTCCCCATATAGGCGTCGCACAGCCCGGTTTCCCTTGAAATCGCAAGCCCGTCAAAGAGGCTTTTATCACAGCCGATTTCAAAAAAAGCCTTCAGCATGCTCATGTTCAGCGTCTTCCCAAAGCGGCGGGGACGGGTGAACAGGTTCACCTTTCTCCATGCATTCAGCAGATCCCGAATCAGAGACGTTTTGTCAACATAATAAAAACCGTTTGTGCGAATCTCAGAAAAATTCTCGATCCCCACAGGGAGCCTTTTATCTATATTTGTGCTACTCACAATTTACACGCTCCTTTCCTGCTGCCTGCTGTTTTTATTCTAAAAGACAGCAAAAGGGAAGTCAATTAGAATTCCAGACTGTCCGCATTCAAAAGAAAATACTTCATACCCATAATGACAAAACCCTCGTCATTACGCCATGGCTTCTTTGTTCCATTTACAATCACAATTTTTTTGAAAGAGTCCGGTATATTACGCAGAGATTTCAGCTCCTGTCTTTGTTTTTCCTCCGAAGTCATATCATATGCGACCTGAATGTAGTATCTCTGACTTCCCTGATTTACAACGAAATCTACCTCTAACTGTTTACGAACACGCTGCTCTTCTTTCTTATCGAAGACCTCAACGACGCCTACATCAACATTGTAGCCGCGGATCAACAACTCGTTATAGACAATGTTCTCCATAATGTGAGCAGGCTCCTGTTGCCTGAAATTCAGACGCGCGTTTCTCAGACCAAGATCAGTAAAGTAATATTTCAGGTTTGCTCCGATATACTTTCTCCCTTTGACATCATATCGACTGGCTTTTGAAATCAGAAAAGCGTCTGCCAAATGATCAATATGATTGGAAATGGTTTTATTTGTATAAGACATCTGCCGCTCGCTGGCAAAGGTATTGGCAATTTTTGTCGGGTTCGTTGGCGATCCGATTGCAGAGGCAAGTATATCGACAAGAATCCCTATTTCATCTGCGTTCTGAATATTGTTTCTTTCAATCACGTCCTTCAGATAGACGTTGGAAAAGATATTCTTCAGATATTCCGCTTTCTGACGTTCACTGCGAAAACTCATGATCTGCGGCAAACCACCATAGATCATATAATCATCCCAGGCACTGTCATAATCGCTGTCGCAGGCAGAATAAAACTCCGCAAAAGAAAGCGGATAAATTCGAACTTCATCCCCTCTGCCACGAAATTCCGTTACAATATCGCTGGAAAGAAATCTGGAGTTACTGCCGGTTACATATACATCAACATTACTCATACGAAGCAGACTGTTCAACACTTCTTCAAATCTTGGCATGAACTGCACTTCGTCCAGAAGAATATAATACTTGCCGCCATCCTTCATAGCATCCTTCATGTACCTGAAGCACTGCCTGGGATCTCTCAATTCTTCATTTTCAATACCGTCCAGAGCGATTTCAATGATATGGTCGGCGTCAACGCCGCTTTCCAGCAAATACCTCTTAAAAATGGTAAACAGCAAAAAAGACTTACCGCACCTGCGAATGCCGGTAATCACCTTTATCATGCCATTATCTTTTCGTTCAATCAACTGCTTTAAATAGAAATCCCTTTTAATCTCTACCATTTCATTCCTTATTTCTGTGCATTTGCACGTTTTTTAGTAATGGTATTTTATCACAGAACATATGAGATTGCAATCGTCATGTCTGTTTTTGCAGATCTGGTCTGTACAATGGAACTGCTATCAGAGAAAGCTAAAATGGGAAACTTCTCAGCCTCAGGAATGGAGTTCTTTGATAATTTCCGCTCTTTCGAGAAAAATTATCTAAAGCACATACAGAAAAAAACAGCTGTAACGCCAAAAAATATACTCTTGGGATGTTTACGGTACCGGTACTGAAACTTTCACTGACTCAGACTTCCCACACCATTGGTGCGATGAACCTGGTGAGTAGATATGCCCTTCACAGGACATATCTACTCACCAGGAACACTCCCATTTTTAATACGGGAATTTTGAGTTTTTAATATAAAGAATCAAGAAATGCTTCTAAACTATTATTTATTACTGTATTTTTGCCTGTTTCATGATCCCAAAAAACAATAAATCCATCTTTCAGAGAATAACAAATATAATTTCCAAAAGGA
>JAJBTX010000131.1 GCA_020860645.1 Lachnospiraceae bacterium | reverse complement strand
CTATATGTCGGACGACCCGGACTTTTCGATACCTTCCCACAAATTGTCGAAAACTTTCCTTATCCTTACCGGAGCGGCCTTTCGCATCTCCCCGGCGGACTATCCGAACCTGTGCATTCTGCCGCAGTCCGTGTCGCTGCGGGAACTCGCGGCTTATCTGCAGGAAATTTTCTCCCTCTACGAAGACTGGAATCAGAACCTGTTCGACTCCCGTCTGAACGGCGCTTCGATTCAGCAGCTTCTCGACCTAACCGACCGGATCATACCGAACCCGATGCTGCTCGTCGGCATGGATTTTACCGTTATCGCGTCCAAAAAGACTTCCTATGAGCAGATGGAGATCCCGGTCCTCGGTTCAGACGAGGAGACAAGGGATCTGGTCAATGCGCTCTAAAATGATCAGAACTATGAGGAGGCGCTCTATCGAACCGGTTATTTTTACTATCCGGGAAATCCGATCGCCGTGCCCGCCCTCTGCGTCAATATTTTCCAGCAGGACCGGGTGGCCTTCCGGCTGATGATCAACGAAGGGGAAATCCCGCTGGACGACACCTTCGGCTTCCTTCTGGAATATCTGGCGAAGATGATCTCCCACGCGCTTCTGGTAAATCCGATGGCCGATCACGGCGCCTCCGCCCTCTCCCTTCACCAGGTTTTTTCAAACCTTCTGACGGATCCGAGCGCGGACTATGTGGAGATCAGCCAGCAGTTTTCCGCGGCCGGCTGGCTCTCCTCGCACACGTACCAGTGCATTCTTCTGAAGACCAGCATCCTCGACTTCAAGAACCTGACGCTGCGCTCGATCTGCGGATACGTGGAGAACACGATCCCCGCCTCCTGCGCCCTGGAACACCAGGGAAACGTAGTCATCTACGTCAATCTCGATCTGTGCAGCCTGCCCTTCGACGAGGTCTCGCAGAGGCTGGCGGGTTTCATCCGCGACAGCCTGCTGAACGCCGGATACAGCCGGAAAATGCTCGGCCATTTCAATTTTCAGCGCCAGTACCAGCAGGCTCTGCTCGCCCTGCAGGTGGGACGGCGCGTCAATCCCTCGCTCTGGATTCACCATTTCAATCAGGATATCGCCCTGCGCTACATCATGGAGCAGAGCACAAAAAAGCTTCCCGCATACATGATCTGTCACGAGAAGCTCATTGCCCTGAAAAACGCCGATGCCGGCAGTCACACACAGCTCTACCGGACACTGCGCTGCTACCTGGAGAATCACCAGAGCGTCACACGCACCGCCCAGGCGCTGTTCATCCACCGCAGCACGCTGCTGTACCGTCTGGAAAAGATCCAGGACTTTATGAAATCGGATTTCTCCAATCCGAATGAGCTGCTTTACCTGCTCCTGTCCTTCCACCTGCTGGAGATGGAGGGGGACTAAGTTTTGTTTTAAAAAAGGAAGCAGCTCGTGTAGGCGATCGTGTCCGGCCCGTAATTGTAGGGAATCCCATTGTCCTTGCAGAGCTTGCTGACGTAGATCCCGTAGGATTCCACGGAAGAAATGCGCTTCTCCGGGAAGCGGCAGGGAGCGTCGGGATACGCGCATTCGGCGCAGATCGTGCAGCAACCCGCGCCCAGCATGAAAACATCGGAAAAATTTTTCCGCATCAGCTCCGACGCCTTCGCGAAGGTCTCCTTGTGCCGCTGCTCCGTCTCCATGATGCCCTCGAAATCCAGGCTGTCCTCCAGTTCTCCCACTGTCTGCACCAGGATTCCCTGTCTGTAAGGAGCGATCCGCTCCCTGCACTCCTCCAGAGACCCGCAGCCGGGCGGACATGCCCAGTTCTTTCCATACTGGCCGCAGGTATTCGCCTCGCACATCTGGCGCACTTCCGGCAGCAGTTCGATCGTCGCGCAGTCCAGACGTGTCAGATGCGTAAATCCGGCCTCTCTGACCAGCGCTTCCGCCTGTTCATATGTACCCATATCTTATCCCTCCTGTTCCGGGAATTCCAGCTCATCCACATAGATATCCTGAAAATCCGCTTCTCTGGCAAGCTCCACAAACTCCACCTCGCGGGCAAGGATGCGGCTGCGCTCATACTCGCCCTGATTCAGCGCCGCGATCCGCGCGCCCTCCCCCGCCGCGTTTCCGACGGGAATGACTCTGCCTCTGAGTTCCTCCGGCAGCATGCCGATATCGCAGGCGCTCTCCGGGTCAAGATAGTTTCCAAAGGCTCCCGCGAGCAGCACCTCCTCGATGTCCCCTACTTCGATTCCCTTTTTCGTGCAGAGAATCCGGATTCCCGCCGCGATGGCCGCCTTCGCGAGCTGAAGCTCCCTGATATCCTGCTGGATAAGAGAAACATTCTTCGTAAAATACCAGTCGTCCTTCATCCGGCCGCTCTCATCGACTGCGCCGCATTTCAGCAGGCAGGACGCCGCGTCCAGAAGCCCGGAACCGCAGATGCCGATCGGTTCTCCCTCCCCGATCGCATGAAAGACCGGGCGTCCCTCGTCATCCAGATGCACATGGTCGATCGCGCCGGTGCTGCCGCGCATGCCGCAGCTAATCTTCGCGCCCTCGAAAGCCGGGCCAGCCGCCGTGGAACAGGCCGTCAGTCCCGTCCTGCGGTTTCCGAGCACCATCTCCCCGTTCGTGCCGATGTCGATCATCAGCGTCATCTTCTCCCGCTCTTCCATATGCGTGGCCAGAATACAGCCCACCGTATCCGCCCCGACAAAGCCTCCGATATTCGGCAGCCAGCAGAGCCTTGCCCGCGGATGCGCCAGAATGCCCAGCTCCTGCGCGGAGCAGGAGACCGCGTCCTTCACCTTCGGCTCATAGGGCGCCAGCACCAGGGAATCCACCGGGATTTCCAGAAACAGATGGTGCATACAGCTGTTTCCAACCATTACGATGCGCACGACATCCTCCGGTGAACCGCCGCACTCCCGCGCCAGTTCGTGGATCATCTCGCTTACCAGCCTCCGGACACATGAGCTGAGCGCCTCCGCCCCGTGCTCCATCGCGTAGCTGGCGCGCATCACCACGTCCGCGCCGTACTGCCGCTGCGGGTTCATCATACTCCGCACTGCGAGCGTCGCGCCGGTCTTCCCGTCGAGCAGATAGGCTACCACGGAGGTAGAACCCAGATCCACCGCCACGAGGAAGGGCCGCTCCACATCCTCCGGCAGCTCTCCCGGGTCCAGCGTTACCCGGCGTCCGATCCCTTCCGTCAGGATCTGATTCGCGCCCTCTTTTCCCCCGCCGGTATCCACGCACATCGCCCTGGTGACCGGGACCTGACAGGCCGCCAGCAGAACGCCGTCGACCAGCACTCTGCACTTCCCGCACTTCCCGTTTCCGCCGCAGGGCGCGTCCGGCGCAAGGCCTGCCTTCCGCTCCGCTTCCAGGATCGTCATACCCTCCTCGGCTTCATACACCATGTTTTCCCTGATAAATGTAACCGGATATTTCATCTTTCACAGTCCTTTCCGACTCTTTTAAAGCCTGCTCTCCGTACCGCTGTCTCTCGCAGCCCTTTTCTTTTCATTATACACAAAAAGAGGCCGCCGCACAATATCTTCGCGCGGCAGCCTCCGCCAGCCTTTCTTCAGGCCACATATACCTTACGATCCTGTCCGTATCGCCTGTCAGCGAAGCTCCCGCAGCGTCCCCAACAGCAGCTCCCAGAACCGCTGCACCGAGGAAATGCTGAGCTCCTCTTTCGTCGAGTGAATATTGTTGATCTGCGGTCCGAAGGACACCGCGTCAAGCCCCGGCATCTTCGAGGTGAAAAGACCACACTCCAGTCCGGCATGAACGCCCTCCACGCGCATCTCCTCCCCGAAGAGATCCCGGTAAACGCCGCACATCACATCGCGGAGCTTCGACTCCGGACGGTACGTCCAGCCCGGGTAATCGCCACTGATTTCCATCCTGGCTCCCACCGACTCCATCGCCACCCCGATACCTCTGCACAGATCCTTTTTCGCCTGTTCAACCGAGCTGCGCACACTGATCAGGAACTCCACCTCATTCTCCTTTGTCCGTAAAAGGCCAAAGTTGGAGGATGTCTGCACCAGATCCGGGATCTCCGGATCCATACGGCTGATGCCGTTCGGTGCGAAGCGAAGCATCAGAATCGCCTGCCTCGTCGAGTCCCTTGTCAGGACGCTGCGCTTCCTGGTCTCCCCGGTCCTTATCGCAAGCCGCATGTCCGGGTCAGTCGCCTTATATTTTTCCTGTCTTCCCGCGAAAATATCCCTCAGGCAGCTCTCCGCCGCGGCAAGATCCTTTTCTTCCAGGGCGATCTGCATTTCCGCCGACACGGCGATCGCATTGTCCGCTTCCCCGCCGTTCACGGAAATCAGTCTGAATTTCATCGTTTCGCTCAAGCCGGACAGCAGGTAGCTGAGCAGAATATTCGCGTTCGCGCTTCTCCTGTGGATCGCCGTTCCGGAATGCCCGCCGCTCAGGCCGCTGATCCGGATCTGCAGCGCGGCGCTCTCCAGCTCCTCCCTCTCATAGGGCAGATAACAGACGGCGGTCGCTCCGCCGGCGCAGCTCACCGTGAGGACGCCCTCCTCCTCCGAATCCATATTCAGCAGCATACGCCCCTTCAGATCCGAGGTATCCAGCATGGTCGCTCCCACCATACCGACCTCCTCATCCGTGGTGAAGACCACCTCGAGAGGCGGATGGGGGATACTGTCGTCATCCAGAATCGCCAGCGCGCAGGCAAGCGCGATCCCGTCGTCTCCGCCCAGGGAAGTCCCCTTCGCCGAGATACTGTCGCCATTGACCTCCAGATCCAGCCCTTCCTTTACCATATCCTTTTCCACGCCCTCGTCCTTCGCAGCGACCATATCCATATGTCCCTGCAGAATGACCGGCTCCGCGGTCTCATATCCGGCGGACGCGTCCTTGCGGATAATCACATTACCCGCCTCATCGCGCCGGCAGTCCAGCCCCCGCTCCTGCGCAAAGGAAACAAGATAATCGCCAATCGCCTTCGTAAAGAGAGATACACGCGGAATACCGCTGATCTCCTCAAAATAATGAAAGACCTTCCCGGGTTGTAATTGATCTAAAACAGCCATATTTTTACTCCCTCTTTTTTAATTTCCGTCGTCCAGCTCAAACCAGAATTCGACGCCATTTTCATAGTTTACCGCTCCATAACACTGATGGATAGACTCCATGATTGCCTTGACAATCGAGAGACCCACGCCGCTGCCGCCATACTCGCGCGTACGCGCTTTATCCACCTTGTAAAATTTGTCCCAGATTCGGTCAAGATCCTCCTCCGGAATCGGTTTCCCCGTGTTGAACACGCCGGTGCGGACATGACCGTCCTTCCGCTCAAGCGTGATTTTGACGACCTTCTCTCCGTCCACATGATTCAGAGCATTGCTGATGTAATTATTCAGCACCTGCTCTATCTTGAACTCGTTTCCCCAGGCATAGACCGGCTCCGTCACATCGAAAACCAGCCGTACGCCCTTCTGTTCGAAGAGGATCTGCATGGCCTGCAGCATGGTATGGATCATGCCCGCCAGGTCAAAGCGCTCCATCACCATATCCTCGTCCCCGAACTCGAGCTCGTTCAGCGTCATCAGATTCTTCACAAGGCGATTCATCCTCCCCGCCTCGTCCATGATGACATCACAGTAAAATTCCCGGCTCTCCGCGTCATCGTTGACACATTCCTGCAGGCCCTCCGCGTAACCCTGGATCAGTGCGATCGGTGTCTTCAGCTCATGCGAGACGTTGGAGAGAAACTCCTTGCGCATCCGGTCGGTCTGATCCTTCTGCTCAATATCCCGCTGCAGCTCGTTATTCGCCGTCTTAAGCTCCGAGATCGTGCGCTCCAGCGCCTCGGAAAGCCGGTTCATATTTCTGCCAAGCAGCTCCAGCTCCTCATCCTTTCCCTCGGAGAACTTTACACTGAAATCCAGTCCGCTCATACGCTCCGACAGCCTTGCGGCCTCGAGAATCGGCTCCGATATCTTCCGGGAAACCAGATAGATGATAAAGGAACCGACGACCAGTACGATGCACCCGACATAGACCAGGAACTGATTCGCGAGCTGTACACTCTCGCGCAGGGGCTCCACAGCCGTACGGATGACAAAGATTTCTCCCTGGTCAAGCGTGCCGACAAGCTTCAGATAACCGCCGCCCGGTGAGTCTGTTGTGACGCTGACCTGATAGCTTTCATTCTCCTCCAGGATGTTCGAGTCGATCTGCTCCGCGCCCAGAATATATTCATATAATTCGCGCTGCAGCTCCGCCGAATCACGGACTGTGGTGAGCTTCGCCTTGCCATCCGCACCCATGACGAACAGACTGATCGTATTCGCCTCACAGACAGCGTTGAGCTCCTCCACAAAGTCTTCATCCGTCAGCCTCTCCGCCTCCGACGCGCTGTCCAGATACTCATAGGTCTCCTTCAGCGCCGCCTGCTTGTTCCGGATATAATAACTCTCCAGGAAGAAGGTATTGACGAGCAGGCAGGCAATCAGCGCCGCGGTCAGCACGAGCGAAAATATGACCGTCATCCTCGTCCGGATGGAATACTTTCTCTTCATGTCCTGCGTCCTTATATTACACAGAGGCGGAGCACTGCGGCGCTCCGCCTCCAGACTCTGATGCTATTTTAACACATCATCGGAAAACTTACAGTATATTTTTTAAATTTTATCAATAAATATTTTTTATTTTGCGCGAATCTCCTGCCTCATGAAGCAGACATAGGAGCCGGTAAAGGTCGCGAGCATCAGCGCGATCAGCCCCGCCAGGTGCGGCCAGACCAGAAGAACGCTCTGCCAGAAGCCAAGATATCCGCTGATCGCCCCGTCGAGCGACTGCATCGTCACGACATTCACGGTCCGCACGCTCGGATTCATGATCGTCGTCACCGCCTCACTGTACAGGTAGTACGGCGAGATGCGGTTCAGGTTCAGATCGAGCGTATAGTTCCCGTACGCGTTGTACAGCTGCTGCATCTGCGTATTCACCGGATAAACAATCCCCGCGATCATCGACGCGACCAGGCTCATAAACAGTGAGAAGAAGATCCACAGTCCGATGGACGCCATCGCCGAGGTCGCCGCGTTGTTGCAGACAACCGAGAAAAACAGCGACAGGCCAAGCCAGAAACAAATATAAATCGCCGTGAACAGCAGGAACACAAAGATCCGCGCCACCTCCTCGACCGAAGGTGGAAATCCGATCACAAGCAGCCCGACCGCTACGATCGAGACTCCCATAGCGAATACCATGACCGTGATCAGAGAAGCTCCCGCCAGAAACTTTCCATTAATAATGGAATCACGGTAAATCGGCTGCGCCGCGATCCGGTAAAGCGTCCGGTCCGCCTTCTCGCCGCTGATCCCGTCAACGCCCAGGATGAT
>JAJBTX010000099.1:594-37021 GCA_020860645.1 Lachnospiraceae bacterium | reverse complement strand
GTGTTTCATAACCCCATCGGTGCCTTTCGCAGAAAGGCGAATTATAAGCATGAAAAACAGTAACTCGTCAAAAACGCTATTTATGGTGGAGCTCGCCCTGATGATCGCGATCATCTTTATCATGGCCTTCACGCCGCTCGGCTACCTGAAGACGCCGGGGCTCTCGATCACCTTCCTGACCGTACCGGTCGCGGTCGGTGCGATCATTCTGGGGCCGAAGGCCGGTGCGATCTGCGGTCTTGCCTTCGGGATCACGAGCCTGATCCAGTGCTTTGGTCTGAGCGCCTTCGGGACAATGCTGCTCAGCATCAATCCGCTCGGCACCGCCTTCACCTGCATCGTGCCGCGCGTGCTGGAGGGCTGGCTCTGCGGTCTGATCTTTAAGGCGCTGCACAGATTCATGAAAAATCCGGCATACTTTATCGCGAGCCTTGCCTGCCCGCTGCTCAACACGCTGCTCTACATGTCGTCGCTGGTATTTTTCTTCTACAATACTGACTATATCCAGGGCTTTGTGAGCACGCTCGGCGTAACGAATCCGCTCGCCTTTGTCGTGGCATTCGTCGGCGCACAGGGGCTGATCGAGGCGGTGGTCTGCTTCGCGATCGCGGGCGTCGTGTCCCGTACGCTGGCGCTGGCTTTGAAACAAAGTTGAGGATTAGTTCATAAGGAGTTCAAAGATGAGAAATACCGATTTAATAGAAGAAATTTCCATTACAGAGATGGAACGGCTGCGCATCGGAAACGCGCAGGACCAGGAGGCGCAGACCGGCGTGACGGTTCTTCTCTTTGATGGCGGAGCTTCCGTCGGTGTCGATATCAGCGGCGGCGGCCCCGCTTCGCGTGAGACGCCGCTCACCTCGCCGGTGACGGCGGACAATCCGATCAATGCGATCGTGCTCTCCGGCGGCTCTGCCTACGGCCTGGCCGCCGCGGACGGTGTCATGCGCTATCTTGAAGAGCATGGGATCGGCTATGAGACAGGTTTTGCGAAAGTCCCGCTCGTCTGCCAGTCCTGCATCTACGATCTCGGACTCGGCCGCGCGGATGTGCGGCCTGACGCGAAGATGGGCTACGCCGCCTGCGTGGACGCGGAGCAGTATCTTTCCTCGGAGGGGAGCGATGCGACAGGTCTCTGCGACAGCCTCGGCGCAGGGACCGGCGCGGCGGTCGGCAAGCTCTGCGGCATGGAGCGCGCCACGAAGACCGGCCTTGGCGTCTGCGCGTTCTCACTGGGCGAGCTGAAGATTGCGGCCATCGTCGTGCTCAACGCGCTCGGAGACGTCTTCGATCCGGAGAACGGACAGAAGGTTGCGGGTCTTCGCGCCGCGGACGGAGTGGGTTTCTCCGATACCTGTGAGGAGCTGTACCGCCTTACACAGCGCACGGATCTCTTTACCGGCAATACGACGATCGGGGCGGTCATCACGAACGGGAAATTTTCCAAGGCGGAGCTCACGAAAATTGCTTCCATGACGCGCAACGCTTATGCCCGCTGCATCCGGCCGGTCGGGACGCTCGCGGATGGGGATACGATCTACGCGGCCTCTGTCGGGGATGTCCCGGCGGATATCAACGTGACCGGAACGCTCGCCGCGGACGTGATGGCGGAGGCAATCCGGAGGGCAGCGTCCTGCACGCGGGATTCTGACGGTTCCCGTATGCAGACGCGCTGAGGATGACCGTACCTGTTTCCCGGAGAAAAGCCGACAGTGTCAGCCTCAGGGCTGTGCCTGCCGGTTTTTGCGCACTTTATGCTCCAGTTTTGCGATGATCTGATACAGTCCAAAAGCGATGACGCATAAGATAATCAGCGCGGCGATCAGGTAATTCAGCTTGAAGACCTGGCTCGCGTAGATAATGAGATAGCCGAGCCCGCGCCTCGCGGACAGAAACTCGCCGATGATCACGCCGACCAGACAGAGTCCGATATTGACCTTCAGAATGCTGATGACGGCGGGCAGGCTCTCCGGAAAGACGACGCAGCGCAGCACCTGAATCTGATTTCCGCCGAGCGTGCGGATGAGGCGGATTTTCTCATCATCTGTTTCCCGGAAGGCCGTGTAGACGCTGATGATGCTGCCAAAGAGCGCGACCGACATGCCCGCGACGACGATCGTGCGCATACCGGAGCCGAGCCAGACGATGAGCAGCGGCGCGAGCGCGGATTTCGGCAGGCTGTTCAGGATGACGAGCCAGGGCTCGAGGATCTCCGAGAGTGTCCGCGAGTACCATAGAAATGTGGCGGTGATCAGACTGACCGCCGCCACGAGCGCAAAGCTGATCAGGATTTCCATGAGCGTCACCCCGGTGTGCAGCAGCAGCGAACCGTCCCGTCCCATGAGAAGAATGGTCTGCGCGATGCGGCTGGGGCTGCTGAAAATGAACGAGTTGATGAGATCAAGATCGGCGCACAGCTCCCACACGGCCAGAAAGCTAAAAAAGCAAAAGAAACGGCAGAGCGCGACAAGCCGGTGATGCCGTCTGTGGTTCCGGACAAAGACTTCCTGCAGCGTATCAGTTCCGGTCTCTGTCTTCATCAGCATTCAGCTCCTTCCATATAAGATTAAAATATTCCCGGAATTCCGGCGCCTGCCTGCGCTCCATCGGTGTGAGAGAAGAATCCGCGAAGGAAAGCGGCAAATCAAGGCGGATTCTCGCGGGCCGTCTGCCCAGGACCAGAACGCGATCCGCCGCGCTGATCGCCTCGGACAGATCATGGGTCACCAGAATCGCGGTCTTGCGTTCTTTTTTGATAATCTGACAGACATCGTCGCACACATTCAGCCGGGTCTGGTAGTCCAGCGCCGAGAAGGGCTCGTCGAGCAGCAGAAGACCGGGATCCGGCGCCAGCGTGCGGATCAGCGCGGCTCTCTGCCGCATACCGCCGGAGAGCTCCGAAGGCCGGGCATCCCGGAATTCCCACAGGCCATAATCCCTCATCATCTGCTCCGTGCGGGCGAGGTTTTCTCTCGTCATGCGCTTCTGTATTTCCAGTCCGAGCGTCACATTTTTCCAGATCGTTCTCCACTCAAAGAGGTGATCCTTCTGCAGCATGTAACCGATTTTCCCGCGATATTCTGATGCAGGACGGCCCTGAATCGTAATCGTCCCGCTCTCCGGCTCCATAAGGGCGGCGAGCAGCGACAGGAGTGTGGATTTGCCGCAGCCGCTCGGTCCGACGAGCGCGAGAAAACTGCCCTCCTCCACGGAGAAGCTGATATCCGATAAAGCCGGGGTCTCCCCGGAAAGACTGTGATAGGAATAGGAGACATGCCGCGCTTCGAGCAAGGTGTCCATGAGGCGTATCCTCCCGATGTTTTCTCTATAGATTATGGATTTTGAAGAATATTCGTGCATTCTGCCGAAAACATACAGTTCATACAAATTGTTCTTGCGTATAGGGCAATCTTGTGATACTATATTTTGTGCAAACGCAATTTAGAGAATACCAGATATTGTTTTGGAGGAATACCATGAGTGGAAACGGCATCGTGTACCCGGAAAAGATCAAAAAGCGCGACGGCACGCCGGTAGCGTTCGATGTGGAAAAGATTGAGAACGCCATTCGCAAGGCGAACAATGCGGCGCAGGTGGAGGCGATCGCCCCCTATCAGTTCGAGGAGCTGGTCGCGGAGGTCGTGGGAGCCATTCCGGAGGGACAGACGCCGGAGGTGGAGCAGATCCAGGATCTTGTGGAGGAGAAGCTGATTCAGCACGGTTTTGCGAAGACTGCGAAGGCCTATATCCTGTACCGCGCGGAGCACACGAAGGTGCGCAAGACCGAGGCGGATCTGGTGAATATTTATCGGGAGCTCACCTTCACGAGCGCGGCGGATGCCGATATCAAGCGCGAGAATGCGAATATCGACGCGGACACCTCGATGGGCACGATGCTGAAATATGGCTCCGAGGGCGCGAACTATTTCGTCGACAACTATATTCTGCCGAAGGACATCGCGGCGGCGCATATCAACGGAGATATCCATATTCACGATAAGGATTTCTACATGCTGACCGAGACCTGCTGCCAGATCGACCTGCTGAAGCTGTTCCATGATGGTTTTTCGACCGGCCACGGCTATATCCGTGAGCCGAAGTCGATCGTCAGCTATGCGGCGCTCGCCTGTATCGCGATTCAGGCGAACCAGAACGAGATGCACGGCGGTCAGTCAGTGCCGAACTTTGACTACGCGATGGCACAGGGCGTGGCCTGCACCTTCCGCAAGGAATACTACGACGCGGTGCAGCGCTATTTCTGGCTGGAGTACGACTGCGAACATGTGCTGGAGGACGGGTTCCGCCAGGCGCTGAAGGACGCGATGCCGGAGCGCATCGATATGACCAATATCGACAACTACGAGGAATGCCTCGTAAAGTGGCTGCTGGGCTGTGCGAAAGAGTGGATCGGACGGGATGTGCCGGAGGAGGATATCCGGCGCTGCCACAAGACCTCGATCCGCATCGCGATGAAGGAGACCGACAAGGCGACCTACCAGGCGATGGAGTCGCTGATCCACAATCTGAACACGATGAATTCCCGCGCGGGCGCGCAGGTTCCGTTCAGCTCCATCAACTATGGCACCTGTACGACGCCGGAGGCGCGCATGGCGATCCGCAATCTTCTGAAGGTCACGGATGTAGGCCTCGGAAACGGCGAGACCGCGATTTTCCCGGTGCAGATCTTCAAGGTGAAGGAGGGCGTCAATTATAATCCGGGCGACCCGAATTACGACCTGTTCCGCATGGCGATCAAGGTGTCCGCGAAGCGGCTGTTCCCGAACTTCAGCTTCCTCGACGCTCCCTTCAATCTCCAGTATTATAAAGAAGGAGACTATAACACGGAGATCGCCTACATGGGTTGCCGTACGCGTGTCATGGGCAATCACTATGACCCGACGCATGAGGTCACCTGCGGGCGTGGAAACTTAAGCTTCACTTCGATCAATCTGCCGCGGCTGGGCATTACGGCGAAGGGCGATATTGAGCTGTTCTATAAGAATCTGGACAAGCGCATGGAGCTCTGCTGCAGGCAGCTTTTGCACCGTTTCGAGATTCAGAAGAAGAAGACGGTCAAGAATTATCCCTTCCTGATGGGACAGGGCATCTGGCTCGGCTCGGATGATCTCGGTGTCAATGATCAGGTCGGCGAGATTCTGAAGCACGGGACGCTTAGTGTCGGCTTCATCGGCCTGGCGGAGACGCTCGTCGCCCTGACCGGAAAGCATCATGGCGAGAGCGAGGAGAGCCGGAAGCTCGGATACGAGATCATTTCCCATATGCGCAAATATCTTGACGAGGAGAGTGAGAAGACCGGCCTGAACTTCACACTGCTCGCGACGCCGGCGGAGGGCCTGTCCGGACGTTTTGTCCGCATCGACCAGAAGCGTTTCGGGACGATTCCGGGTGTGACGGATCGGGAATATTACACGAACTCGTTCCACGTGCCGGTCTACTACCCGATCAGCGCCTTTGAGAAGATTAAGATCGAGGCGCCATACCACGCGCTCACGAATGCCGGCCATATCAGCTATGTCGAGCTCGACGGCGACACGGCGAAGAATCATGAGTCCGTTGAGGCGGTCATCCGCTGCATGAAGGAGAATGGCGTCGGCTACGGCTCGGTCAACCATCCGGTAGACCGCGACCCGGTCTGCGGCTATACAGGCGTGATCGACGATGTGTGCCCGCGCTGCGGAAGGCGCGAGGGAGAGGCTGTTTCCATTGAGCGGCTGAATGAACTGCGTAAAAAGTATCCGGACATTCCGGTTTATCTGGATCCGAACCACTGATGTCGGACAGGGATCGGGCAGAAGGGTGACAGATTCTATAAGAAAAGGTTTGTATGAATTTGCAGGAAAGAGAAAGGAGAAATCAGTATGGCGACAAAAGTATTACCGAACAATGGAGAAGTGGGAGAGAATGTCGGTTTTGACCGCATCCGCAGAATCACCGGTTATCTGGTGGGCACGATGGACCGTTTCAACAACGCGAAGCGCGCGGAGGTGAGGGATCGTGTCAAGCACACGCTTTCCTGAGCTGCGCATCGCGGGAACTCTGCAGGACTCGATCGTGGACGGCCCGGGGCTTCGCTATGTGATCTTTACCCAGGGCTGTCCGCATCACTGCCCGGGCTGCCACAATCCGCAGACGCATGACTTCGCGGGCGGTTCCGTCGCAGACACGGAAAAGATACTCCACGCGATCGCGTCGAACCCTCTGCTCGGCGGCGTCACCTTTTCGGGAGGCGAGCCCTTCTGTCAGGCAGCGGCCCTGGTTCCGATTGCGGAGGCCGTGAAAGCCGCGGGAAAGCATCTGATGATTTATACCGGCTACCTCTATGAGGATCTGCTGAACATGCAGGAGGACGGCGTACAGCGGCTCCTCGCGCTGGCGGATATCCTTGTGGACGGGCCTTTTATTCTGGCACAGCGCGATCTGACGCTGCAGTATCGGGGAAGCGGCAACCAGCGCGTGATCGACCTTCCGAAGACGAGAGCGGCGGAGGAGATTGTCCTCTACAAGAGCGATTATGATGACCTGTGGTGAGCCTTCCAGAGCCCCGGGTCATCTTTTTAAATTTTGTGCTTGCAATTTTTGTCGGACGTGTTATAATAGCATTCGTGAGCCGCAAGGGCGGCGAAAAAAGGAAGCATAGCTCAGCTGGGATGAGCGTTCGCCTCACACGCGAGAGGTCATGGGTTCGAGCCCCATTGCTTCCATTTGAAAGCTTATCATTTGTTATCATGGGGCATTAGCGCAGTTGGGAGCGCGCTACATTCGCATTGTAGAGGTCACGGGTTCGAATCCCGTATGCTCCATCCTGTAGAGCCCGAAAATCCGGGCTCTTTTTTTTATTCATAATGATAGTGAAAGGTTTTGAATACAGCGTGAGAGATTATGAAAGTGAGGAACGCTTAAGACAACAGCAGAGAGCCAGACGCAGAAGAGAACTTCAGAAGCGGCGGAGAAGGCAGAAAAGGATCCTCGCAGGCTGCCTGCTGCTCCTTCTTATTCTCCTGGTCGGTATGATTCTTTTCTTTGTTGGCGGTCATATCGGAGCCTCTTCTGATAACGGGGAGCTTCGGGAAAGTGAACTGGAAAAGCTGGAGAGCAACGTGGAAACGGATTCCACGGCGCAGCAGGACACCGGCGAAACGCAGGAGACGGAAGAAGAATCGGAAACAGAAGAAGAGCCGGAGGAGGAATCTGCTGAAACCGTCGTTTACAGTGCTGAAGAAACCGCATCCACAGTCTCGATTACGAGTGATTCTGTTGTCAGCAGCTACGCGATCCTGATCGACATCGATGAGGGGACGGTCGTGGCGGAAAAGAACGCCTACACCCGTGTCAGCCCGGCGTCCATGACGAAGATTCTGACGGTGCTGACGGCGGCGGACTATATCATGGATCTTGACGATACCTTCACAATCACGATTGACATCACGGATTTCGCCTACTCAAACGACTGCAGCTCGGTCGGCTTTGACGAGGGAGAGACGGTGACGGTGCGCGATCTTCTGTACGGAACGGTACTTCCCTCCGGCGGCGACGCGGCGGCGGGTCTCGCTATCTACACGGCGGGCTCCATGGAAGCCTTTGTGGAGCTGATGAACCAGAAGGTGGAGGAGCTTGGCCTCTCGGACAGCGCCCATTTTACCAACTGCGTCGGCCTGTACGATGAGGATCTCTACTGCACGGTTTATGACATGGCGATCATTCTGGAGGCGGCGATCAATAATGAGCTCTGCCGGGACGCGCTGTCCGCCCATACCTACACGACCTCCTCTACGGAGCAGCATCCGGACGGCATCACCGTCTCGAACTGGTTCCTGCGCCGCATCGAGGACAAGGACACCGGCGGGGAAGTGGTCTGCGCGAAGACCGGTTTCGTCGACCAGTCCGGCAGCTGCGCGGCGAGCTACGAGATCACGGACGACGGAAAGCAGTACATCTGCGTGACGGCGAATTCGACGAGCTCCTGGCGCTGCATTTACGATCATGTGGAGATTTATCTGAACTATACGGAGTAAAAAGCCTTGTAATTTTTCCGGATATCTGGTATGCTTGTCAAAGTTGGAAATCTTTTGTAAAGGAGAATAAAACGATGGATTATTTGCAGATTGAAAAGGTGATCGGAAGAGAGATCATGGATTCCAGAGGAAACCCGACCGTTGAGGCCGAGGTGATTCTCGCGGACGGCACGATCGGCAGGGGCGCGGCTCCGAGCGGCGCTTCGACTGGTGAGTTTGAGGCTCTCGAGCTTCGCGACGGCGACAAGAGCCGTTATCTCGGCAAGGGCGTCACGAAGGCGGTTGAGAACATCAACACCGTGATCAACGACGTGCTGGTCGGCATGGATGCTTCTGACACCTACGCGGTGGACAAGGCCATGATTGAGGCGGACGGCACGAAGGACAAATCCAAACTCGGCGCGAACGCGATTCTCGCAGTTTCGATTGCGGCGGCGAGAGCAGCTTCGATCTCCCTCGACATCCCGCTTTACCGTTTCCTGGGCGGCGCGAACGCGAATCGTCTGCCGGTTCCGATGATGAACATCCTGAACGGCGGCGCACATGCGACGAACACCGTGGATACGCAGGAATTTATGATTATGCCGGTAGGCGCTCCGAGCTTCAAGGAAGCGCTGCGCTGGTGCGCGGAGGTCTTCCATGCGCTGGCTTCCATCCTGAAGTCCAGAGGACTCGCGACCTCCGTTGGCGATGAGGGCGGCTTCGCTCCGAACCTCTCGAGCGACGACGAGACGATCGAGACCATCCTCGAGGCTGTGAAGAAGGCCGGTTACGAGCCGGGCAAGGATTTCATGATCGCCATGGACGCTGCTTCCAGTGAGTGGAAGGGTGAGAAGAAGGGCGAGTACATCCTGCCGAAGGCCGGTACGCATTACACCTCCGACGAGCTGATCGCTCACTGGAAGAGCCTGGTCGAGAAGTATCCGATCATCTCCATCGAGGACGCGCTGGACGAGGAGGACTGGGAAGGCTGGCAGAAGCTCACGAAGGAGCTTGGCGACAAGGTACAGCTCGTCGGTGACGACCTGTTCGTGACGAACACCGAGCGCCTGAAGAAGGGCATCGACCTCGGCTGCGGCAACTCCATCCTGATCAAGCTGAACCAGATCGGTTCCGTATCCGAGACGCTTGAGGCGATCAAGATGGCGAACAAGGCCGGTTACACGGCGGTTACCTCTCATCGCTCCGGCGAGACCGAGGACACGACGATCGCGGACCTGGCGGTTGCTCTCAATACCTGCCAGATCAAGACCGGTGCTCCGAGCAGAACCGAGCGCGTGGCGAAGTACAACCAGCTTCTCCGCATCGAGGAGCAGCTTGGCGCGAGCGCGGTATATCCGGGCATGGGCGCGTTCAACGTCAAGAGATAAGATTCAGCAGATTGAGCAGGGCTTCCGCGGTCGGCGCGGAAGCCCTCTTTGAGTAAAGGATGTTTATGCGAAAGCTTGCGTTATCGGATGAAATATTGATGAGCGTTGAGAAGCCCGCCCGTTACATCGGCGGCGAGGTGAACGCGGTTATGAAGGATAAGGAGCGGGTGGATATCCGCTTCGCGATGTGTTTTCCCGACGTCTACGAGATCGGGATGTCCCATCTGGGCATTCAGATTTTATATGATATGTTCAATCGCAGGGACGATATCTGGTGCGAGCGGGTCTACTCGCCCTGGAATGATCTCGACCAGGTGATGAGGGAGCGGAAGATTCCGCTCTTCACGCTTGAGTCGCAGGATCCGGTGAAGGATTTTGACTTTCTCGGCATCACGATCCAGTATGAGATGTGCTATACGAATATTCTGCAGATCCTCGATCTCTCCGGCATTCCGCTCGCGGCGGCGGAGCGCACGGATGAGCATCCCTTCGTGATCGGCGGCGGTCCCTGCACCTACAATCCCGAGCCGCTGGCGGAGTTCTTCGATCTCTTCTATATCGGAGACGGGGAGACGGTCTATTTTGAACTGATGGACAGGTATCTGGAGTGGAAGCGCAGCGGCGCACCAAGGGAGGACTTCCTGCGCATGGCGGCGCAGCTTCCCGGTATCTATGTTCCCTCGCTCTATGAGGTGAGCTACCACGAGGACGGGACGATCGCCGCGATGGAGCCGCGCTGCCCGGAGGCGCCGCGGAAGGTGCGAAAAGAGCTCGTGCTCGATGTGACCGATACCTATTACCCGGAAAAGCCGGTCGTTCCCTTTATTCAGATCACGCAGGACCGCGTGGTGCTGGAGATTCAGCGCGGCTGTATCCGCGGCTGCCGCTTCTGCCAGGCCGGAATGCTCTACCGCCCGACCAGGGAGCGCGAGATCGGGATGCTGAAGCGCACTGCACACACGATGCTGAAAAATACGGGCTATGACGAGATTTCTTTGAGCTCGCTCAGCACCAGCGACTACACCCATCTGGGTGAGCTGGTGAATTTCCTGATCGAAGAATTCGGGACGCGCGGCATCCGCATTTCCCTTCCATCCCTGCGTATTGACGCTTTTTCGCTTGACGTTATGGGCAGGATTCAGGATATAAAGAAGAGCAGTCTCACCTTCGCGCCGGAGGCGGGAACCCAGCGAATGCGTGATGTGATCAACAAAGGACTCACGGAGGAAGATATCCTCTCCGGCGCCGGACAGGCCTTCGACGGCGGCTGGAGCCGCGTGAAGCTCTATTTCATGCTGGGTCTGCCGGGTGAGACGGAGGAGGATGTGAAGGGAATCGCCCATCTGGCGCAGAAGATCGCGGAGCGCTACTACGAGGTGCCGAAGGAGAAGCGAAACGGGAAATGTCAGATCACGGTGAGCACCTCCTTCTTTGTGCCAAAACCTTTTACGCCCTTCCAGTGGGCCAGAATGTGCACGAAGGAAGAATTCCTCGGCCGCGCTTATGTCGTAAACCACGAGATGAAAGAGCAGAAAAATCAGAAGAGCATCCGCTATCACTGGCATGAGGCGGATGTCACGGTCCTCGAGGGCGTGCTCGCGCGCGGGGACCGGAGAGTCGGAGCGGTCATCCGCCGCGCCTACGAGAAGGGCGCGCTCTTTGACTCCTGGACGGAGAATTTCCGCAATGAAATCTGGGAGAATGCATTCACAGAATGCGGCGTAGACCCGGATTTCTATACCGTGCGGGCGCGCGCCATCGACGAGCGCTTCCCCTGGGATTTCATCGATATCGGCGTGACGCGCAGCTTTCTCGAGCGGGAGTGGAAGCGCGCGCAAGAGGGCGTCGTCACGGAGAACTGTCGTCTGAGATGCTCCGGCTGCGGAGCCGCGTCCTACGGAGGAGGTGTCTGCCATGAACATTAGAGTCAAATTCCGCAAATTCGGCAATCTCCGGTTCATCGGACATCTCGACACCATGCGCTATTTTCAGAAGGCGCTGCGCCGCGCCGGGCTGGACATCTGCTATTCGGAGGGCTTCACACCGCACATGATCATGTCCTTTGCGCAGCCGCTCGGCGTCGGCCTCGAGAGCGACGGGGAGTACATGGACATCCGTGTGAACAGCACGCCCTCCTCCCGGGAGGCGGTGCGGCTCCTGAACGAACACGGAGCGGAAGGAATGGAAGTCCTGAGCTGGCGGGAGCTGCCGGAGGGCAGCAAAAACGCAATGTCGATCGTCGCCGCCGCGGATTACGAGGTCCGCTTCCGCGAGGGCTGCGAGCCGTCAGCGGGCTGGGAGACGCGTTTTGCCACGTTTCTACAAAGACCGGAGATTCTGGTACAAAAGGAGACGAAGAAAAAGGCCGTGCAGGAGATCGATATTCGCCCCTGGGTCTACGCCTGCGAGCTGCGGGACGGACTTATCTTCCTCACCGTGTCCACGGGAAGCGTCGGAAATCTGAAGCCGGAGCTTCTGCTGCAGGCCTTCGCGGCGCAGGAAAAATGGGAGCTGCCGCGCTTTGCACTGGAGATCAGACGAAAAGAGCTCTACGCGGATCTGGGAGCGGAGGGAGTAAGAAAGCTCATCCCTCTGGAAGAGCTGGGGAAAGAGATTGGATAACACGAAAATTATTACTTATATAAAGGACGGCGTATTGGCGGACGCGCTGCTGACGGACGGGCGTCTGACGGAAATCAGCCTGCTTCCGCCGGGGAAACAGTCTCTGCTCGGGAATATCTATGTCGGCAGGGTGAAGGACATCGTCAAAAATATCCATGCGGCCTTCGTCGAGATCGAGGGCGGTGTGCTCTGTTATCTGCCGCTCGAGGACGTACAGATGCCGGTCTTTACAAAGCCAAAGAAGACGGACTGTCTGGCAAAGGGCGACGAGCTGCTCGTCCAGGTAAGCCGCGAAGCGCAAAAGACGAAAGCCCCTTCCGTGACGACGCAGCTTTCCCTGTCCGGCAAATATCTCGTGCTGAACCGTGGAAAGCAGTCGGTCGGCTGCTCCGCGAAGCTGCCTCCGCCGGAACGGCAGCGTCTGAAAGAACTCTCAGAGGGCTTTCCGCTGCCGGAGAATCTTGGTCTGATCGTTCGCACGAACGCGGAGGGCGCAGCGGAGGCGGAGCTGCGCGACGAGTTTGACAAACTACTGGCGAAGCAGAAATTTGTTCCAGAGCAGGCCATCCCGCGGACTGTATTTTCATGCTTGTTCCGGGAACGGGCGGCCTACCTGAACTCGATTCTCGGGAACCGCAGCGGCAGCCTGAAGGAGATTATCACTGACGATGAGCAGATTTTCCGGGAAATACAGGATTTCCTGCATGAAGAAATGCCGGAAGAGGAGGGAAAGCTCCGCCTTTATCGTGAACGGATGCAGCCGCTGAAAAGTCTGTACCGGCTCGAAAAGGGGATCTCAGATGCGTTATCGGAGCGTGTATGGCTGAAATCGGGCGCTTATCTGGTCATCGAGCACACGGAGGCGATGACCGTCATCGACGTGAACACCGGGAAATGCGTGACCGGCAAGGACAAGCGCGAGACGGTGCGGAAGATCAATCTCGAGGCCGCCGCCGAGATCAGCCGCCAGCTGCGGCTGCGCAATCTGTCCGGCAGGATTGTGGTGGATTTCGTCGACATGGACGGCGACGGGCCGCATGAGCTTCTGAGCTTCATGCGGGAGCGACTGCGGGATGACCCGATGCGGGCGACTGCGGTGGACATGACGCAGCTCGGCCTCATGGAGCTGACGCGCCGGAAGCAGAAGAAACCGCTCAGAGAACAGGCAAAGGAGTGTGGAATGCTATGATTGAGGTCACTGCGAAAAAGGTAAGAGGACATTACCGGAGCTTTGCGATCGACGGCCATGCGGACTACGCAGAAGAGGGCGAGGACATCGTCTGCTCCGCGGTGTCCGCGCTTGTAATCAACGCGATCAACTCGATCGAGGCCTTCACGGAGGATGCCTTCACCTGCGACTGCGCGGACGGCCAGATCCGGAGATGGGAGTTCACATCCGACGTGTCGGAGAAGACGGAGCTTCTGATGGATTCCCTGCTGCTGGGTCTGAAAAATATAGAAAAATCTTATGGAAAATATATTTCCGTAGACGCTTGACAGTTTTTGCGGCATTTGGTATAATATTACGGATGCCGCACAGTGGGGCTGCAAGTCTGTCCATTTGAGAGAGAGGACAGCGCCGAAGCTGGCGAGTAAAGTACAGGAGGTGCCATATGTACGCGATAATTGCAACAGGTGGTAAACAGTATAAGGTATCCGAGGGCGACGTGATCAAGGTCGAGAAGCTCGGCGCGGAAGCAGGTGCAAGCTATGTGTTTGACCAGGTTCTGGCCGTGTGCGACGAGACGCTCAGCGTGGGTACTCCGGTAGTCGAGGGCGCTACCGTAGAAGCATCTGTGATCGGTGACGGCAAGGCAAAGAAGATCATCGTTTACAAGTACAAGAGAAAATCTGGATATCACAAGAAAAATGGTCACAGGCAGCAGTACACCGCTGTCAAGATTGAAAAGATCAACAAGTAGACAGAAGATTTTAGAGGAGGTGCAGACCTATGTTGAATATGAATCTTCAGATGTACGCGCATAAGAAGGGCGTTGGCTCTACCAAGAACGGCAGAGATTCCAAGTCCAAGAGACTCGGCGCGAAGAGAGCTGACGGCCAGTTCGTGAAGGCCGGAAATATTCTTTACAGACAGCGCGGTACCAGGATTCACCCGGGCGTGAACGTAGGACGTGGCGGAGACGACACCCTGTTCGCACTGGTGGATGGCGTGGTTCGCTTCGAGAGAAAGGGCAGAGACAAAAAGCAGGTCTCTATCGTTCCGGCAGTGACAGAATAATCCGCGTGATTCACTTTGGGGCTTCAAATCGCTTAAGATTTGGAGCCCTCTTGCGTAGAAGGGGTTCATAACCATGTTTAGTGACAAAGCCAGAATCATCATCCGTTCGGGAAAGGGCGGCGACGGCCATGTGAGCTTTCGCCGTGAGAAATACGTGCCGGACGGCGGTCCGGACGGCGGCGACGGCGGCGACGGCGGCAGTGTGATCTTCGAGGTGGACAAGGGCCTGAATACACTGACCGATTACCGTCATCGGAGAAAATTCGCGGCGGAATCCGGGCAGGAGGGCGGCAAACACAATTGCCACGGCAAAAAAGGACAGGACATTATCCTGAAGGTTCCGGAGGGCACGGTCATCCGGGAGGCGCTGAGCGGTAAGGTCATCGCGGATATGTCCGGCGAGAATCAGCGGTTTCTGGTTCTGCGCGGCGGAAAGGGCGGTGCGGGCAATCAGCATTTCGCCACCTCGACGATGCAGGCGCCGCAGTACGCCCGGCCAGGCAAGCCGGCGCAGGAGCTTGAGGTGATTCTCGAGCTGAAGGTGATCGCGGACGTCGGGCTCGTCGGCTTCCCCAATGTGGGAAAGTCCACGCTGCTTTCGCGCGTCACGAACGCGCAGCCGAAGATCGCCAACTATCATTTCACGACGCTCAGCCCGAATCTCGGCGTCGTGGACTTAGGGGGCGACGGCTTCGTCATCGCCGACATACCGGGACTGATCGAGGGCGCGTCGGAGGGCGTTGGGCTCGGACTTGATTTCCTGCGCCATATCGAGCGCACGAAGGTGATCATCCACATGGTCGACGCGGCCTCCGTAGAGGGGCGCGATCCGGTCGAGGATATTCATGCGATCAATAAGGAACTGACGGCTTACAATCCGGAGCTTGCGCGCAGGCCGCAGGTGATTGCGGCGAATAAGATCGACGCGATCTGGGATAAGGAGCAGGATCCGGTGGAGCGCATCCGCCGGGAGTTTGAGCCGGAAGGCGTGAAGGTCTTCGGAATCTCCGCGGTCAGCGGCGAGGGCGTGCAGGCGCTTCTCTACCACGTCAAAGAGCTGCTCGATGCGGCGGACCGCGAGCCCGTCGTGTTTGAACCGGAGTTTTTCCCGGAATTCATGATTGCGGGAGATGAGGAGCTCGCCTGGTCGGTGTCGAAGTCGACGAAGGAAACGAACACCTATATTGTCGAGGGACCACGTGTCGAGAAGATGCTCGGCTACACGAATCTTGAGTCCGAGAAGGGCTTCGCCTTCTTTCAGAAATTCCTGAAAGATACCGGTATCTTAAAGGAACTGGAGAACGCCGGTATTGAGGAGGGCGACACCGTGCAGGTGTGCGACTTAAGCTTCACATATTATAAATAAGCAGAGGGAGACAGGCATATGAACAGCAGACAGCGCGCTTATCTGATGAGCCTTGCACAGACGATGCAGCCGGTCATCCAGATCGGCAAGGGAGGACTTACGCCGGAGCTGGTGTCCGCAGTATCGGAAGCGCTTGCGGCGCGGGAACTGATCAAGATCAGCGTTCTTCAGAACTGCATGGAGAGTCCGAAGGAGCTCGCCGTCACGCTCGGTGAGCGGACGCGCTCCCAGGTCGTGCAGGTCATTGGCAAAAAAATAGTATTATATAAAGAGGGCAAGGACGATAAAAAGAAGATCGTGCTGCCGAAATAGAGGTGCCTTCGATGAATGAGGAGGGACGACGGATCGGGCTCTTTGGCGGGACCTTCGATCCGGTGCACAACGCGCACCTGGCGCTTGCCAGGCAGGCTTACCGGCAATATGATCTCGATGCGGTCTGGTTCATCCCGAACGGCCAGCCGCCGCACAAGCGCGGTCAGCTGCACACGGACATCCGGCACCGCATGGAGATGATCCGGCTTGCCATACAGGATATCCCCGGCATGGAGCTCTGCAGTCTCGAAGAGGACCCGGAGGCCTATCACTACACGTATCGAACGGTGCAGGTGCTGCGGGAGCGTTATCCGCAGGAGCGCTTTTTCTTTATCATGGGAGCGGATTCTCTTTTTAACCTCGAGAACTGGCGGGAACCAGGTATCATCTGTAAGGAGTGTGTGCTGCTCGCCGCACTGCGTGACGAACACCGGAGGGAGGAAATCCGCGCACAGATCGAACGGCTGCGGAGGCTTTACGGAGCGGATATCCGGCTTCTGGGCACGCCCAATATGGATATCGCGGCGGAGCAGATCCGCGCACGGGTCAGGGCAGGGGAAGGGGTTTCCGGGATGCTCCCCGCTTCTGTGGAGAGATATTTGCAGGAACATAAGCTTTATGGGTTCAGGGGGTGAAACTATGGACGCAGTCAGTATCCGTGATCTGAAAAAAGAAATGAAAAAAACCATGGACGACAGCCGCTATGAGCATACGCTCGGCGTCATGTATACGAGCGCGGCTCTGGCCATGCGTTATGGCTATGATATCGACAGGGCACTTCTGGCCGGGCTCATGCACGACTGCGCGAAGTGCATGCCAAACGCGAAGAAGCTGAAAACCGCGGAAAAGAATGGCCTCGAGATCAGTGAGCTGGAGCGGAAGAATCCTTTTATGCTGCACGCCAAGGTCGGGGAGCTGCTGGCACGCAGGAAGTATGATATCGACGATGAGGAGGTGCTCGGCGCGATCCGCTGGCATACGACGGGGAAGCCGGACATGACGCTGCTGGAAAAGATCGTTTACGTGGCCGACTACATCGAGCCAAAGCGTGAGAAAGCGCCGAATCTGAAGGAAATCCGGCAGCTCGCTTTTACAGACCTTGACCAGGCGCTGCTGAAGATACTGGAGGATACGCTCGGGTATCTCGGAGATTCCGCGGATGTGGATCCGATGACAAAGGCGACTTATGATTTTTACAGGCAGACGCTCCCGCGGGAACATCAGGATGGACAGATCAGCTGATGCGGATACCATGAAACAAAGGATAGATAATTGCAGCGAAAGGAGATCTATGGCAGACGAACGTTCGAAAGAAATGGCAAAAATCGCGATCGAGGCGCTCGAAGAAAAGAAGGCGAAGGATGTCAAGATTCTTGACATCTCCGATATTTCCGTCCTGGCGGACTACTTCATCATCGCGACCGGCGCGAACCACAATCAGGTACACTCTATGGCGGACGAGGTGGAAGAACGCCTCGGAAGAGCCGGTTATCCCTCCGGTCATGTAGAAGGCTACCGCACCGCAAACTGGATTCTGATGGATTATCATGAGCTGATCATCCATATTTTTGACGAGGAGAACCGGCTCTTCTATGATCTGGAGCGCATCTGGCGAGACGGCACGCTCGTCGAGAAGGCCGACCTGGAGGCGTAGAAAAGATGCAGAACCGGATTCTTTCTGTCGAGAAGACGACGGACAATCGTTTTCTCAATATGTATGACCTGAAATTTGAGAATAAGGTCGGAGGGCAGGGATTCTATCACGTCGCGTCGCGCGCGCCATCGGTCGCGGAGCTGAAGCTGAATACGCGCGTAAACAGGCCGGACGGCGTCATCATCTACAGCATCTACGGGGAACAGCGGGACCGGGTTGTGCTGGTGCGGCAGTACCGCTTTTCGATCGACGACTATCTCTATGAGTTTCCGGCAGGACTTGTGGACGCAGGTGAGACCTTTGCACAGGCAGGAGCGCGGGAGCTGAAGGAAGAGACGGGGCTGGATTTTCAGGCGATTGAGGCAGATCCGATGTATCATAAGCCTTTCTTTACGACGATCGGCATGACAGACGAATCCTGCGCGACAGTCTACGGCTATGCCTCCGGTCAGATATCCGCGGAGGGTCTGGAGGACAACGAACAGCTCACCGTCGTGCTCGCTGACCGGACGGAGGTGCGCAGGATTCTTAAGGAAGAAAATGTTTCCATCAACTGCGCCTATCTCCTGATGCATTTCCTGCACCATGAGGATGAGGATCCCTTTTATTTTCTGAAGTAGGAGGCTTAAGCATGCTGGCAAATTTCATGATTGCCGTGAACGCGGTTGTTCCGCTGTTTTTGCTGATTCTCCTGGGGATGGGCGCGCGCAGCCTGCATCTTCTGACCGATACGGAGCTGAAGCACGTCAACAGGGCCATCTTCACGGTCATGTTCCCGCTGATGATGTTCTATAATATATATTCGTCCGACCTCTCAGGCTCCTTTGATCCGGGTTATATCGGATTCGGCGTTGTCATGACCCTGATCGTCCACTTCCTCGGGATGGGCGTCGCGCTGATCGTGGAGAAGGATAATCGCAGCCGCGGCGCGCTGATTCAGGGCATCTACCGCGGCAATGTCGTTCTGATGGGACTTCCGATCATGATCAACCTGATGGGAGAGGAGGCGAGGGGGCTGACAGCCGTTATGGTTGCGGTCATCGTCCCCTGCTATAATATCCTTGCAGTGATCACACTGGAAGTGTTCCGGGGCGGAAAACCGGATATCCGGGATATGGGAAGACGGATTGTGACCAACCCGCTCATCATCGGCGCGGTTCTGGGCATCCTGGCAAATCTCGCGGGACTGAAGCTGCCCTCGCTGATTGAGGAGCCTCTGGGCGACGTCTCCTCCGCTGCCACGGTTGTGGCGCTGCTCGTGATGGGCGCCTCCTTCCATGTCAGCAGTGTAAGGGAAAATCTGAGAAATCTCATCATCGGCGTGCTCGGAAAGTTGGTGCTGAGCCCTGCGCTTGCGCTCCTGGCCGGTTACGCGATCGGCCTGCGGGGAATTCCGCTTGCGCTCTTACTTATCATCTTCGGCGCGCCCTGCGCGGTGTCGGGCTATACGATGGCGCAGCAGATGGACAGCAACGGGGAGCTCGCGGCCGGCTGCCTGATCTTTACCTCGCTGTTTTCCTGCGTGACGATCTGCGGCTGGATCTTTCTGCTCGAACAGATCGGGGCGATTTAGAAAGGATAGTGGACAGGCATGCTGAAAATACTGATTGCGGAGGACGAGGAGCCGATTTCCAACCTGATCCGCGTAAATCTGAAGAAGGCGGGCTACGACTGCGACTGCGCGTTTGACGGGCAGGAGGCGGCGGACTGCATGGAGAAGGGACATTACGACCTGGTGCTCCTCGATATTATGCTCCCGAAGATCAACGGCTATGAGCTGATGGAGTACGCGAAAACCCTGGAGCTGCCCGTCATTTTTATCACGGCGATGGACTCGACGGAACACAAAGTAAAAGGGCTGAAGATGGGGGCGGAGGACTATATCGCCAAACCCTTCGAGATTGTCGAGCTGCTCGCGCGCGTTGAGACGGTGCTGCGCCGTTACAATAAGCTTGGGAAGACCATCCGGATTCTGGATGTCGAGATCGATCTGGACTCGCGCATTGTCATGCAGAACGGACAGCAGGTGTTGCTGACGCTGAAAGAGTACGAACTGCTGTTATTCTTCGCGAGAAACCCCAATATTGCCCTGTACCGCGAGTCGATCTACGAGCAGGTCTGGGAGAAGGAATACACCGGGGACAGCCGCACGGTCGACCTGCACGTGCAGCGTCTCAAGAAAAAACTTGGCTGGGACGGGCATATCTGCGCTGTCTACAAGATCGGATACCGGCTGGAGACCTGATTTATGAAATTTTTCTGGAAAATCTATTTTTCATTTATCGCGGTGTTTCTGATAGCGTTTGGTCTGTTCGGCACCTGGATGATCCAGGCGGCTTTCGAGAGCTCCTATCAGAAGGCTCTCGAAGACGGCGAATGGGACAACCGAATGTATCAGCTCGCCTTCGAGATGAATCTGAGCAGCATGGACGAAGAAAACCGCACGGAGGAAATGATTCCCATCATGGCCGCCGCCGTTGTACAGAATTTCTCCGACACAGGAAATCTTTACCGCGTTTACAGTGAAGACCAGAAGCTGCTGTATGAGAGCCAGAGCAGCAGTGTGCGCGGGACGGATGTGCTGCCGGTTCTCTCGGAGGATCAGCCGTGCAGCTACTCTCTGTACCGCCTGGGCGAACAGACCTGGCTCGTCTATGCCTGTCGTTCCGCCATGGGTGGGCAGGTCTATCTGCTGGAGAGTCTGACCGATATTTCCAGTATCTATGAAGAAAGCGCTTCCTACTACAACATGTACCGCATGATGATGCTCGTGCTGATTCTTGCCATGACCGTCGTTGTGTTTGTCATCGCGGGAATGCTGACCCGTTCTGTCAACCGGCTCTCACACACGACAAGACGTTTCACAAACGGGGATCTGGACGCGCGCGCCGCGGAGACCGGCGGAGATGAGATTGCGGAGCTCTCAAAGGATTTTAACCAGATGGCTGTCACGCTGTCCGACAAAATGGCGGAGCTGACGCTGCAGGCACAGCGGCAGGAGGATTTTACCGCCTCCTTTTCCCATGAGCTGAAGACGCCGCTCACCTCGATCATCGGCTATGCGGATATGCTCCGCACGTTGGACTGCTCGAAGGAGGAGGTGGTCGACGCTGCCGGTTATATTTACCATCAGGGAAAACGCCTGGAGAGCCTGTCGCGCAAAATGCTTGACATGATCGTCGCGGGCAAACAGGAGCTGAATCTTCACGCGCTCGATGTGCAGAATCTGGCGGAGGAGGCTGTGCAGATCACGGACGAAAGCCGACAGGCGCAGCACATCGTGCTGACGGTTGAGCTGGAGGAGGGCTGCATCATGGGGGATCGGACACTGCTGATCTCCGCTGTCACAAATATTCTGGAAAACGCGCGCCGTGCCATGCCGACAGGCGGCCAGATTCATATCAGAGGACGAAATTATCCGATGCATTATCTGCTCTGTGTCAGTGACAACGGCTGCGGAATCGAGGCAAAAGAAATTTCCAGAATCACAGAAGCATTCTATATGGTCGACAAATCCAGAGCCCGCCGGGAAGGCGGCGCGGGTCTGGGGCTGGCACTCTGCAGCAGGATTCTTGAACTGCATGACGCGCGCTGGAAGATTTTCAGTCGTCCGGGCCTGGGGACGGATATTGTAATCCGTTTTCATCGTGGGGAGGTGCAGGATGAAGACATTTAAAGGAAGATTACTGTTCTGGCTGTCTCTGCTCGTGATCATTCTGCTGGCCGTGGGCGTCCTGTTTATGCCGCGCATGGTGAGCCGCTGGCTCGATGAAGGAAGACTGAATACCGTGGAACTGGCCGGACGGGATCAGTTTCAGTATCTGGAACAGAGTTCTGACAATGTTCTCGACATTGTAGAGGCCTTTTCTTATCTGGACAATGGGGGGGAGCTTCTTCTGTTGTCGACGCTGGAGGGGACGAGCGCTCTGGGGAACAGCGACCTGATAGAATCGGTCTATGATCAGGTAATCCAGGCCGCAAACGACGGGATGCTTGTCTGGATCAGTGAGATCGGTTATGACGCTGCCTATGCGGCTTCGGATGAGTTCGAGCCGACCGAGGCGCTCTATGAAGACTGGTCCCGGACTGTCCGCTCCGCCAAGTATTACAGCCTGACCTACGATACGGAGGAAGCGGACAATACCAGGGAAATGCTGAATTTCTGGTACCTGAATTTTTCGGACGGAACGAATTATGACTACAGTTTTCTGGTCAACGCCTCGAGTTATCAGATTTACTATGCGGAGATCTATAATTCCTGCACAAACTATGGGATGATGCTCGCGCTGGACTATCTCGCGGACGAAGACCGGGAGGCTATCACCGTGCAGCGCGCTCTCTATGATGAGGAAGGTGGACCGGAGCATGAGGACGGCTACTATGGCTCCCTCGCCTTCTATGAAAATCGCTTTTTCAACGGCTGTATCGACTACTACAACGCTTCGGACGGACGATATGTACAGGGCGGCTCCGGAAACGACTACAACTCCATGACCGTGCTCCATATGCAGGACGGCACGGTCTATGTGGAGCAGCAGATGCTGCAGAGCAGCGGCTGGTATGGAATCGGCGTCGGCTTCCGCAGCCTCGGCGACAGCGTGAGGAAGCTCCTGCAGTGAGCTATAGGAACATCCGGAAGACGCCGAACACCTTTCCGAGGATCTGCACCTCGTCCACGATGATCGGATCCATGTAGTCGTTCTCCGGCTGCAGCCGGAAATGGCCGTCCTCCTTATAGAAGGTCTTGACCGTGGCGGAATCCTCGACCATCGCCACAACCGTGTCCCCGTTCCGTGCGGTATTCTGCTGACGGACCATGATATAATCGCCGTCGAAGATGCCGATATTGATCATGCTGTCGCCTTTGACCTTCAGCATAAAGCAGTCGGTATTCGGCATATACTCGGCCGGAATCGGGAAGTAATTCTCAATATGCTCCTGTGCGAGAATCGGCTGTCCCGCAGCCACCGTGCCGAGCATCGGCACATTCACGACCTCGCGCCGCGTCAGATTAAAGCTGTCGTCGATGATCTCGATCGCCCGCGGCTTCGTCGGATCCCGGCGGATATAGCCGTTTTTCTCGAGCGTCTCCAGGTGGGAGTGCACCGAGGAGGTGGACTTCAGATGCACTGCCTCGCAGATGTCACGCACCGCCGGCGGATAGCCTCTGTTCAGAATCTCAGACTTGATAAACTCCAGAATTTCCTGCCGCTTCGGCGTGATCTTGCCATATCCCATAATCGTTTCCCTCCGGATCGAACATTTGTTTTCTTGATTATAGCATGGGAGAGAAAAAAAGCAAACAGATGTTTCCCTGTTTTGTGTATTAATTCACAAAAAAAACAGAAATTTCAATAAAAAATTCTTTCAAAAATGAGTTGGATTTTTTAATTGCATCTTATTATAATAGGGAGCGAACTCGGAAGCAGAGCTTCCGGAAAGACTTTTAGAAAGGAAGTGCGGTTATGGGAAATTTGGGCGAATCGCTGATGGAAGAACTGACCTGCGAGACGGTGTTTACGGTCGGCGGGATCGGGATCTCCGAGTCGGTCGTCGTCACCTGGATCATCATGGCGGTATTTCTGATCGCGGCGCTTCTGCTGACCCGGAATCTGAAGGTGGAAAATCCCGGGCGTGGCCAGCTGATGTTGGAGTACGCGATCACCTGGCTGCAGGGAGTCGTTGAGGGCATTATCGGTGAGGAAGGAAAAGAATACGTGCCGTATCTGGCATCCATCCTGATCTACATCGGAACGGCCAATCTGATCGGTATCTTCGGCTTCAAGCCACCGACTAAGGATCTGAACGTGACAGTCGGCCTCGCGCTCATGAGCATTGTGCTCATACAAATTGCCGGAATCCGGAAAAGGGGCGTGAAAGGCTGGCTGAAGAGCTTTACCGAACCGGTCGCGATCGTGACGCCGATCAATATTCTCGAGCTCGTGATCAAGCCGTTGTCGCTGTGCATGCGTCTTTTCGGTAATGTACTCGGAGCCTTTGTCATCATGAAGCTGATTGAGTATGTTCTGCCGGTAGGGCTGCCGGTCGTATGCAGCATGTACTTTGACCTCTTTGACGGTCTGATTCAGGCCTATGTATTTGTGTTTCTGACAGGACTGTTTATCAAGGAAAATATTGAGTAGAAATTAAGAAGAAAAGGAGAATGAACACTATGATGATTGCAATTGGAGCGGCTCTCGCCGTATTGACAGGTATCGGAGCAGGTATTGGCATCGGTCTGGCGACCTCGAAGGCCGTGGACGCCGTCGCAAGGCAGCCGGAGGCCAGCGGTAAGATCACGAGTCTTCTGCTGCTTGGTTCCGCACTGGCTGAGGCGACCGCTATCTATGGCTTCGTCATCGGACTTCTGATCATCATCCTTCTGGGTTAAGAGAAAGGCGGAAGGCTGACATGTTAAGATTAGATATTAATCTGGTATTTACCATCATCAATCTGCTGATCTGGTATGTCCTGATCCGGAAATTTCTCTTTAAGCCGGTGAATAAAATCATCAGTCAGCGGGAGGCCGCGATCGGCGCGCGCTACGAGGAGGCGCAGAAGCTCTCCGACGAGGCGCAGGCCGCGAAGCAGGAATACGCGAATTTCCAGACCCGTATGGACGAGGAGAAGAGCCGCGTGATCGCAGAGGCGCAGGAGGAAGCCCGCGCCCAGTATAAGCAGATCGTGGCGGACGCGCACACAAGGGCGGACGAGATCGTAGAAGAATCGCAGAAAGAGGCGAAGCTTCAGAAGGAGCGCATTATTGGAAAGGCGCAGCAGGAGATCCGCGGTCTGATCCTTGACGCGGCGGAGCAGTCGCTTGGCTCTGCGCAGAATGACGGAGCTCTCTACGATCAATTTTTAGCAAAAGCAGGTGAGGCGTCTCATGCAGAATCGTAATACATATCTACCGTGCGTCCTCGAGTATGTGACGGAGCCGACGGACGCGCAGTTTCAGGGGATCGTCGATTTCCTGAAGCAGAAATATCCGGATCGCGAGCCCGAGATCACAAAGAAGCAGAATCCGGAGCTCGGCAGCGGTTTTATTCTGCGCGTGGGAAGCGAAGCCTACGACCTGAGCGCTGCCGGACGGCGAAAGCTTCTGCGGGAAAAGATTGACACTCTTGATCTGACAGACCCGGAGGCGGCTTTCTCCCATAAAGAAGTGATCAGCATCCTGAAGGGTTCTCTTGACGATATTGAGATCGAGAGCCTGGAAATCGGTACGGTCAGCCGTGTGGGCGACGGAATCGCCTACATCGAGGGCGTCGACCACGCGATGTATGGGGAAGTGCTGGTCTTTGAGAGCGGTCTTCGGGGCATGGTGCAGGATATCCGCGAAAATGAGATTGGCTGCATCCTCTTTGGAAAAGATTCGGAGATCTCGGAGGGCAGCAGCGTCTCCCGCACTGGCCGTATGGCCGGAGTTCCGGTCGGCGACGCCTATATCGGACGGGTGGTGAACGCGCTCGGCGCGCCGATCGACGGAAAAGGAGAGATCGAAGCCTCCGATTACCGTCCGGTGGAGCAGCCCGCTCCCGGCATCGTGGACCGGCAGTCCGTGGACACGCCGTTGGAGACCGGTATCCTCTCGATTGATTCGATGTTTCCGATTGGTCGCGGACAGCGCGAGCTCATCATCGGAGACCGCCAGACCGGCAAGACCTCGATCGCGACTGATACCATCCTGAACCAGAAGGGTAAGAAGGTCGTCTGCATCTATGTGGCGATCGGCCAGAAGGCTTCAACCGTATCCAAGCTCGTGCACACCTTTGAAAACGCCGGAGCCATGGACTACACAATCGTCGTCTCCTCGACGGCCAGTGATCCGGCCCCCTTACAGTATATCGCGCCCTACGCGGGCACCGCACTGGCGGAATATTTCATGCACCGCGGCCAGAATGTGCTGATTGTCTATGATGACCTTTCAAAGCATGCGGTCGCCTACCGTTCCCTGTCGCTTTTGCTGGAGCGCTCGCCGGGACGGGAAGCCTATCCGGGCGATGTTTTTTACCTGCATTCGCGTCTGTTGGAGCGCGCGAGTCGTTTGAGCGACCGGCTCGGCGGCGGTTCGATCACGGCGCTGCCGATCATCGAGACGCAGGAGGGCGACGTTTCCGCCTACATCCCGACCAATGTGATCTCGATCACGGACGGACAGATTTTCCTCGAGAGCGACCTCTTCTTCGCCGGCATGCGGCCTGCGGTCAATGTCGGCCTCTCGGTATCCCGTGTCGGAGGAGCGGCGCAGACGAAGGCCATGAAGAAGGCCGCCGGCAGTATCCGTATTGACCTCGCGCAGTACCGTGAGACGGAGGTCTTCACGCAGTTCAGTTCCGATCTCGATGCGGTCACGAAGGAACAGCTTGAGTACGGGAAACGACTGATGGAGCTCTTAAAGCAGCCGCTCGGCGCGCCGATGTCGATGGCCGATCAGGTGATCACGCTGGTCGCGGCAACGAGAAAGCTCTTCCTGGATGTGCCGGTAAAAGAAATCAAGTCCTTCCAGTCCGGCCTGCTGCAGTTTATGAATCAGAAGCATCCACAGATTGCGCAGGAACTTGAGCAGACAAAGACGCTCAGTGACGCGCTCGCGGAGCAGATCGCAGACGCGGTAAAGGAATATAAGAGTCAGGCGGTGAAGTGATATGGCTGGTTTACGGGAAATCCAGAGCCGGATCAAGAGCATTCAGGACACCAGAAAGATCACGAACGCCATGTACATGATCTCCTCCACCAAGCTGCGCAAATCGCGGCAGGAGCTGGAGAAGACGGAGCCCTATTTTTATACGCTGCAGTCCACGATCGACCGGATCTGGCGGCATGTGCCGGACATGGAGCATATCTATTTCGAACAGCCGGACGCGGCGCACACAAAGCTTGGGCTTTTGGTGGTCACGGGCGATAAAGGACTCGCCGGCGCCTACAATCACAACGTTCTGAAGCTCGCGCAGCAATTTCTCGACGAGGCGGAGAATGAGGTGCAGCTCTTTGTGGTCGGCGAGCTTGGACGGCAGTATTTTACGCGGCAGCATGTACCGATTATCGAAAATTTTCAGCACACCGTGCAGAATCCGACCTTCAGCCGCGCACGCTGGATCACGCATACTATGCTGGAGAAATTCTATGCGGATGAAATTGATGAACTGCATGTGATCTATACCCGCATGGAGAACGGCATGTCGAGCGTTGCGGAGGATAAGCAGCTCCTGCCGCTGAAAAAGCCGGAGGCGCTGCCTGTGCCGATGGAAGTCTATCAGGAGGAATTTCTGCTGGAGCCCTCCGCGGAGGAGCTTGTGGACACGATCGTGCCGAATTATATCGCCGGTTTTGTCTATGGCGCGCTCGTCGAGTCCTTCTGTAGCGAGCAGAACGCCCGCATGAGCGCGATGCGCGCGGCCACAGATAACGCGGATGAACTGCTGCATGACCTTGGTATTATGTACAACCGGGCCAGGCAGGCCGCGATCACGCAGGAGATCACGGAGGTGAGCAGCGGTGCGCGTGCGCTGAAGAAAGTTAACGTAAAGGAGAGGAATGTCTGATGAATACAGGAAAAATCATACAGGTATCAGGCCCTGTCGTTGACGTCATGTTCGAGACAGGCAGTCTCCCTCATATAAAGGACGCGCTGCGTGTTTCCGTGGACGGACAGGAGCGCGTGATGGAAGTCGCAAAGCATATGGGAGGACGCGTGGTCCGCTGTATCATGCTCTCAGCCAGCGAGGGTCTCTGTCGCGACATGGAAGTGAGCGCTGATGGCAGCGGTATTCGGGTGCCGGTCGGCGAGCGGACGCTGGGCCGACTGTTCAACGTGCTGGGACAGACCGTGGACGACGGCGGGGCGCTGTCGGACGGAGAGTCCTGGAGCATCCACCGCGATCCGCCTTCCTTCGAAAATCAGAGCCCGGTCGTCGAGATCCTCGAGACCGGCATCAAGGTGATCGACCTTCTGGCTCCCTACGCCAAGGGCGGAAAGATCGGCCTCTTCGGCGGCGCCGGCGTCGGCAAGACCGTGCTGATCCAGGAGTTGATTCAGAATATCGCGACGGAGCACGGCGGCTACTCGATCTTCACCGGCGTAGGAGAGCGCTCCCGCGAGGGCAACGATCTCTGGAGCGAGATGAAGACCTCTGGCGTGCTGGAGAAGACCGCGCTGGTCTTCGGACAGATGAACGAGCCGCCCGGGGCGCGTATGCGCGTGGCGGAGACCGGCCTTACGATGGCCGAGTATTTCCGTGACGAGATGAACCAGAACGTGCTGCTCTTTATCGACAATATTTTCCGTTTCGTGCAGGCCGGTTCCGAAGTCTCCGCACTGCTCGGACGCATGCCGTCTGCAGTGGGTTATCAGCCGACGCTGGCCACCGAGATGGGAGAGCTTCAGGAGCGCATCACCTCTACGAAAAACGGTTCCGTCACCTCCGTGCAGGCAGTCTACGTGCCGGCCGACGATCTGACCGACCCGGCTCCGGCAACGACCTTCGCGCATCTGGACGCAACGACCGTGCTCTCACGTAAGATTGTCGAGCAGGGCATCTACCCGGCTGTCGACCCGCTGGAGTCCACCTCCCGCATCCTCGAGCCGGATGTCGTGGGGGAGGAACACTACGAGACTGCCAGAAAAGTACAGGAAATGCTCCAGAAATATAAGGAGCTGCAGGATATTATCGCGATCCTCGGCATGGAAGAATTGTCAGAAGAGGATAAGCTGACCGTCAATCGCGCCAGAAAGATACAGCGCTTCCTTTCACAGCCTTTCCACGTGGCGGAGAATTTCACCGGCGTCAAGGGAACCTATGTCCCGCTGAAGGACACGATCAAAGGCTTCCGCGCGATCATCGACGGCGAGATGGACGACTATCCAGAGGCGGCATTCTTCAATGTGGGCACGATCGAGGAAGTCAGGGCAAAAGCGGAACTTCTCACGAAAAACACGGCTGTTCAGGCGGGGTGATGAATGATGGCAACTTTTCATCTGAAAATCGTGAGCATCAACGGCGTCTTCTACAATGCACAGTGCAACTGCCTCGTTATCCCTGCCATTGACGGGGAACGCGCGGTCATGGCGCACCATGAGGAAATGGTCATCGCCGTCAAATCCGGCACCATGCGCCTGCAGAGCGAGAAGGGCGGAGAGTGGCATGAGGCGGTCGTCGGGCAGGGCTTCTGCCAGATCGCCAATAACCGTGTGACGCTGCTCGTCGATACCGTCGAACGTCCCGAGGACGTGGACGCGAACCGCGCCCGCGAGGCGCTTGAGCGCGCGCAGGAGCGCCTGCGGCAGCAGCAGAGCATCAAGGAATATTACATGACTCAGTCGGCCATGGCCAGAGCGCTGGTACGGCTGAAGGAGACAGAGAAGTTTACACACTGATAAGAAGATACGGTTTTATTCAAGATTCAGAGCGTACGCGTTTCGGTATTTTCTGATTTTCCGTTCGCTCCCTGCCTGGTACGAAATATACATCGACCAGGCAGTTTTCTTTTCTATGTGGGGATCCGCCAGGCGCACGATTTCGATCACACCGCCGGGAAGCTCATGGGTATGCAGGTAACTCTCGAGGGCAGAGCAGTAAGCCTCCGCATATTTTCTCCGTTCCCGCACTTCCTTCTCCGCGCTCTGCACCTGCGCCGCGACGGCGGCGTTATGCGCATCCGTCGCTCCCATGAGTACAATGTCACGGATGCTGCCCATGGTCTGGTAATTGATTTCTCTGGCATAACCCAGTTTTACAGAATATAATACGCCATCCCACTCGACAAAGGCGGTCGACTTTGACAGATTGCACATCTCATTCCGGTAAACCGCGAGCGCGATACAGACGACCCAGATTCCGATCAGGTAGATTGCCAGAATTGGCGCCGGACAGTCCGCGTAAATGAGTCCAAACATTCCGCCAAAGAAGAGCAGCAGCGTCACCACCGTATAAATGGCGAAAGCCAGATGCGGACTGCGCTCCCATAACTGGTCGCCTTTTTTATATTCTTTTAAATATACGCGATAGGGTACTTCGTTCATGGTGACACCGTCTCCCTCCTAAATAGACTCATTCTGTTTTCCTCAATAGTATACGATGATTAAAACAAAAGTTCAAATTTGAAATTTCGTGCGAAACAGTGATTTTAAATTTCGTAAATTCGTGAAAAATCAGACAAATAGAATTGTAAATTTTGGCGAAGCAGTTTATAATGATAATAGTTCCGGAGAACTGAAATAACGATAAGGTTTTCAAAAGGAACGTATGACGAACTAAAAAACAGCAGACATGTGAAAGGAGGACACAAGATGGCAGTTATGGACGGTTGCGAGAGCAAGTACAAGACACCGGTGCTGGAGGAGCGTGCATGCCCGACCTGCGGAAAAGAGGTTGAGGTGTTCACCGTCGCGGGCAGGATCGTGGAGGACGCCACCTGCGCCTGCGGTTACGTGTTTAAGGCGGAAGAGCAGCAGCCACTGAAAGTCGACAGGCCGGAGGATTAACCTCCGGCTTTCTGTAAAATTTCTGTTAAAATTCGCCACATTCATGGACAATCCAAAGTTGTTAAACTATAATATAGAGCAGGTAGTTTTGAATAACTGCAGGAGAGAAAGACAGACTTTACAGAGATATCTGCAAAGGGCTGTATTTCTTTTTGGAAATGGACGGAACAAGGTCAGACGTTCGCATATAGATGGGAAAGGACTGTCCCTTTATGGACAGTTTAACAGAGGTACACAGGATTGACAGAAGATAAATACATAAAACAGATACTGCTCGCGGGAGTCGACGTGGGCTCCACCACGACGAAGATCGTCGCGGTAAATCCGGAGAGTGGGAAAATCGTATATTCGGAGTATCGGCGGCACAATGCGGCGCAGGTACAGAGCGTGGCGGACGCGCTGCGAAGACTCTCGAAGGAGTTTCCGGATGTGAAGCTCCGGCTCTGTCTGACCGGCTCCGGCTCGAAGCTGATTGCGGAGCAGCTGGACGTCCCCTTTATCCAGGAGGTCGTCGCGAATTCACTTGCATTGCGTGAGCAGTACCATCATGTGCGCACCGCGATCGAGCTCGGCGGACAGGACGCGAAGATGATTTTTTTCAAGGAAGATGAAAACAGCGGCATTCTGAATGTGGCTGACATGCGCATGAACGGGAGCTGCGCGGGCGGCACCGGCGCTTTCATCGACGAGGTCGCTTCGATTCTGAAGGTCTCCGCGGAGGAGTTTGACGATCTGGCCGCGCGGGGAACCTGTGTTTACGATATTTCCGGGCGCTGCGGCGTCTACGCGAAGACTGATATTCAGCCGCTGCTGAACCAGGGCATCGCAAAGGAGGATCTGGCGCTGTCGGCCTTCCACGCGATCGCAAAGCAGACGATCGGCGGACTGGCCCAGGGATTGGACATTGAGAAGCCGGTGATCTTCGAGGGAGGCCCCCTGACCTTCAATCCGACACTGATCCGGGTCTTTTCCGAGCGTCTTGAGCTCTCGGAGGAGGAGGCGATCGTGCCGGAGCATCCGGAGCTGATGGTCGCTTACGGCGCGGCACTGTCGCTGGAACAGATGTATGCGGAGGACACGCGTAGCTTTGACGCTGCAAATCTGATCAGAAAGCTGTCCGAGGAGCAGCTTTCGCTCTCTGGAAGCTCCATCGGCGGCGCAAAGCCGTTCTTTGCCTCAGAGGAGGAGCGGCGCGCCTTTGAAAAGCGCCATGCGCACAGCGCCTGTTCGTGGAAGAAGCCGGAGAGGGGAGAAGTGATCAACGCCTACCTTGGCATTGATTCCGGCAGTACAACGACAAAATTTGTGCTGATGGACGAGGAGGAAAATATTCTCGATTCCTTCTATTCCCTCAATGAGGGCGATCCGCTGACTGTCGCAAAGCAGGCGTTGATCGCGATGCGGGATCGCTATCGCGAGGCCGGGGCGACGCTGAACATCATTGCAGCCGGAAGCACCGGCTACGGCGAGATGTTGTTTGCCAGGGCCTTCGACACGGAGTGTCATGCCGTGGAGACGGTCGCGCACGCGCGCGCTGCGGGCAAATATGTGGAGGACGCGACCTTCCTGCTCGACATCGGCGGCCAGGACATGAAGGCGATCTGGCTCGACCACGGCATTATCACGAATATTCTGGTCAACGAGGCCTGCTCTTCGGGCTGCGGCTCCTTCCTGAGCAATTTTGCCTCGTCTTTGCATATTCCGATGAAGGAGATCGCCGAGGCCGCCTTCTCCTCAAAGAATCCCGCTGCGCTCGGCAGCCGCTGCACCGTCTTTATGAACAGCAGCATCATTACCGAGCAGCGCAACGGACGGCTCCCCGAGGATATCATGGCGGGGCTCTGTCGCTCCATCATTGAAAATGTATTTACCAAGGTCATCCACATTTCCAATGTGGATTCCCTCGGCGACCGCATCGTCGTGCAGGGCGGCACCTTTGAAAACGACGCGGTGCTCTGCGCGCTGGAACAGTATCTCGGCAAGGAAGTGATCCGCGCACCGTATCCCGGTATCATGGGCGCGATCGGCGTAGCGCTGCTCACGAAGGAGCAGCATCAGCGGCAGGAGAGTAAAAGCAGCTTTATCGGCCTCGACGCGATGGACGATTTCTCCTACACGCGGGAGGCGAATCTGCCCTGTCCTTTCTGCACGAATCACTGCAAACGCGCGATTGTCCGTTTCTCCAATGGCAATTCTTGGGTTACCAATAACCGCTGCGAGCGCGGCGAGATCCTCGGCGACCCGAAGGATGAGGCGGTGCGCAAAAAGCTGAAGGAGACGAATCAGGGCATGGAGTCTGTCCCGAATCTCTTCGACACGCGGGAGAAGCTGCTGTTCCAGGATTATCCGTACCCGCAGCTTGCACCGCAAAGAGATATCACCATCGGAATTCCGCGCGTGCTTTCCTTCTGGGAGACGATGCCCTTCTGGACGACCTTTTTCCGCGCGCTGGGCTTTTCGGTGCGCATCTCCGACAAGAGCACGCGGAAGATCTATGAGAGCGGGCTTTCCGCTGTAACCTCCGATACGGTGTGTTTCCCGGCAAAGCTGGTGCACGGCCACATCCGCAATCTGGTTAAGCACGGCGTCGACCGCATTTTCATGCCGACGATCACGACCGTGACCTCGGAAAACACGGCGGACACAAGCGAGTCGATGTGCGCGATCGTCAAGGGCTATCCGATCGTCGTGCGCAATTCCGACAATCCGGAGCGGCGCTGGAACATCCCCTACGATGCGCCGCTGTTCCATTGGTACAAGAAGAAGGACCGCAACCGTCAGCTTACCGCCTATATGGAGGAGACTTTTGGCATTTCACAGGAGCTGACCAGGCAGGCCATGGAAGCCGCTGACGCGGCGCAGGAGAGCTTTGAGAGCAGCCTGAAAGCAGAAGGGCAGAAGATCCTCGACGAAGTGACGACAAAAGGGAGCTATGCCGTCGTACTGGCCTCGCGCCCCTATCAGAACGACGAGCTCGTCAACCACGATCTGCCGAAGATGTTCACCAGCATGGGCATCCCGGTGCTGACCGCGGATTCGCTGCCCGAGGTGACGAAGGTGGATCTGAGCATGAGTCGGCTCGATATTGTCAATAACTACCACGCCAGAATGCTGTCCTCGGCGATCCTGGCAGCCAGAAGTGAGCATCTCGAATATGTCCAGATCGTGAGCTTTGGCTGCGGTCATGACGCCTATCTCTCCGATGAGATTATTCGCCTGATGAAGGAAATCTCCGGCAAGACGCCGCTTGTCCTCAAACTCGACGAGAGCGACATCCAGGGACCGCTGCGCATCCGCGTGCGTTCCTTCATCGAAACGGTGGAGATGAGCAGGCGGCAGCATCCGGATCTGGCCGTGCAGGAGCTTCACGATCCCTATCCGACTAAGTTTACGAAGGCAGATAAGAAGGAGAAGATTATCCTTGTGCCGAATACTTCTCATGCATTCTGCCGGGTGATGTCGGCAGCCTTCGCGAGCCAGGGGCTGCGCACCGTGCCGCTCGACGTTGGGCGCGAGGAGGCAATCCGGCTTGGTAAAAAATATGTACATAACGATATCTGTTTCCCGGCGCAGATCGTTATCGGCGAGATCCTGGCTGCGCTGCGCAGTGGAAAATACGACGGACAGGACGTCGCAGTGGCGATGGCGAAGTACATCGGCGACTGCCGCCTGACACACTACAGCGCGCTGCTTCGCAAGGCGCTCGACGACGCAGGCTACGCCGATGTCCCGATTGTCACAAATGACGACGCGGATTCCCATCACCTGCATCCGGGCTATAAGATGAGCATCGGTGCATCGGTGCTGCTCGCCGAGTCCATGCCGATGATCGACGCGCTGGAGGAGCTGCTGCGCAAGATTCGTCCTTATGAGACCGTGCCCGGCAGCGCGAATCAGGCCTTTGAAGAGGCAATGGACGCGTTGGTAGACGGTATGTATCACGGCGTCCACGGCACGAGAAAAGGATTCAAAAAGGCGATCGAGATCATGAAGCGCGTGGAATACGACCGCTCCAATCCGAAGCCACGCGTGCTGATCGTGGGAGAGTACCTGCTCAATTTCCACCCGGGCGCGAACCATGACATCGAGGATTACCTTGAGAAAAACGGCTTTGAGATCATCGAGGCAAAAATGACCGATGTGATCCGCAAGACCTATTTTTATCAGGGCGCGCAGATCCGGGAATATCATCTTGACCGTCCTCTCGACAAAAATGTCTGGTTTAAGACGGTCGATGTGGTGTTCAACTGGGCGCACAACATAACCGATTCCATCGCGAAGGATCATCCGCTCTACGAGCCGGCCTGCAGGATGCAGGATCTGGTGAAGGAGAGTGATCCGATCATCCATCATACCTTTGATGCCGGCGAGGGCGTGCTGATCCCGGGCGAGATCCTGCACCATGCGAAGCATGGCTGCAAGGCCTTCATCATTCTGCAGCCCTTCGGCTGCCTGCCGAATCATGTCGTCGGTCGCGGTATCGCAAAGAGGCTGAAGGAGCTCTACCCGAACGTGCAGATCCTGCCTCTCGACTACGATCCGGACGTCAGCTTCGCGAATATTGAAAACCGCCTGCAGATGCTGATCATGAACGCGCGGGCCGCGGAGGAGGAGAGCAGGCGGGAAAATGAACTGGAACAGAAGAGTCAGCAGCGCGGCGCGTGACTGCCCAATATCGTATACTGCAAGGCCGCTGTCACAATCCGTCTACACTTTCTTGCAGTTAACAATCTGCTGAAAAATAAATTTAACCGACAGTGCTGAATAACTGTAATAACTGGATATATAATCATGAGTGTATTGTGTATTGGCTCTGCGGTGATCGACATCACTGCCTGTCCCGTGGAAGCCAGCGTGACATGGAAAGAAAAACAACGAATTTCCGATATCCATATCGTACCGGGCGGCGACGCGGTGAACCAGAGCGTTCATCTGGCTGCGCTCGGTAATGAAGTTTACCTCTGCGGCTGTGTCGGGGATGATCAGAACGGGCAGCTGCTCGAGGACGCTCTGCGTAACCGCGGCATCGATACTCGTTTTCTGCGTCGGAAAACGGATTTTCAGACCACTGCTTCTCTTGTCCTTGTAAATGGGGTGGGAGAGCGCCGCACCTTTTCTGTAAAGGGTGCACACAGTACGTTAGCGAAAGAGGATCTGCCGGACGAATTTCCGGCAGACTGCCAGGCGATTTCCCTGGCAAGTCTGTTTTCTATGACGAACCTGGAACAGGACGGCCTGGAGGAATATCTGAGGCATGCAAAGGAAAATGGAATACTGATTTTCGCGGATCTTGCCTCCGATAAGCTCGGCCAGGGACTGCCCGGAATCCGGCCATTTCTCCCTTATCTTGACTATTTTCTTCCCAGTCTTTACGACGCGCTGCCCATGACCGGTACGAACGACGCAGAGTCCGCGGCAAGGGTATATCACGATCTTGGCGCCCGCCATGTCATTATCAAGTGCGGCGGGAAAGGATGCTTCTGTCTGGACGATACCTTTTCCGGCTGGATTCCGGCAATTCCGGTAAAGCCAGTCGATACGACCGGCGCGGGAGACTGCATGGTTGCTGTTTTCCTGTCGCGCATTCTGGCAGGCGATCACTTTGCCGATGCATGTCGCTACGCCTGTGCGGCGGCGTCATACAGTACACTGTTCATGTGGGCTTCGCAGCTTGTGCTCAGTGAGCGTAAAATTAGCGATTTTATCGAAGAACAATCCTGAATGCCTCAGTCCCACCTACATACACAGATATTCGCTTTCTATATCCCGTATGACAAGCTGACTGTCACATACATTGCCTGATGAAGGAAGTCGTAGTATCCATAACATTATTATGTATACTTATATGTAAATACACGTCTTCGTGCCGGTGCTGAAATTCATCATGCGTTTCGAGAGGAACGTTCATTTTTTTCATAACAATGAGTTTCGAAGTCAAGAATCTGTATCCTGGCCATCGGGCTTTTTCTCGCGAAGCTGCACAATATTCGCGGCTCTGCGTTTATTTTCCTCCTTCATCGCCGCATAGTGTTTCCGTGTTGTATTGACATTCTTATGGCCGAGCACATCGGCGACCAGATAAATATCGCCAGTTTCTTGATAGAGTGCTGTGCCATAGGTACTGCGCAGCTTATGCGGTGTGATTCGCTTGACCGTGGTGGTGGATGCATATTTCTTCACAAGACGCTCAACAGAGCGCACTGTAATCCGCGTGTTGTTCTGCGAGATAAACAGCGCGTTCTCATGTCCTTTTTCCGGCTTCATCATGAGCCGTTCATCCAGATAGTTCCGCAGCACTTCCTCGGTTTCTTCTCCAAAATAGACAATATCTTCATTGCCTCCTTTAC
>JAJBTX010000099.1:0-584 GCA_020860645.1 Lachnospiraceae bacterium | reverse complement strand
GTCCAGCCCGACCAGTTCCGTCACCCGAACGCCCGTTCCCAACAGCGTAACGACGATCGCCAAGTCGCGTATTTTGTTTTTCTGATGCCAGACTTTTTGCTGTTTGGTAAGTTTCTCGCCGGATTCAATATTATCGATCAGCTGCGCAACCTCGTTCGCGTCCAGACGGATGATGTTTTTCTCCTTGACCCTTGGAACATCCACAACAGACGGCGCGTTTTTCTCAATTATTCCTTTCTTATGATAATAGCCAAAGAATGTGTTCAGCGTCGCCAGCTTGCGCGCCTTGCCTTCTTCATGATTTCGGAAAATCTGGCCGTCCTTTTCATAAGACGTCAAAAACGACAGATATTCCTCAATATCAATCGGCTGGATATCGTCAAGAATCGAGACCGGAAGCGTCCGTATATCCTTATCTCGGAAATAGGGATTTTCAGTCTTCAGGAAGTAAAAAAAGGTGCTTAAGTCATACGCGTAATTGCGCCGGGTGTTCGTCGCCTTTTTAATTTCCATGGCGATGAAAAAGTCCTTTGTAAACGCAGGGAGTTCCCGCATCAGTTCCCGAAGCTTATGAATATTTTTAT
>JAJBTX010000011.1 GCA_020860645.1 Lachnospiraceae bacterium | reverse complement strand
CTCCCGAAAATCAAGGTTTAGGCAACAAAAAACGAGGTAGCTTTTGACACTACCGAAGAAATAGTGGGGGACGTCAGTGAGCAAATTTCGGAGCAGATTTCGACTGCTGCGTCGTCGATAACCGATGAACTCATGGTGCAGATCACCGACCAGCTCTCCGGCAGCATGGAAAGCATGATGAGCGATATGATGACAGAACTCACAGACGAGATCACAGAGGAGCTTTCCAATCTCCTGGTGATCGATCCGCAGACGCTGATGGAAGCCTTCGCCTTCAATATGGACAGCGATACCCTGATGGAGCTTTTGTCCTCCATGAGTTCCTCCACCGGCACCGACTATGAGAGTAACCTTGCTTCCCTGGGCTATGTGGATTTTGCGAAGCCCGACGAGATTGACATCTACCCCATTGATTTTGACGCCAAGGAAAAGGTCGTCGCCATTCTGGACAACTACAACGAGCAGATGGAGGCTGCGGGCGAGACGGATAAGGTAATCTCCTATACGGATCTGGTCGGCACCATGATGTCCTCCGTCACCACGATCATCAATGTAATCTCCTACGTGCTGATCGCCTTTGTGGCGATCTCCCTCATCGTCTCCTGCATCATGATCTCGATCATCACGCAGATTTCCGTCATGGAGCGGACGAAGGAAATCGGGATACTCCGCGCCATCGGCGCGTCCCGGCGGAATATTTCCCAGGTATTCAACGCGGAGACCTTTATCATCGGCATCAGCTCCGGCCTGATCGGCGTCATGGCGTCCGAACTTCTGACGATACCGATCAACGCCCTGATCCACAGCCTCGCCGGATCCACAAACGTAAACGCGGTGCTGCCTCTCAGCTACGCCCTGCTTCTGGTTCTTGTCAGCATCGTGATCACTGTCCTCTCGGGCCTGGCTCCCGCGCACTCCGCGGCGAAGAAAGATCCCGTGATCGCCCTGCGGACAGAATAAAAGACCTTCACTCATTTCTGTTCCCACAGGCGAAAGGTCCGCCTGTAGGCGCAGTCATTCGGCAGAGTCGGATGAAATAACGCGGTAAACAGGTTTACCTTTCCACAGTGATTGCATTTGCGGAAACGGTCTTCGTATATTTTGCACAGATGCGTCTCTTCATCCAGATTTTCACAGGGATTGTCAAAGTGAATCGACACCATCCCCTTTGCCCAGACATCCCTGGCGTAGCAGCACTTTCCGCAGCGGTTGCAGAGGGAATCCCAGTCCTTTCGCCATTTGAGCCATTCTCTGAAAATGCGGATCCACATGTCATATGCCTCCTAAAACGGGAGAATCTTCTCTGTCATTTACTCTTTCCATCAGAACAGAAGCCTTCCTGCCGGGAAAAGTTCCTGCAGAACTCCCTGAAATTATAATCTTTCTCCGGGCGACAGAGTACTGCAAAATCAATGGAGGCAAACGGCAGACTGCTTTCCTGTATTGCCCGGTAAAACAGGTCGGAGACAAGCGCCGCGTCATTGCCAAACACCCCGCAGCCAAAGGCCCCCAGGATCAGATGGCGGTAGTTCTGTGACGCCGCGACCAGCAGCATCCCCTGTATGCGCTTATAAAGCATCTCTTCGTATTCCTGTTGCGACATTCCTTCCAGGCCCATGCGGATCATCGGCGCTGCACAGCTCATGACAGAGAGCGAGAACGGCTCAGAGAGTATTTCCGCAGAAGCATTCTTCAGGACCTCTACACAGGGAGACAGCATCACGCCGTCCGAGCCCATGCGCGTCTTTCTTGCATTATTATAGTCATAATATTTCTTCGCCTCCTCGCTTTCCAGCGACAGCAGAAGTGACGTCCTGCGGCAGAGATCTTCCTCCTGCGCGCTGGCTCCGTCCCGCGTGCGGCCGCCCGGGCGCGTGGCGCTCGCCAGATTCAGGACAAGAATACGAGGCTCAGCCTCTCCGTTTTCCTTTAATTCCTGATATTTCCTCTGCGCAAGGACAAGGGCGTCTATATTCTCGCAGCTGAACGTACAGATGCAGCTCTGTGTCTGAGATAAAGCAGAATCCGTATTCCCTACTGTCTCCTCCCGCAGCATCTCGATATCCTCCGGCAGAAAGACCTGGATTTCCCGCATCTGCTCCGGAGAAAAGCGCAGATTTACCTCCCGCCCGTCTTTTTCATAGCTGCCTTTTTTCAGAATGTCCAGCGTGTCCTCCAGGATCTCCACATTTCTTTTCCTGCGCATTTCCTTCTGCCGCTCTCTCTCCTGAATTTCTTCTTCAGAGAGTCCCTTATATTCCGCGGCCCGCATCTGCGCCGCCATCTTCTGTAACTGTTCTTCCTCCGTCAACTCCCGTTTGGTTTCCTGCTCAGCCATTTCCGCTCCACCTTTCTATCAATTTGCGAAATACATCATCGCACGCCTCCCGGATGTTCAGATCCGCGACCCCGTCAAAGCCGGTATGCCCCGGATTGATCTGGACAATCACGGCGTCCCTTCTCCGATAATCCCAGTAAGCGCTTCCGTAATAGCCATTCGTTCCGATCACAAGGATCAGGTCAGCCTTGGAAATCCACTCCCGCGCTTTCCTGACGCCTTCCTCCCATAGCCCGATATGGCTGTAAAGCTCCCAGGGCAGGATGCTTCCGCCGCAGGATTCACACTTTGGCAGCTCCTCCTGCTCCCAGATCTCATAACCGTCATAATGACGGCCGCATTTCGAACAGCGGTTGATCTGGAACCCTCCCTGAATTTCCGCCACGTTTTTGGAACCGGCCATCGTATGCATACAGTCCTCATTTGTCGTAATGATTCCCGTCAGTTTTCCGGCTGTCTCCAGGTCGCGCAGCGCATAATGGCTGTAGCTGGGCTTATAGCTGTGCATCGTTCTGACATAGGAACGCAGAAATTCATCGCTTCCAAAACTGCCCTGCCGAACCGTTTGGGAGAGCTGACTGTACGTCACGCCTCCTCCGGCCAGGGAAATGCCCGCGCCGGTAATAGCGACCATACTGTGACTTTCATCAATATAATCGGCAAGCTGCTGTATTTTATTTATTTTTCCATCTTTTCCGGGAAATTTCATACGCATCACTTCCTTCTGCCTCACGACACCTGTTCAAACTGGCTGTTATAGAGTTCGGCGTAGAAGCCGTTCTTCCGCAGCAGCCCCTCGTGATTTCCCTGCTCCACAATATCACCGTCGCGCATAACCAGAATGTCTTCCCGACGACCTTGTTGAACACCTTCGCGCGGACGTCAAAGGAAAAGTCCGACGCGATCATTGCAGCGAAGTAACCGACTACCGCCGTCAGGACAGCGCTGCACAGGGCGCAGACAAGCAGCAGGCACAGAAGCGCCAGCCACCGGTCTTTGGTCTTCATGTTCCGGAAAATATGAAGCATGGAAAACCTCCTGTTCTCAGGTGCGACATTTGTTGCTTGATGTATATTATCACGATGGCTTTCATTCATCAAGCAACAATTCTCAACATTTGTCGCATGATGAGCATTTACTTCTTGTTTTTTGACGACATGTGTTGTATAATGCGGGCGTGAATACAGAAACATCAGCGACAGAATGGCTGGAACCGACCTTATGCTCCACAGATATTCATAGCATCACCGGCGGCATACACAGTACTCCTGTCTGAGAGGAAAATACTTATGAAAAAACAGCCGGAAATCACAGACGCGACAAGAGAAGCATTTATCAGTGCCTTCTTTCAGCTGGCAAAGATCAAAAATATCAACCAGATTACCATCCGGGAAATCACGAACCTCGCCGGCTACAACCGCACGACCTTTTACCGCTATTTCGAGGATGTGTTCGCCCTGATGGAATACGCCGAGGATCAGTTCCTGCAGAGTACACATGAAAAGGTGGAGACGCAGCTTGGCTGGGATAAGATCGGCGAAAAGCAGTTTTTTCAGATTCTCATCCGCTGTTTCCATGAAAACAAGGATCGCGTGAGCATCCTGCTGTCCGAACAGAACCGCTCCCATTTTTTAAGAAGATTAAAGGAAAATCTGACGAACAGTATTTATATACGCGATAACGATACGCCCCGGAAAAGCGTGGCGAGAGATATCTATTTTTATGGTATTTTCTACGCCATCTCCATCAATCTGCAAAGCCAAAATTCTCTGTCCGATGAGGACCTGCTGGAGCTCATCCAGAAGCTGTTCGAGAACTGGTACCGGCCGGAAATGCTGGAAAACACCTGAATTTTATTCCTGATACTCCCTGTACCGATTTGGGAACAGAAACAGGGCGACGCGGGCTGGATTCGATAATCTTCAGCCCTGCATCGTCCCATACACACTTACACAATTTTAATATAATCCGCCTTGCGCGGCGCAGGCTGCGGCGCCTCTCCCTCTCCGTATCCCAGAATACAGTTCGCCACGCCGACGTAATTTTCTCCCAGTCCCCATTCCTTCATAAGAGCCTGTCCTTCCGCGGAAGAAAATACCTCCTTCGCCCGGTAGACATAGCAGGAATCCACGCCGACCGCATGGGCCGCGTTCAGAAGATTCCCGGCGACCAGGCAGGCGTCCTCAAACCAGGTCGGCACAGACTCCTTGTTGCCGAACACGATCGCTACCACCGGCGCGCCGTAGAAGGGATCCATTTCTCTGCCCATCACTCCGGCGTTCAGTTTGCTGACCTTATCCCGTGTCTTCGGATCCTTGACCAGGATGATCACCGGGGACTGCTTCCCCATCCCGGTCGGCGCGTAGGTGGCCGCCTCCAGAATCGCATCCAGCTTCTCCTGCTCCACCGGCCTGCTGCTGAAGCTCCGGACGCTCCTGCGTGTTTTCAGATTCTCCAATGCACTGTTTCCCATTTTTATAGTCCTCCGTTTGTGGTTTCTTTGCAACATCTGTTGCATGACTAGATTTTATCTTCTTACAGTGTATTCATCAAGCAACAATATCCGATAAGTGTCGCATAATCGGCGATGGAAACTGCAAACACGGCCATCATTATACAGCATCCTGCCCTTTGCTTTCATAATCATTCACCACTGCTGAACTACCTTCACCTGATCCATCGGGATCCAGCCTGCCCCGGATTTCAAATGTCCCCACAATACAGACTGCTTTCCTTCCCGCACCTCGACAATCTCAGGGCAGTCGCTCTGTATAACGGAGCCTGCGGGAACATACTCAAAACCGGCTCCTGTGTAAACTTTTATACTGTATTGAAACAGCTTAACTTTGCACGGCAGTGTAAACTGCGCCTTTGTCTGTGCCTTCATTTTCATATCCTCACTTTCCATTGCCATCAGGATAAAAGAAAAGCACCCCTGGCCGCCTGTGATTTTTACGCGGCCAGGGGTGCGCTTATCCTGCATTCCGATATTATTTTAGTAATCCATGCCGCCCTGCGCGCCTGCCGCCGCAGCCGGTGCCGGTTCCTTGATCGAGCCGACCGCCGCTTCCGTCGTCAGCAGGGTCGCGGCTACGCTGGTCGCGTTCTCCAGCGCGCTTCTCGTCACCTTGACCGGATCGAGGATGCCTGCCTTCACCATGTCGACATACTCTTCCTTGTAAGCGTCGAAGCCGATGCCAACCTGGGACTCGCGTACCTTATTCACGATGACGGACGCATCCAGTCCCGCGTTATCCGCGATATAGTAAAGCGGAGCCTCCAGCGCCTTCATAACGATCTGCGCACCGGTCTTCTCGTCGCCTTCCAGCCCTTCCACAAGCTTTGCCACTTCCTTCGAAGCGTGGATATAAGCAGAACCGCCGCCGGCGATAATGCCCTCCTCGACAGCCGCCTTCGTGGCCGCAAGCGCATCCTCCATGCGGAGCTTTGCTTCCTTCATCTCTGTCTCGGTCGCCGCGCCGACACGGATCACCGCAACGCCGCCGGAGAGCTTCGCGAGACGCTCCTGCAGTTTCTCCTTATCATAATCCGAAGTCGTCTCCTCGATCTGCGCGCGGATCTGTCCGATCCTGCCCTTGATCGCGGACTGATCGCCCAGACCGTCCACAATGATCGTATTATCCTTCTCCACCTTCACGGATTTCGCGCGGCCCAGCATATCGATCGTGGCGTCCTTCAGCTCGATGCCCACTTCCTCAGAAATCACCTGGCCGCCGGTCAGCACCGCGATATCCTGCAGCATCGCCTTGCGGCTGTCGCCGTAACCCGGCGCTTTCACGCCGACCACCTGGAAGGTACCGCGCAGCTTGTTGACAATCAGAGTCGTCAGAGCCTCGCCTTCGATGTCCTCAGCGATGATCAGAAGCTTTTTGCCCATCTTCACGATCTGCTCCAGCAGCGGAAGGATATCCTGAACGCTGCTGATCTTCTTGTCGGTGATCAGGATCAGCGGATCGTCCAGCACCGCCTCCATCTTTTCCTGATCTGTCACCATATAGGAAGAAATGTAGCCCTTGTCGAACTGCATGCCCTCGACCACGTCGAGCTCCGTCTTCATGGTCTTCGACTCCTCGATCGTGATCACGCCGTCGTTCGAGACCTTCTCCATCGCCTCCGCGACCATCTCGCCGACCGTCTCATCCCCGGAGGAAACCGCCGCCACTCTGGTAATATGCTCCTTGCCGCTTACCTTCTCGCTCATCGACTTGATCGACGCAATCGCGGTGTCCGTCGCCTTCTTCATGCCTTTCCGAAGGACAATCGGATTCGCGCCCGCCGCGAGGTTCTTCAGGCCCTCGTGCACCATGGCCTGCGCCAGCACCGTCGCAGTCGTCGTGCCGTCGCCGGCCACATCGTTCGTCTTCGACGCGACTTCCTTAATCAACTGTGCGCCCATGTTCTCAAACGCGTCCTCCAGCTCGATCTCCTTCGCGATCGTCACGCCGTCGTTCGTGATGAGCGGCGCGCCGTAGGACTTGTCGAGGACGACATTGCGCCCTTTCGGCCCCAGCGTCACGCGCACCGTATCTGCCAGTTTATTCACACCAGTTTCGAGGGAAGTCCTCGCTTCCACACCATATTTAATTTCCTTTGCCATAATTCATCCGCCTCCGTCTATACTTCCATAATCGCGAGAATATCGCTCTGCTTCACAATCACATATTCTTCATCGTCAAGTTTGACCTCATTTCCCGAATACTGGGAATAAATCACATGGTCTCCGGGCTTCACGCACATCTTGACCTCCTTGCCGTCTTCCACCGTGCCGGGGCCAACCGCCACGACCACCGCATCCAGTGGCTTCTCCTGCGACTTCGCTGCCAGGATAATGCCCGACTTCGTCGTCTCCTCGGCCTCGCGCTTTTTCAAAATTACCCGATCTCCCAATGGTTTCAGTTTCATATTGATTCTCCTTTCTCAAATATGGCATCCGGAGGACTTTTATATCCATAATAAGTTCTGACAGGTGTCTTGTTCTGTTTGTTATACGAATATTAGCACAAATATTAGCACTCGTCAACTGCGAGTGCTAATATTTTATACTTTTTTTATAATTTTACATCGAAATATATAA
>JAJBTX010000048.1 GCA_020860645.1 Lachnospiraceae bacterium | reverse complement strand
GACTAAATCCGCAAGCAGACGCTGACGAATGCCGAGCGCTACATTACGCCGCAGCTGAAGGAGCTGGAGGACACGATCCTGGGGGCGGAGGAGAAGCTGACGGCGCTCGAGTATCAGCTCTTCTCAGAAGTGCGCGACCACATTGGTTCTCAGGTGCTGCGCATCCAGCGGACCGCGAAGGCTGTGGCGCGGCTGGATGTCTTCACCTCCCTCGCCTGGGTGGCGGAGAAAAACCACTATGTCCGCCCGAAGATCAACAAGCGCGGCGTCATCGATATCCGCGGCGGCCGGCATCCGGTCGTGGAGTGCATGCTGCCCGGAAATCTGTTTATTGCAAATGACACCTATCTTGATAATAATGCGAATCGTGTCTCAATCATCACCGGTCCGAATATGGCGGGCAAATCTACCTACATGCGGCAGACGGCGCTGATCGTACTCATGGCCCAGCTCGGCAGTTTTGTCCCGGCGGACAGCGCGGACATCGGCATTGTTGACCGCATTTTCACGCGCGTAGGTGCCTCCGATGACCTCGCGAGCGGGCAGAGCACCTTCATGGTGGAGATGAACGAGGTGTCGAATATTCTGCGGAACGCCACGCCGGACAGTCTGCTGATCCTCGATGAGATCGGGCGCGGGACGAGCACCTTCGACGGTCTCGCGATCGCCTGGGCGGTCATCGAGCACATCGCGGACAAGCGCCTGCTCGGCGCGAAGACGCTCTTCGCAACGCACTACCATGAGCTGACAGAGCTCGAGGGCACGATGGACGGCGTCAACAATTACTGCATCGCAGTCAAGGAGAAGGGCGACGATATCGTATTTCTCCGGAAAATTGTCAAGGGCGGCGCCGACAAATCCTATGGCATCCAGGTTGCGAAGCTGGCCGGTGTGCCCGAGGGCGTCATCGCGCGGGCGAAGGAGCTCGTGGAGGAGCTGAGCCAGGCGGACATTTCCGTGCGGGCAAAGGAGATCGCCGAGGAGCGCCGGACGAAGGCGAAAGCAAAGAGTAAAACTAAAAAATACGACGAGGTGGATCTCGAACAGATTTCCCTCTTTGACACGGTGAAGGACGACGATGTGGTGCGTGAGCTGACAGAGCTCGATATCACGAACATGACGCCGATGGACGCCATGAATACCCTTTACCGGCTGCAGAACAAGCTGAAGAACAGGTGGTGAAGCAATGGGCAGGATCGCGGTGCTGGATCAGCAGACCATCGACAAGATCGCGGCGGGCGAGGTCGTAGAGCGTCCAGCTTCCGTCGTGAAGGAGCTAGTGGAGAACGCTATCGACGCGGGCGCTACGCAGGTGACCGTGGAAGTGCGCGACGGCGGCGTAGGGTATCTTCGGATTACGGACAATGGAAGCGGAATCGAGAAGGATGACATTCCGCTCGCTTTCCTGCGCCATTCGACGAGCAAGATCCGGAGCGCGGAAGACCTCCTGGGCGTCTCCTCGCTCGGCTTCCGCGGTGAGGCGCTCTCAAGTATCGCGGCGGTGGCGATGGTGGAGCTCATCACAAAGACGCGGGGCAGCGTGACAGGCAGCCGCTGCTGCATCGAGGGCGGCATGCAGAAGAGCTTCGAGGACGCGGGTGCGCCGAACGGGACGACCTTCGTCATCCGCAATCTTTTTTACAATACGCCCGCGCGGAAGAAATTTCTCAAAAGTCCGATGAGCGAGGCCTCGGCGATTCACGAGCTGATGACGCATCTGAGCCTTTCCCACCCGGAGGTCTCGTTCCGGGTCATGATCGAGGGACAGGAGCGCATCCACACCGCCGGAAACGGCAGCCGGAAGGATGTGATCTACCACATCTATGGCCGGGAGACGGCCCTGCGGCTGATCGAGGTAGAGCGCGAGGAGGGTCCGCTGAGAGTGAGCGGCTATATCGGGAAGCCGGAGATTTCCCGCGGAAACCGCAATTATGAAAATTATTTCGTCAACGGGCGCTATGTGAAGAGCAATATCATCGCGAAGGGCATCGAGGACGGCTACCGGACCTTCATGATGCAGCACCGCTATCCTTTTGTGTGCCTCGATATCCGGCTTGACGGAAAGCTTCTCGACGTCAATGTGCATCCGAGCAAGATGGAGCTGCGCTTCAGCAACCAGAATCTGGTCTATGATTTCCTGCTGCGAACCGTGAAGGACGCGCTGTCCGGACGCGAGCTGATCCCGGAGGTGAGGCTGGACGGCCCGGAGCAGACACGGTGTGGCGGAGCGATGGCAGGAGAGGATCCGGGAAGGACAGGTACTCTTTCTGACGCTCGTTCCGGTCAGAGTATGCCACCAAACGGCGTTGCCAGTGATCATTCAGGCAGACAGAGCGCACAGAATGGCGTACCGGCAATCGGCAGGGGATCCCTGCCTGGCGATATTCCCATGGAAAAACGATGGAAAACGCCATCCTCCCCAGGCCAGCCCGTGGAACCCCGGGATAAAAATCTCGACTATTTCATGGAGCAGATGCGGAAACGGGTGGAGGAGCGGCATCGGCAGCCGGCAGATCTCCTTCGCGAGGACAACGGCTACGGAGCCGCTCCTCAGACTGGCGAGCCGCAGCAGCTTGACCTCTTCGACGGAAAGCTTCTGTCAAAGAATGCCGCAGTATCGCACACGATCATCGGTCAGCTTTTCGACACCTACTGGCTCGTGCAGTACGCGGACAAGCTTTATATCATTGATCAGCACGCGGCCCATGAGAAGGTGCTCTATGAGCGTTTTATGAAGGAGCTCTCGGAGCGGAAGGTCGATTCTCAGCTTCTCTCGCCGCCCATCATCCTGAATCTCAACATGCAGGAGGAACAGCTCTATCTGAAATTTCAGAAGAGCTTCGCGGATATGGGCTTTGAGATCGACGAATTCGGCGATCATGCGTACGCAGTGCGCGCCGTGCCTTCAAATCTGCCGGGCATCGACCGGCAGGATATTCTGATGGAACTGCTCGACAGCCTCTCGGAGGTCACCGGCAGCGGGACGAGCGAATCCCTGCTCGACAAGATGGCCTCCATGGCCTGCAAGGCGGCGGTCAAGGGAAAGCATCGCATGTCGACCGAGGAGGCGAAGGCGCTGATCGACGAGCTCCTGACACTGGAGAATCCCTATAATTGCCCGCACGGCAGGCCGACTATCATCTCGATGAGCCGGTATGAATTGGAGAAGAAATTCAAGAGAATCGTGTAGTTCTTCTGATGGATGAATGGTGCGGTGAGTGAAGGCGAGAGGTTTGGATGAAACCAATGGAACGAGACGAATAGTGGTACAAAAATATGAGTATAGAAAAAACAGAGAAAAAAAACGAAAATAAGTTTTCCATAAACCGCGAGAAGATCGAAGCCGGCCTGACGGAATTTCCGATCTGCGAGTATGCCTTTATCGATCCTGCGAACTTAAGTTTTTCGGACCGTGTTCGCTGGGTCTGCGAGCACGAATGCGAGCGCTACAATACCTCCTGGGCCTGCCCGCCGGCGGTGGGCTCGGTGGAGGAGTGCCGCGCGCGCTGCGCACGCTTCACGGGCGGCTTTATCTTCACAACGGTGAGCGAGGTCGCGGATATTGAGAATCTAGAGGAGACGCTCGCGACGCGCATGGAGCACGAGGAGATCACGCGGCAGGTGCGAGACCTGTTTCAGAGGGAAAATCCGCAGGAGTTGCTCGTACTCTCCACGGAGTCCTGCGCGATCTGCAGAAAATGCGCCTGGCCGGACGCGGCCTGCCGCCACCCGGAGCGGATGTTCCCCTGCGTCGAGAGCTACGGCATCATTGTATCCGATATCGCGGAAAAATACGGCATTTCTTTTCTGAACGGGCAGAACGTCGCGACCTGGTTCAGTCTGATTTTATATTGCTAAGACGGCTGGCGCTTTCATGTCTTTTCCTCGGCAGAGATCCTGTGAAGAAACTGTGAAAATTGTGAACTTTCCCTCAAAAAATTGAATCTTTCTTCAAAATCCAGTATAATTAGAAAAGTAATTTACATAAGACATGCAAACGACAGCAAAGTCCTGCAACAGGTGAAGGGGTGCTTAAGAGCAGCCTGGCATTTGCGGAGGAGGCTAATACGATATGAAAAAAAACTGGAAACGCTTACTTGCGATAGTATTGATTCTGGCGATGACGGCGGGTGATTCTGCCATCTCTTATGCGGTGGAAGGAACGGATGCATACGAGGAGTCTGACGGCTCTTCCGAAGAGGCGTCGGACGATGATGCGACTGGTGGGACGGATGTAGAAGCTGACGCTGCGGACAGCGAAGACGCCGGGACAGAAGAGGACAGCTCCGCGGATGGCGGCAGCACGGAGACGGACGCATCGTCTTCCGAGGATGGGACGACCATCGGCAGCAGTGCCGCTGATGAAGAGGACAGTGCGTCCGCAGCAGAGTCCACTGCGGACGAGGACACAGAGTCTGACAGCGCGGATGAGGTATATACTGCCTATGAGGAGATAGAGAGCGGCAACAGCTGGGTCAGTGATGAGACGCTTGAGACAAATGCGGTGAGCGCGATCTCGGAGGAAGAGGAGACGACGGAGTGGACCGGCTCTTTCGGCGCGCAGCTTGATGACGGGACGACCGTTGGCGCGGTGGCTCTGCAGCTCTATGAGGCTATGGTGAATGGTTATACCGATACCACAAATTATACTACAGGAGAGTACTCCTTTACGCTGTCGAATCCTCTCACTTTTGAAGCCTCGATCACTGAGAGTGAGGCTGAGGATGGCACTGTTACGAAGAGTATCACAACGGATGATAATTATAATGCTGCCTGCGACGATATGAGCGAGGCGTACAGCCGGGCTTTCAACGCGTTCTGGCTGGACTATCCGGAGGTCTTCTGGTTCAGCAGCATGAAAATCGGTTATAAGATCAGCGCCAGCACTGATTCCGATTCGTCAACCGGTTATACCGGGAAGATTGCTGAGATTACGCTGACGGCCAGCGAATACTATGATGGTGCGATGTCGCAGGTCGAGGAATACTGGGCGGCAGTCAATAGTATTTTGGTAGAACTGGGGCTGAAAGAGGAGACTGTCGATGAGACGGGCGAGACCAGTTATACCAGCACCGGCTGCAGCGACTATACTGCCGTGAAGCTTATTCACGATTATCTCTGTGATACGATTACTTATAATACTACCGCCGCGAATCATATGGACGACACATCCTATGATTACGCACACACATCTTCCGTGGCTTTCCTGGGCTATGGTGATGATGATGAGAAATCTGTGGTCTGCGATGGTTACTCCAAGGCCTTCAAGGTGCTCTGCGACGAGATGGGGATCGACTGTGTGCTGGTCACCGGTTACGGGGTGACCTCGGCCGATTACGATATGGGCTCCCACGCGTGGAACTACGTGCAGATGGACGGTAAATGGTATCTCGTGGATGTGACCTGGGACGATCCGGATTCCGAGGATTCTGAGATTGCTTATACTTATTTCCTTGCAGGCAGCGGATCGGCGAGTTATATCAATACCTTCACGGTCTCCATGGATCATCTGCCGGAAATGACCTTCAGCGGTATGGGAAGCTTTTCTTTTATCTACCCGACACTGGAAGAGGAAGCATACACCGTAACGGAACAGGACGATGAGACAGCTCCGGTGCGGCTCTCTGGCCTCGTTTCCGATGAGAACGGGGGAACGACGACGGCGACTGTGCTGGGTTATTTTGACAGTCTTCGCGAAGCCACGGACTACGCCGAAGAGTGTACGGACACTTATATAGATTTTCGCCTGGAACTGTACGACAATGTATATGTATATGACGGCATCCTGGAACTGCCGGAGGGGGCAGAGTCCTGCGAACTGGACCTGAACGGCTTTCAGATGACGGTTTTCCTTGACACGACGATTCAGATGAATGTTTACGACAGCTCCGCCGATCGCAGCGGCAGTGTTGTGGTGGAGAAGGACCTCTCTCTGACTCTGAAAGCGGAAGATGAGGAGAATACAACGGTATATGATATTCCAGGTCTGAGTTTTGATACTTCTTCCACATCAGGCGGCCTGACGATCAGCGACAGCAATATCAGCCTGAGTGTGGACACAATGACACTCAGCGGAACCCTGACGGCTGCGGGCGGAAGCGTGCTCTCGATCCGCGAGGAGGCCGAGATTCCGGATCTTTCCGTCGTTGCGGGAAGTACGGATGAAGATGGAACCTATGAACCCTTCTATATCAATCTGGATACGGTTTATCTGAGCACAGACACAGAGAATCCCTGTTTACAGGGGGAACTGAGCATTACCGGTACGCTCACGAAGGCGTCGGCGCTGAGCTACGCGGTCAGCCTGGGAAAGCGGGAATTGACCGTGGATGCCTGCACATGGGAATATTATGAAGACGCCGGGCCGACATACGTTCTCTACGAAGACGGGGAGACGGCTCTCCGTGTGAGCCAGTCGGACGCGAACATTCCCGTAGCATATTTCTGCCTGACGGAAAATGATGAGCAGTGCCTGTACCGGAATACGTCCACGATCACAGTCTATGACGCGGTGGTGCGCGTGGAATACGGGGATGCTTTCGCAAATTTTGGCAGCTTTGATCTGGCGGTCAGCGGCCTGGCCGCGGCCTTTGGCAGCGAGGAGGGAAGCTACACCTTTGTCTTTGTGCATGATTCGGCGATGACGAAGAACATCACCCTGCCGACTTATGTGACGGAGCTGATCCTGACGGCGGATTCGGAGGAGGATGAGGATGGGAATGTTCTCTATTCCTACGCGGAGTTTGATTTGAATGGTTATACGCTTTCCTCCTCAAAGGCGACTGTGACGCTGCACGAGGGACTTCGTCTGGTGAGTTCGGCGTCGACGAATGGCACGCTGAGTCTGACGGCGACGCCGTCTTCCGGGAGCTATTCTTTCCGGATTGTTACCTTCGCGGATGGAGAATCGCTGAACACGACGGCATCGGATGATGCAGGGACGGAAAGCACGGATACAACTGCGTCGGAAAATGACGAGGAGGACAGCACACTCCTTATTGATGGTGTGAACATCACGGCGGGCAGCGGCTCCGTGCTGCTGGAAGAGACAGAGAGTACTGCTGCAACAGACGAGACAGCGGACAGTGGCGAAACGCAGGAAGATACGCGTTCTTATACGTTAAATTCTGTTATCACGGTCAAACAGCTCTATGTAAATTCCGGCGACTGGTCGGTGGACACGGTGTCCGGCTCGATCGAGAATTATGGTACGCTGCGCGTGGAGACGGCAAAGACGATTTCCACGCTGGACAATAAGAGCGGCGCAGTGTTCGTCTGCAGCACCTTTGTGCAGGCGAGCAGCGGGACGACGTATCTGGAGGCGGATTCCGTCTTCGTGGTGAAGGAGTCTGCCACAATCTACAATACCGTGCTCGGCGGCCAGGACGGCGAGACGGAGGGCGACGCGCATTTCTATCAGTATGAGGGGGCGTCCGTGTCATTTCTGACGAAGGTATCGCAGACGAACACGGAAGTCTATTTAAGCTGCGGGATCGTCGCCGTCGACGAAGACGGAGATCCGGTTCTGGATGATGACGGCGCATACACGGTGGCGGGCGCGTCTCCGCGCACGACGCTTTTCACCACGAAGATTTCCAGCTTCCCGGTCGCGTACTGCAAGGTGGAGCAGCCGGAGACCGTGACGACTTCTGAGGATTATTCCTCTTATACGGTCGTCTATCAGAATGGACAGAAGATCTGCGTGGGCGGTGAGTGGATCGCCGTTTACGCACAGGGGACGAATGGAACGGAGACGCTGCTCGCCGCTTTTACCCGCTGGACGGACGCCCAGTCTTATCTGAACACGCTTGCCAACACTTCCATGACCTATATCGTTGAACTGACGGACGATGTGATCATAGAGGAAAGCCTGACTCTTCCGACGAAGGTGGGCGAGCTCATTTTCCGGGGAGTCGGCGACAGCGATGAAGACAGAGTCGTATTCTCCTTCGTGGGAAATCTGTCGCTGACCGTGGACACGAGCTTTGAAAATATCGAGCTGCAGCCGACAAAATACAGCAGCTCTTCGGGCGAGTATGAACCCTATGCCAGCGTGATCACGCTGAACGGGAAAGATCTGACGCTGACGAATGTGCTGGCGGAGGATGGTTATATTGATTATATCAGGGGAACGACGGCCTCCACGCTCATAGTGGAGGATAGTGAACTATACACTGCCCGCTACCTGAATACAATCGGTACCATAAATGTGTCTGATTCTGAGCTTACGATCGGCACAGGCCTCAGTTCGACCGGCTCCGCGATCGCGGCGGTGACTTATATGACGCTGAAGGGTTCTGTTATTTCAGCGCAGGGCTCTGTGGCAGTTACCAATACGCTGACGCTGGAAGGTTCCGAAGATACAGAGGATTCCGAAGCGCTCGGATATTCCATGCTGGACACGAACGGCAAGATGAGTCTTGTGAACGTGGTGTCGGGCAGCGCGGGCAATGTGCTGGGCTACGGCGGGAACAGCAGCTCAAATATTCTGACCATTACCGGAACGGTGAGTACTGACGCAGATGATCTCTATGGCGATGTGACGGTGCAGGTCACCGGATTTGCAGAGGATGCGGACAGCGACCTGCCGGAGACTTCTGTGAGCGGAGCCGCGCTGCGCGTGATCGTGCATGCGCTGGAGGACAAGGGCGGTGCAGGATATGCTGAGGACGACGCCCTTCTGAACGCCACGAAGGTTTCCGCCAGCTGGTTTTATGTCGGAGAAATGACAGAGTCAACGGATGACGAAGGCGATACGACGTACAGCGTATCGTACGCTGCGTACAAGGATGGTACCGTGATCCGCTGCGGAAGCGGCACTTCGGAGGCCGCGGTTGTGCTGTCCACTTTGCTGACAGATGGAGACACTTATGTGACGAATGGAGGTTTTGCCACGCTGCAGGAGGCCTTCTCGGAGATCGACCGTCTGGCGGACACGGGCGCCGAGTATAAAATCACGATACAGGACGATACCGTCGATGTAGTGACAAAGACGAGCACGAACCTGACCTTCCCGACGAAGACGGCGGGGCTGGTCATCACCGGCGTGACGGAGACGGACAGTGCCGCCGCCACTAGTGATGAGACCGACGTCTCGGAAACCAGTTCTGACAATACAAAGAAGACGATTTATTTCAGCTCCTCGATTACGCTGAAGAGCAACGTGACCCTGGAAAACATCACGTTGTCCCCGAAGAGCTCCGGCACGATTGCTTTAAGCGCCTGGTCGCTTGTGCTGAAAAGCTGTGATATAGCGGAAGATAAGAAGATCACTTCGATTTCCGGTTCCGGTGTGAGCGGGGCTTCCTCTCTGACTCTTTCCGGCAGTGACCTGACGGTGGCAGGCACCGTGTCGGGCGTGGGAAATGTATATCTGTATGGGACGACGCTGAGCGTGCAGAGCACGGTCAACATCGGAAATCTCTATGCGGAGACGGCAGATGGGACGGCGCCCGCGCTGATCGGCTGCGCGACCGTCACGCGCAAAAATAATGTAATCACCGCGGTTTCAACGAGCATGACGATCAACGGGGACGTGTTTGCGGCGGAAGATGACGGCCTGACGCTCGGGCTTCAGGAGAAGCAGAGTGATGGGACGTATGCGGAACTGGATTTTGACGATAGCGGTGCGGTTGATGCGAGCCTGCTGGCCTCCGGAGTCAAGATTGCCAAAGCGCTGAATGTCTCCACAAAGCAGATTTCCGTGCAGAATGCGGAGAAAACAGGCTTCTATCTGATCAAGTCCTCCGGTTATCTGACCTGCACGACGACGGAGCCCGGCGTTCTGCTGACCTACACGGACGAGGATCATGCGGACAGCTGGGATGCAGATATGGAGACGTACTGCCTGACGATCGCCCAGGCCTCGACGGAGATCAACAACCTGAAGACGAAGCGGGATTATACGATGGAGCTGCAGACGGCGATTACGACTTCGACATACTCCTCGCCTGCCGCGCTGACGATGCCCACGGCGGCATACGTGAGCAGCCTGCTGATCGACGGGACGACCAATACCGTATATTTCACGGGCAGCATCTCGCTGACTGCCAATACAACGCTGCAAAATGTCGATCTTGTCCAGATGGTGAAGTCCGGTTCGACCTATGTCACGACGGCTGATAAATACACCGATTACCCGCCGGTTATGGCGCTTTCAGTCGGCGCTTACACGCTGGATATCGAGGGCGATGTGATTTTCCATACGCCGCTCTCGCTGACGGGCAGCAATAAGGGTACGCTGATATTCGGCACGGGCGCGCGCCTGTTTACGGAAACGAATGAGTTTGAACTGGAGGAGGACACGAGTCTGATCTGTGGTTCCGTGAAAAGCTTTGCGGAGGTCACGGTACCGAGCTCTCAGACGCTTATTATTGAAGAATACACGACAAATCAGAAGACCTGGACGGCTCCGGCCTTAAATGCCACGACGCTGAACAACCAGGGCACGATTGTGCTGTACAGTAATGAGGCGGGCAGCTACGCGGCTTCCGTTTCGGTCACGAACGCGGTGTTCCAGAATGGCACGCTGGACGTGGAGGGCAGTATCGCCATCAAGAACCTTACGCTGTCCGGAGAGACGGAGATCATGGCGGACAAGACCTTCAATGTCACGGGCACGCTGACCTGCACCACCGACGAGGCGTATCTCTACACCCGGCGGCAGGCTGCGAATAAAGCACCATATCTCAATGTGTCCGGTACGGTGGTGCTGCAGGATGAGAGTGCGGATCGGATTCATGTAGGCGTCTATCCGGCTCTGACGGAGACGATTAACGATGTCGCTGTGACGCTCGAAGACGCGCCGTCCGCGACCGGGCAGCTCCTGACAGCGAAAAATGCCGACGCGAATCAATTCCTTCCGTGGGATGAGAATGTGGGCTGCAGCGAGGAATACAGCTCTGAGGATACGAGCGGCTATATGCTGCAAAAATCGGGAACAGCCATCTACGTCTACCAGGGTGACGAGATTGTCATTGCTCTCTGTGAATATGACTGGTCCGGATACAGTCTTGCGGATGTGGAAGCAGCCGGAAACGTGCTCGATTATTATTCCAGCCTTTCTGACGCTGTGACGGCAATCAATACGCGGAAGGATTCTGGAGCGACCTATACGCTGATGCTGCTGCAGGATGTGGGGAGCAGCACTTCCCCGCTCTCTGTCACGCTGCCCACCTATGCGGCGGAGGTCATCATCACCAGTGAGGGCAGCTCCACGGGCAGTGCGAAGGCGATCTATTATACGAATACACTGACGCTGAAATGCGCGACTGTGTTCGACGATTTGATTTTTGCGCCCATGACCTCAAAAAAGGTCGCAACGACGCTTGGCTTTTCTACCGGCGTCTATGATCTGACGCTGAGGGATGTCTCCGTGGCCGATGATTCCGGTCTCGGCGCGATCACCGGTAACGCGAAGCAGACCACGACGCTGGACAGCGAGGGCCTGACGCTGACGGGTAATGTGCAGAACTCGAAGAAACTTGTAGTCTGCGAGAATACAACGATTCAGGGCGTGCTGAAGGCTACCACGCTGGAGCTGGAAAATGGCGTCACGCTGACTGCGGGCGGCACGGTCACGACCACCACACTTACCCTGCAGGGGGACGCGGAGCTGTCGGCTGACAGCACCGTGACGATCACGAATATTGAGAATAATGATGAGAGCGAAAACAGTGATGCGGGGGCGAACCGGATCACCTACGGCAGAACGGCGAAAAATGTCACGTATCTGACGATCAGCGGTACAGTCAGCGGGAGCAGTGCATATCCGCTGGAGCTGAACATGAGCTGCGACCTGACGGCGGAGGATCTGATTCTGAGTATGAGCGGCGTTAAGACCAGCCTGACCGATGCGAAGAAGCTGGCAAATATCACGAAAGCGCCGACTTCCGCATTTACCTTCCTTCTGGATGGGTCGACACTGGAGGAACTGGCAGAGGCCTATAATACTGAACAGGAAGAGAGCAGCTCCACAAAAAGCTATCAGCTGGTAAAGGCGAGCAAGGCCTTCTATCTGATCGATGAGGAGATGCCGGATACGGTCACGCTGGTCTATACAGAGAATTCGGATGAAGCGGATTCTGTCGAAGTCAGCACCGTCTGTCTGGACTGGAATCAGGCGGTGAATGAGATCACGGTACTCGCAGATTCCTCGATGGATTACACCGTGGAACTGGATGGCGATGTGCTGGATACGAATATCACTGATAGCAATGCGTACAGCGCGCTCACGATGCCCGGCAGCAACAAGGCGGCCTCCGTGACTGTCTGTCCGGTGGCTGAGGACACGTCTAACGAGGACACGACCGGCACGGAGACGGATGAAACAGATGCAGGCGATGGCAGAACAGTGCTGCAGTTTTACGGAAATATTACCGCCTACGGCAATCTGACGCTGGAATCCGTGCAGCTCTATTCTACGCGCAGCTACTCGGATAACACGACGGCGGCTGATTTTAAGATCACGGTGACGAAATCGAACGCGGGCGCTTCCCTGACGCTCGATAATGTGTCTACCTATGCGGATGACACGTGGGAAAATGGATATGAGGAGACTACGGGCTTCATCAGCCAGATCACCGGCACGAACAAGACGACGGACGTCACGCTGACCGACTGCACGCTGCGTCTGAAGACCGGTATCAGCAGCATAGGGAATCTGGCGCTTGAAGACACGGCACTCACGACCTGCGGCGCGGCGACGGTCTATGACCTGACGCTGACCGGGGAGTCCTCCTGGGACGCCCTTGGCAAGACCTCCATCGCGAATGTGTACAATTCCGGGATGAGCGGCGGCTACCTGGCGAGCAAACAGACCTCCGCCGGGCTGTCTCAGATGACGATCACCGGGACCGTGTCGGATTCGCTGCTTTTCCGTCTGGCCACGGCGGACTGCACGACAAATTATGTCGAGTATCTGGACTCTTATAAAAATGTGATACTTGTCACCGCGCTCAAGGCGGACGCGGATATGTTTGTCGCCGATCCCTATGGGAATTGGTCGGCAGATGACGCGGAAAGCGATACGGAAGCAGACGCGTCGGAGGGCACGACTGACGAGGGGACAGAGAGCGTCACATACAGTGTTGTGGTTGTCGGAAACGACGAGATTCCCGCAGCCAACTGGATCGCTTACAAGAATACCAGCGGTTATGTATATAATGGAGACAAAGAGGACATGGCCGTCAGCATCACGAAGACCCTGGAAGGGTCAACCTCCTCTGTGTCTTATGCCGCCAGTTTCTATGAGGCCGTGACGATCATCAACAACGCGGCGGATACGGCGGCGGATTACACGATCGAGTTCCTGAGTACGGGGGAAGTGGGCACGGCGAAGGACGGCGCTTACGGTGCGCTGACGCTTCCCACAAAGGCGGCCTCGGTGACGATTGTCGGCGCTTCCGAAGATACGTCATCCACTGACGGGACTGATGAAAATTCAACCACAGCTTCGGATAGCGATTCTTACACGGTGCTCTGCTATACGGGCACACTGACGCCCAGGTGCGATGTGTGCTTTGAAAATATCCTTTTGACCGAGGGAAGCTACAACAGTAAGACGGGATTTACGCCGTCTTATTCCCTGACCCCGACGCTCGGAAGCTACACGTATACGCTGACATTTGCGGAGGGAACGGCAACGCTCACCGATGAGTCTGAAACAGACGAGGAAATTCAGGCTGCTGACCTGGTGTTCAGCTATGTAAGCGGCTCGAAGGGGACGCTGAGCGTGGAGGGCCTGGATGTCTATGTAAAGAAGCAGGTGTCGGTTGGAACGCTTGATCTGGAGGAGAATTCTTCGGGGAATGCTTCTTCGCTGTATGCGGCCAGCTATGTGACGGCCACGAACCTGCAGCTGAACGACGCCTCCCTGAGTGCGGACTCTTATATTACGATAACGAATCTGAGCGTGCAGGGCACGGATTCTTCCATTACCACGTACAAGGCGATGAAGCTGACGACGCTGAGCGCAGTGGAAGAGGCAGAAAACGAAGAAAACAGCGGGGAGGAAACGGAGAACGCAACGCCGGTTGTCCGCCTGTATACGGGCTTTACGGCGAGCGCGAAATCGACGACCCAGCTCACGATATCAGGAACTGTCAGCGGAGTGACGGTGGAGATTGCGCCATATCTGTACGACTCGACGGATAAGTCTTACCATGCCATGACCGAGGACGAGGCTGCCGCGCTGAACATTGCCGAGGGTGAGACGCCGACTTCTTATGACAAGATCGCGGTGCTGACGAAGGCCTCGACGGAAAATATCAGCGTGCTGATGGTTGATTCGTCAGCCGCGGACAGTAACAGCCTTACGTTCACGAAGGCAGCTTATGAAGACAATGATGGCGGGATGACTGCTTATTCCTTGTATAAGTATGATGGCGGGCTGTATCTGACCGACCAGGAGATGGCTGTCCGGCTGCTCGGCTATGAGGACAGCGAGATGTCGGAGGCGGTCTATCAGGCCGACTTCCTGGACTGGGATCAGGCGGTGAAGGAGATCGACCGCATCGCGGACACGGACGCATATTACGAGATGCTGCTCATGACAAATGTGGGAAGCGCCTCCTCGCCAAAGGCTACACTCTCCATGCCGACGAAGGCGGCGGCTGTGTGTATCGCGCCGTATGAGGAGACTGCCTCTGAAAGTGAGGAACAGACGACTGAGGAAGAAGAGACCCTGACAGAGGAAGCGCAGACTGCGGACTCCGGGACGGAAGCCGAAAGCGAAGATGACGACTGCTGTGACACTGTCACGGCGGAGTCATCTGTGAATTATTATTTCTTCTTCACCGGTACGACGCTGACGCTTCGCTGCGATACGACCTTTGAGAGCGTGGGTCTGATTGCGCTGAAAAAGACGACCTCATCCGGTGTGACGAGCTACAGCTCCACGACCTTCAACATCACGGGCAGCAGCTGGGATCTGGTGCTGAACGCGCTCCCCGGCAGCGTCTCTTCGGAGGATGGCACGACCTGGGAAAGCCTGATAGGAACGGTTAACGGCGCTTCGAAAGGCAGTTTTACCTTCTATCAGGGGGATGGAGATGCTCCCCTGACCACCGTCGCGACAAAGCTGACGAACTACGGGACAGTGAGCTTTTATAATGAACTGGGCAGCCTTGACGCTCTCGTGATTTCCGGGAGTCTTACTGGCGTCACGAACCTGAACCTGTATGACAGTGTGGAGCTCACCGTGCCGGACGGCGCGCTGACGGCGACAAACCTGACGATGCAGATGGTCGATGACACGGAGCTTTCCGGAAGTACGCTCAGCGCGAAGAATATTACCTGCACCGGCACGGTGACGCTGGAGAGCGCCACGATCTCAGCTGGGACCGACGCTACGGGCGATGGGATTGTCAAGCTGGGAACCATCGTCTGCCTTGACTATGACAATCAGATCTTCGCGAAGCAGAACAGCAGCGGCGTGAGCCAGCTCACAATCACCGGCCAGGTGTCTTACGGTGAAGAAGAGACGGCTGATTCGACCGATACAGAAGAGACGGACAGCTCGACCGACACGGACAGTTCAGCCGACGCAGCGATACAGGTAGGCCTGTATTACAATAACAGCGCCACGCAGTTCGCGCAGCTCTACGACGGCATGACGCTTCTGACCGCGTCGAAGGCCTATGCGTCCTGGTTCGAACCTTACTATACGACCAGTTATACTACGACATCAAGTGAGGACGGAGAAGAGACGAGCACAACGACTGTAGAGAATGCCGGTATGGGTGCCTCGACATCGGGTTACGGGCTCATCAAATCCGGCAGCCTGATCAAATATACAGACACCTCAGGGATGGAGGTGCGGCTGCATTATCTGGAGACGGCGGATGACGTAAGCTCTGAGATTGGAAGTACGCTCTTTGCCACCTTCGAGGAGGCGGTGACGGAGATCAACAGTCTGAGCCGCTATCAGACCGGTACAAAGGTCTATGATAACTATGAGATCGAGCTTCTGAACAATGTGGAGATAGGAAATACGGCAAATAACGGCTCCTACAGCACCCTGACGCTCCCGACAAAGGCGGGCAGCGTGAGAATCTACAGTGACGACGAACAGTATACGATTTACTACGCCGGAACTCTGACGCTGCGCTGCAATACGGAGTTTGACAATGTCGCGCTCTCCCCGATGAAGGCGGTCAACAAGGTGGGCGTGGCCACGGCCGCGGCCTGGTCGCTGGGTGCTTATACGCTGACGCTGAACGACGTGAGTACGACGGATGCGGATGGCAATACGCTGGTGAGCTCCGTGACAGGTTCGACGAACTCGGAGCTGCAGCTTCAGGGTGATACCGGGCTTTCGGTCTCCGGAAAAGTAAGCGTCTACCAGATTCGCTTTGCGGAGGAGGACGCCGGGGATGATTCTTCCCTTACGGTACTGAGCGGCGGGACGGACTGTACCGAGCCGGTGCTGGGTGTGGACGGTACGCTGACCGTGACGCTGATTTATCTGGACGGGAATGTCATGCCCGTGATTGAGAAGCCGGAGAGCAGTACCTTCACGCTGAACGGCGCGAGTCTTGACGTCGATGGGGACGGAGAGAAGGAAAACGCCTCCGTTATCATAACGGGCGAGGATGACGATATCACGCTGACCGTGGCGCTGCAGACCGAAGCAATCACGGCCGGCACGCAGGTGCTGAGCTGCAAATACCTGGATCTGGATCATTACACGGTGAAAGACGAGCCGGGCTTCACTTACAATACCTATCAGAGCGGCAATTACCTGATGGCGGGTGATCTGGTGGCGGATATGACGCTGGAAGGCTTCTATGTGGTTGACGCCGACGGGACGCAGTATGAGGTCACCTACGCGCTGACCAGTACAAAAGCTGACTATACCGGAAGCGCGATTACGCCGGGACTGACGCTGCAGTGGAATGATGGAAAGAACACGCTGGATGCAGCCTATTATACGGTCACTTACGAGGATAATACCGAACCCGGTACGGCAACCATCACGGTTACACCCGCATCAGCTTCCGAATCCACGGATGGCGACGGCAGCTCCGCAGACAATACTGGCAGTGACGATATCACATGCGAGGGCGAGGGCAGCATCACCTTCACGATCCGCAAAAAGAGCCTGGCGTCGAGCGATCTTGAGATCGTATTCACCGGATACCTCGAGGAGGGAACGGTGGACGATACAGAGGTCTGGATCCCGGAGATCGAGGTCACGGACTATGGCCGGATGTCTGACGGTTCCGCAGTCTCCGCGGCTTCCGGGGAGGACGGCACGGAATCGGGTGCGGACAGCACGGGTTACACACTGACAGCAGGGAAAGACTACACGCTGACCTATCGCATCGAGAGCGACGGAAGTGTCAGCGCGGTGCTGAGCGAGTATTCGGACGGCTGCTACAGAGGAAAGGTCGTCAAAAACTTCGCGGAGCTGAGCGGGGTGACCGACAGCGTCACGCTGACGGACTGCCTGGCTTCGGATGAAGACAATGATACAAACGATCACGCGTTGATTACCTGGGAAGTAGATGAAGATGGCGATGTTACTAATTCAATTGAAAGTATTGATACTAAAATGAAAGTACATCTTATGTTCAGTGATACCATTAGTGATGCCGAGTATACAGATTTGGAAGATCGATTATACATCGTGGAAATGGATAATCAGGGAAGCGAGATTCTGAATTTCGTTGGAAAAGCGGAGGCAGATGAGGTGACTGATGAAGATGGAGAGTCGATTTCAACATGGTCGGCAACAGTGACATGGGATCCGGAGACGGATGGAGAAGACTATTTCAACAGCACCATGATGGATCGCTTTGCCCTCGTCGCGGTACTGGACGATGGGTATCAGATCATCAGCGAGAACCCGATGCTGATCCAGAATCCAGAGGTTCGGGCGGCGACAAAGTTAAAGTATCATTCTTATTATAGCGGTAATACTGAGAGCAAAAAGGGTATGCAGGGAGAACCCATTGATGCCAATGCTCTGGGTGTGGAGGCTGAGCTTATTAATATTAAGCTCAATGAGCTAATCAAGACGACGACAAACGTAAAGAAATATGGGAAAGATGCATACGAACCCTATGTGTATAAGGGGACGACCTACTACTTCCTGAACATGGTTTCCATTCGAAAAACAATCCTTGGACTCAATGGCTGGGATTCGGGAGCCGCATATGGCATTACGAGCAGAACTAATGTGACCGTGGATCTGTTGCTGGCCTGGGATTCAGAGCTGACCTATCTGATTCATCCATCCGCGCGTGTGAAAGGTTATAGCTATTATGCATTGAACATGCAGGAGGAGAAGGCGCGGGAGACCTTTGAGGCTTTGTTCAGTTATATGGGCTACAAGCTGGGTGGGAGCGAGTATCAAGGAAAAAGTCCGAGCAAATACCGCGTGTTGAACTGGACGCTGGGCAATGAGGTCAACTGCTGCAAGGCCTGGAACTACTCGGGGAATCTCTCGACCAGCGCCTGTGTGGCGAACTACGCGGAAGCCTTCCAGCTGCTGTATCAGGCCGTGCGAAAATACGACGCTCATGCCAGATTTTTCATCTCGCTCGACCACAGCTGGACGGTGGCCACGGAAGGGCATAGCGGGAAATCCTATCTTACTACCTTTGCGAAATACATGGCTGAAAACGCTCCGCAGATGCGCTGGAATGTGAACTATCACCCCTACTCGCAGCCGCTGACGAAGGTGGATTTCTGGTCTCCGACGAGCGATACGGTCAATAACGCGAACACAGCGTATATCTCTATGTATAATCTGAGTGTGTTGACAGACTATCTGGAGACGCTGGAAAAAACGTACAATATACAGGAAAACTGTGTGGACAGTATCGGGGAAGGTGAAACGGAGTATATCCGCGTGATTCTGGGTGAGCAGGGATATACGGCTGTTCCTGGAAACAGCTCGCAAGAATCCCTACAGGCGTCCGCAATCAGCCAATTGCACACAATAGCGATGAATAACACGCGGGTGGACGCATACATGAACCGAGCATATTTAGACGACACTAGCGAGGCGGCGAGCGGCCTCTATTTGGGGCTTATGAATTCCAGCGGGAACTACAAGAAGAAGTCATACTATACATTCAGGGATTTGAAGTAGGAGGAGCAGCTCTGATTGGCACTGCACCGATTAAATTCCCGTCATATTTTCCGCCCCCGCGCATAGACTGTGATAAACGCGCGGGGCGGGATTTTCTATGGGATTTCGCGAGCGGATGGCGGAGCGCTTCCGGCTGCCAAAGGACCTGGTCATGGGAGCGGCCGTCCTGACGGTGACGGGCAGGAGCGAGGCCTATGTCGAGAATTACCGCGGCATCATCGAATACACGGAGGAACGCATCCGCCTGCAGACGAAGACCTGCCAGATGACGCTCTGTGGCGAACAGCTGCATATCGATTACTATACGGAAGATGAGATGAAGATATCGGGGCGGATAGGAGAGATTCGTTATTGCTGACGAGAATTCTGAAATTCCTGAAGGGCTATGTGCGCATCCGCCTCAGCGGCTACGCGCCGGAGCGCTTCTTCAATCTCTGCGGACACCACGGAATAGTCCTGTGGGACGTCCGCTATATCGGAACGGAATATGAGATGTGCGTCAGTGTTGGCGGTCTCAGGAGCCTGCGCCCGCTGGTGCGCAAGACGAGGACAAAGGTCGTGATCCTGGAAAGGCACGGCCTTCCTTTTTTACTGCAGCGCTATCGCAGACGGAAGCTCTTCGCGGCGGGAGCGCTCGGCGCCGCCGTGCTGCTCTGGCTCATGTCGCTTTTTATCTGGAATATCCATATCGAGGGAAATGATCTCTTAAGCGACGATGAGGTTCTCCGTTATCTCACGGAAATCAACATTGTGCACGGCATGCGCAAGAGCGAGGTGCAGGGCTCCGAGATCGAGGCCGCCCTGCGGGAATATTTTCCGGAAATCACCTGGACTTCGGTCGAGGTGAAGGGCACACGCCTCATCGTGCATGTCAAGGAGAGCGAGGACGGCGGGATGTCAAAGAATGTGGAAATCGCGGAGGAGTCGCCCGCGGATCTCGTTGCCACGCAGGCAGGCACGGTCGTCTCCATGATCGTTCGCAGCGGCACGCCTGCCGTGCAGGAGGGCGATTCTGTCGAGGCCGGGGACGTGCTCGTTGCGAGCCGCGTGGAGGTCTGTAACGACGACGGGGAGGTCGCAAGTGTGAGCTTTGTCCATGCCGACGCGGACATCACGATTCGCCATGAGGAGCGCTACGAGTCGAGCTTTTCCATGCAGTATGAAAAGAAGGTCTACACCGGTCGCAGGCTGTTTTCCTTCTATGTGCTCCTTGGCAATTGCCGTTTTACCTTCGCGCTCCCCGGTGCTGCCTTCGGGCAGTCCGACGTCATCACGACAGAGGCGCCGCTGAAACTCACCGAGAACTTTTATCTGCCGCTTACCTTCGGGAAAAATACGGTGCAGGAGTACGAGATCGTGAACGCTGTCTATACGGAAGAGGAGGCCGTGGCGCGCGCGGGAGAGGAGCTTACCCTCTTTTTTGAAAAATTAAGTATAAAGGGACTTCAAATTATTGAAAATAATGTTAAAATAGATACGAATGGGAAGCTCTGCACCGCCTCGGGGAGCTATGTGGTCGACGAGGCGGCCGTGCGGGAGGAAACCCCGGACATGAGCCTGCCAGATCAGAACGATTCGGAAGAGGAAGGAAACGGGACATAGGTGGCATTGCAGGATCAATTGCTGGATATTCCGTCCGAACACGCACAGAATGTATTCGGACAGTTTGATGTGTATTTAAAGAAGATTGAAAAGACATGCGGCGTGACGACGGTCGCCCGTGACGGGGGAGTGAAGATCATCGGCGGCGCGGCGCAGGTGGAAAGGGCGCGTGCGGTGCTCTCGGAGCTTCTGGAACTCTCCGCGAGGGGAAATCAGATTACGGAACAGAATGTAAACTACGCGCTTGCGATGGCGATGGAGCAGAAGAGCGGCGCGCTGCTCGAGGCCGACAGCGATCTCATCTGTCATACGATCGGCGGCAAGCTGATCAAGCCGAAGACGCTCGGGCAGAAGCAGTATGTGGACGCGATCCGCAGGGACATGATTACCTTCGGCATCGGCCCGGCGGGCACGGGCAAGACCTATCTCGCGATGGCGATGGCGATCACGGCCTTCAAGGCGGACGAGGTGGAGCGCATCATCCTGACGCGCCCGGCCATCGAGGCAGGGGAGAAGCTCGGCTTTCTGCCGGGAGATCTGCAGAGCAAGGTTGACCCTTACCTGCGGCCGCTCTACGACGCGCTCTACCAGATCATGGGCGCGGACAGCTTTCAGAAAAATATGGAGAAGGGCCTGATCGAGGTCGCGCCGCTCGCCTATATGCGTGGTCGCACGCTCGACAATGCCTTCATTATCCTCGATGAGGCGCAGAATACGACGCAGGCGCAGATGAAGATGTTCCTGACGCGCGTGGGCTTTGGCTCGAAGGTCGTCGTCACGGGCGACGAGACGCAGAAGGATCTCGCCCCGAATGTGAAATCCGGCCTTGAGGTGGCGGAGAAGGTGCTCGGCAAGGTGGAGGGTATTTCCTTCTGCCGACTGACGAGTCAGGATGTGGTGCGCCATCCGCTGGTGCAGAAGATTGTGACCGCTTACGAGGAATATGAGAAAAAGATGGCGCGCGGGAAGGAGGGCCGGTATGACGGTAAATCTGGAAGACGAGTACGGCCTTGACCTGGGGATTGACTGTGAGGAGACGGCCCGCCTGGTGGCGGAGCGCGTGCTGGAGACGGAGGGCTGCCCCTACGAGGCGCAGGTGAACCTCCTTCTGACCTCGGACGAGGAAATCCATCGCATGAACCTCGAATTTCGAAACGTGGACAGGTCCACGGATGTGCTGTCCTTTCCGCAGGCGGAGTATGAGCGTCCGGCGGATTTCTCCTGGGCGGAGGCGCATGAGGCGGACTGCTTCGACCCGGACTCCGGCGAACTGCTGCTCGGCGATATCGTGATTTCTCTCGACCGCACGGAGGAACAGGCAAAGTTCTACGGACACTCCATCCGCCGGGAATTTGCCTTTCTGATCGCCCACAGCATGCTCCATCTGCTGGGCTATGATCACATGACGGAGGCGGAGGCCGCGGATATGGAACGCAGGCAGTCCGCGGTGCTGGAGCAGCTTCACATTACACGAGAGGACCAGTCGTCGAATGGGCAATAAGAAAAAAGATAATTCCAACTATATCGTGCAGGGAGGCATCCTGGCGGCGGCATCGGTCATCGTGCGCGTCATCGGGATGCTTTATCGCGTCCCTGTCACCCGCATCATCGGTGCGGTCGGCAACAGCTATTACTCCGCGGCCTACGAGGTCTACTCGATGATGCTGCTGATCTCGTCCTTCAGTCTGCCGCTCGCGGTGTCGAAGCTGGTCTCCGCGCGCATGGCGAAGGGACAGGTGAAGAGTGCCTACAAGATTTTCCGCTGCACGCTGGTCTTCGCGCTCGTCTCAGGCGGGATCGCGGCGCTGCTGATCTTCTTCGGCGCCGGATTTTTCAGTGAGACACTTGTGAACACGCCGCAGAGTAAGCTTGCGCTGCAGGTGCTCGCGCCGACGATTCTGATTGTGGCGATCATGGGCTGCCTGCGCGGCTTTTTCCAGGGTATGGGCACGATGGTGCCGACCGCGGTTTCACAGATCGTCGAGCAGATCGTCAACGCGGCGGTCAGCATCGGCGCTGCTTATCTGCTGTTCAGTTACGGGACAAAGCTGGATCATCTGCTCGGCACCGAGACGGCGGCCTACGCCTACGGGGCGGCGGGCAGTACGCTCGGCACCGGCATGGGCGCGCTGGCAGGGCTGATTCTTCTCATTTTCCTGATTTTTGTCTATCGGCATACAATGCGCAGCAGGACAAAGACTGGCAGGAAAGAGCGTGAGGAATCGACAGCGCAGATCTACTGGCTTCTGCTCGTCACGATCGTACCGGTGATCCTCAGCACGGCGGTCTATAACCTGAGCGGTATCATTGATCAGGGCATTTTCAAGCATCTGATGGAATATAAGGGCGTCGACGGCATGAAGATCGATGAGCTCTGGGGCATTTACAGCGGTGAGTACAAGCTGCTGACGAATGTGCCGATCGCGGTAGCCTCGGCGATGGCCTCCTCGACGATCCCGGCGCTCACGACGGCGCGCGTGGCGCGCGACCGCAGGGAAATGCGCCGCAAGACCGGAAACGCGATCCGCTTTGTCATGGTGATCTGTATCCCCTGTGCAGTCGGGCTCTCTGTGCTCGCGGCGCCGATCCTCACGCTGCTCTTCGGGCAGGAGGAGTATAGGGCGACCTCGGCGCTGCTTTTGCAGACCGGAAGTATTTCCGTCGTGCTCTACGGCATGTCGACGCTGACGAACGGCATCCTGCAGGGCATGGACAAGATGCGCCTGCCTGTCATCCACGCGGCCATCTCTCTGGCGCTGCACGTAGGCCTGCTCGTGGGGCTGATCATGCTGACCGACCTTGGCATTCATGCGGTCGTCTGGGCGAATATTTTCTTCGCCTTCCTGATGTGCGTGCTGAATTCTCGCTCGATCGCGAAATATATGCGCTACCGGCAGGAGATGCTGCGCACCTTCCTCGTGCCGATCGCTGCCTCCGCAGTCATGGGCCTGGCGGCCTGGGGCGTCTACCACGGCCTCTACGCCGCGCTTGGCAGCAACACGCTCGCGACGCTCGTAGCCATTGTCGTGGCGGTGCCGGTCTACGCGGTCGCGCTGCTGCTGTTGAAAGGATTGAAAGAAGAGGAAGTTCTGGCCTTCCCGAAGGGGCGGACGCTGCTGCGGGTGGTGAAGAAGCTGCACCTGATGTGAGAATTGATTTACACGAAAGGTTACAGAAAAGGTTACAGATATGGTTACAGAAAAGGTGACAGATATTCTTATAATGAACAGGATGTCACAAAGAATGTCGCAATAGATGTCACAAAGGATGTCACAAAAGATGTTACAAAAGAGTGACAGGATTTTTCCTGTCACTCATAATTTTTTACCAGGAACATCGGCTTGATCGTGACGACCTCGTCGTACTCCTCCTGCTCGACCTTTACGTCAGAGTTCAGCGCCTTCAGTTCCTCTTTCATTTTCTCAAAGGCCTCGTCCATCTTCTCCGCCTTTCCCTCCAGCACGAGCCGTTTCATCCGCCTCAGCGTGATGGGGTGGGCGTAGCAGGCGGGCACGGGGAAGTTCCCCTCATAGGATTTTAGATAGCGCTCCATATCGGCGCAGGCGTCTGCAAGCTGCGCGTCGATATATTTTTTGTTGTTATTGCGAGTTGGCAGCACGTTCGCTCCGGCGAAGAGGAAGACCGCCGCGAGGCCGAAGAGTGTGAAATAGATGCCGAAGCCCGCGCTGGTGAGGATCGCCCAGACGCCGTAGATGGCCATCGCCGCACCGATGAGGACGATGAAGAGTGCCACCCAGCGGTAGGCGGGATTCGAGCGCTCGTTGACGCGCTTGGCCTTCGCGGAATAGCTCAGAGAGCGGGAGAGTGCCGACCGTTTCTCGAGATAATCGATGGCGCGGTCCAGTTTCTTCGCTGTCTCCTCCGCCTCGGGGCTGAGCTTTGGGCGCGGTCTTGCGGCCTCCTCGGCGCGCTTTTTTTCGAGCTTCTGCTCCGCGGCAGCGCTGAGTGTTTTGATCTCGGGGTGCTCCGCGCGGATCGCGTCGAGCATCTCATCCACGGTTTCCTCCGCCTTGAACAGGCACTGCTTTTCCTGCCCATTATCGTAGAGCACGACCAGGTAGGCGAGCGTGGCGAACATGCCTTTCCCCGAGAAGCCGCCCTTGCTCATTGCGACGCGCTTGAACACGCGCGAGACGGCGCTGTAGGGAATGTAGTAGCGCCGGTCGATGTAGAAGCTGTTCAGATACAGCGCCTTGCGGCCTACGCCGCAGGGGCCGAAGCGCAGGCATTCGCCTTTGTCCTTGCGAAGCTCTTCTTTCGCCAGCGTTTTTGTGCTCAGTGCTTTTGTCGGAAACATAGGAAATCCCCCTTAGAAAGCACCGCCGCGGAGGATGAATCCGCGGCGGCAGACGTTTGTAGCAAAATATAAAAGTCGATTGTTCGCACTATATGTGTTACATATAAGCCTGATTGCAAAAATCAAAAGTTTTCTGCCTTATTATCATACAGATTAATCGATCCGTTGTCTATATGTTTTTACATGCGTACTTGTCACAGCAAATAGATGTTGGATGATGCCTTTTGATATATTACGCTGCCGTTGGCGCCGGTTTCTTCGTCGCGCGGATAAAGATTGCGAGGAAGATCACCGCGAGGATGATGCCGGCCGGGTAAGCGATTGTCGTGCCGAGGTTCAGGCACTCGCCCGCGTAGAAGAAGTAGGTCATGGAGACCGCGCTCATGAAGGTCGCCGGTACGGCGGTGAGCCAGTAATTCTTCTTCTCACGGAACAGGTACATGCTGGCGGTCCACAGAACGATCATTGCGAGCGTCTGGTTCGTCCAGCTGAAGTAACGCCAGATCACCGTGTAGTTGATGTAGCCGAGCGTGTTGCCGATGCCGAGGATCGCGCCTGCGCCGAGAATCGGGATGCAGAGCTTCAGGCGGTTCTGCCACTTGGTCTGGTCAATATGGAACCAGTCCGCGACGGTCAGACGGGCGCTTCGGAACGCGGTATCCGCGGAGGTCACCGGGCAGACGACGACGCCGAGCATGGCGAGTGCGATACCGACGCCGCCCATGGTCTTCTGGCAGACGTCGTAGATCACGACCGATTGGCCCTGTGCGTAGATTTCCGCAAGGCCGGTCGTGAGGCCGCCGCTGATCTCATAGAGCGAGCAGCCTGCAGCCGCCCATACCAGAGCGATGACGCCCTCGGTCACCATTGCGCCGTAGAATACGAAATGTCCCTGCTTCTCACTCTTGAGGCAGCGGGCCATCAGCGGGCTCTGCGTCGAGTGGAAACCGGAGATCGCGCCGCAGGCCACGGTGATGAACATGACCGACCAGATCGGCGTGCCGCTGGAGTGCATGTTGTGGAAATTATCCCAGATCTCGGGGATCGTGTAGGCCGGGTTTGTCAGGATACCGATGATGACGCCGACCGCCATGATGATCAGGCAGATACCGAAGACCGGATAGAAGCGGCCGATGATCTTGTCAATTGAGATAAAGGTTGCGATAAAGTAATAAATCAGGAACAGAATCAGCCAGAACATGGACTGCGCCAGAATGCCGGTACCGCCGGAATTCGACACGAGCACCTTCATAAGGCCGGCCGGACCGACTGCAAACACGGTTCCGACCATGACCAGCAGCACGACGCTGAACACACGCATGACATTCTGCATGACCGGTCCAAGATAGATACCGCAGACCTCGGCGATCGACGCGCCATCGTGCCGTGCGGACATCATACCGGAGAAATAGTCGTGGACGCCGCCGGCGAAGATCGTGCCGAAAGTGATCCAGAGGAAGACGATGGGGCCCCACTGCGCGCCGCCCAGCGCGCCGAAGATCGGGCCAAGTCCGGCGATGTTCAGCAGTTGTACCAGAAACAGCTTCCACTGCGGCATCACCACATAGTCCACGCCGTCGTTGATACGCACGGCAGGGGTCTCCCTGTCATCAGGCGCGAAAGTGTTTTCGACTATTTTGCCATAGACGAAATATCCGCCGATCAGCAGGATCAGACACAGGAAAAAGCTAATCATTCATTTACCCTCCTTTGTAAACTGCGGAGCTCTCTGGCTCCAATATTTTTTACTTCAATATTATACTACTGTTAACAGTCTGTTTAAAATACCGAAAAAGTGGAGAGAACATACAAAAAAAGTATGAAAAATGCAGAGAGTATAAAGATCGCCCTTCTGGTTCATACTAAAGAAAAAGGAGGACAGAAGAGCTATGACAAGGAAAATACTGGGAATTGCGCTGTGCAGCATAGCGGTTGTGATCACGGCGGCTCTCGTTGTGATGCTGCTCAGGCGGAATGCTACTACGCCGCCGGAGCAGCAGAGCGGGACGGAGCTGGTGGAACTGCTTCCCACACCGGAGCAGCCTGAGACCGCGCAGACAGAGGAGACGGAAGTGACCGAAGCAAACGCGGGCGCGGAGGCAGAGCAGGAATCCACCTTCCGTTTCCTGCTCCTCGAGAATGACGATGCTGTCATCGTCTATGAGCTTCCCCAGCAGAAGCTTTTTGAATATACGGACGTGGATTTTGACGCCCTGCCGGAGTCTCTGCGCGAGGAGATCCGGCAGGGCAAATATTTAAAAAATGAAGAAGAGCTCTACAATTTTCTCGAAAATTACACAAGTTAGGATTGCCACCGGCGAAAATATGATGTAAAGTTGTCATGGACGGGGCGCTGCCATGCATGTTACAGAAGCGAAAGGATTCCCGGACATTGCTGCAGGCGACTGCCAGGAAAAGAATATGAGGGATGACAATGAGCGAACATACGGACTTGAGAGAAAAACTGAAGGATAAGAAACGCATCGTCGTCAAGGTCGGCACTTCATCGCTGACGCACCCGGAAACCGGGCTTCTTGACCTGATCAAGCTGGAAAAGCTGGTGCGGGAGCTGACGGACCTGCACAATCGGGGAAAGGAGATTATTCTCGTGAGCTCCGGCGCGATCGCGGTCGGACGCAAGACGATCGGTATGAAGGAGCGGCCGCAGAAGCTCTCCGTGAAGCAGGCCTGCGCGTCGATCGGACAGGCACGGCTGATGATGATGTACCAGAAGCTCTTCATGGAATACAATCAGGTAGCCTCGCAGATTCTGATGACGAAGAACACGCTGGTGAACGGCGAGAACCGCATTAACGCGCGGAATACCTTTGACACCCTGCTGGAGATGGGCTCCATACCGGTCGTTAATGAAAATGATACGATTTCTACTTATGAGATCGAATTCGGCGACAACGACACGCTCTCGGCTGTCGTGGCCGCGCTCGTGCAGGCTGATCTGCTGATCCTGCTGTCTGATATCGACGGCCTTTTTACGGATGATCCGAACCGAAATCCGGAGGCGAAGTTTGTCGAGTATGTCGATCACGTCGATCAGCATTTTGAGGAAATGGGGCGCGGGACGGCCAGCGATGTAGGCACCGGCGGTATGTCCACCAAGCTGAAGGCCGCGAAGCTTGCGACCAGCGCAGGCGCAGACATGGTCATTGCGAACGGCGCGGATATGGGAGTGATCCATCGCATCGTGGACGGTGAGAGGATCGGGACGCTGTTCAAGGCGAACCGGACCGAGGATTTCTATCTGATCGACTATCTGGATGCGCCGTCATAAGAAATTGCCCTTGCCATTACAATCTATGTTGCCGACGGATGAGCGGCAGAATGGAGATTACATGACCAAAAAAGAGATCCGTGCGGAGGTGAAACGGCGCAGAGCCGAGGCAGATCTGGAGACCCTGCACGCGGACAGCGCACGCATTCTGGAACGCTTTGTCGCTCTTGCGGAATACAGAGAAGCAGGCCTTCTGCTGGCTTATGTGGACGCAAAGCGCGAGGTGGAGACAAGACTGCTGATGCAAAGAGCCTGGCAGGACGGAAAGAAGGTCGCAGCGCCGCGTGTGGACGGCGATGGCGTCATGCATTATTATTACATAGAAGATTTTGATGACCTCGAGTCCGGTAGTTTCGGTATCATGGAGCCGAAGAAGAGCTGTCCACTGTGCGAGGCGGAGACGGGACTGATGCTGATGCCGGGCGTTGCCTTCGACGAGCGCTGTCACCGTGTCGGTTACGGCGGCGGCTATTACGATCGCTATCTGGAGCGTCATCCGGGGCTCGGCCATATCGCGATTGCATTTGAATTCCAGGTATTTCCGGAGGTGCCCTTCGAGGAACACGACATTCTGCCGCAGATGCTTGTGACGGAAGAGAGAATACGAAAATGCGGAGGATGCGCATGAAAAAGAGAATCCGGGAAGCCGGGTGGCCGCGATGAGGGTTATCGCGGGAACAGCCCGCAGTATGCCGCTGCGGACGGTGAAGGGGCTGGATACCAGGCCAACCACCGACAAGACAAAAGAGACCTTATTTAATATTCTGCAGCCGGACATACCGGGCTGCCGTTTCCTCGATCTGTTCAGTGGGAGCGGCGCGATCGCGATTGAGGCGCTGAGCCGCGGCGCGGCCCATGCCGTGCTGGTGGAGCAGAATGCGCAGGCCTGTGCCTGCATCCGCGAGAATCTTCGTTTTACGAAGGTCATTGATCGCGCGGAGCTTCAGAAATGCAGCGTGCAGATGGCGCTGCAAAGGCTGGAGGGGCAGAAGCCCTTTGATATTATTTTTATGGATCCGCCCTACGACCAGGGGCTGGAGCGGCAGGTGCTGGAATATCTGGCGCACAGCACGCTCGCGGACGAGGATACGGTGATTGTGACGGAGGCCTCGCTGCGCACTGATTTTGCATATCTTGAGGCGCTGGGCTATCGGGCTTATAAATATAAGAAATATAAGACGAGCCAGCACGTCTTTCTTGTGAGGGAGAAAAAATGATCAGAGCAATCTATCCGGGCAGCTTTGACCCGGTGACATTCGGACACCTGGACATTATGAAGCGGGCTTCGCGCATGGTCGACGAGCTGATCGTCGGTGTGCTGAACAATGGCGGGAAGACGCCGCTTTTCACGATCGAGGAGCGCGTGGCGATGCTGAAGGAGGTGACTGTGGATCTGCCGAATGTGAGCGTGCAGTCCTTCTCCGGACTGCTTGTCGACTTCGCGAGACAGACGGATTCGACCGTCGTCGTCCGCGGCCTGCGCGCGATCTCGGATTTCGAGTACGAGCTGCAGATGGCGCAGACGAACCGCAAGATGTATCCAGCGCTTGACACGATGTTCCTGACCACGAGTCTGGAATACGCGTATCTGAGTGCCACGACCGGGCGTGAGGTTGCGTACTTCGACGGGGATATCAGTCAGTGTATCCCGCCGAAGGTAGCGGAAGCGGTACATAAAAAGATGAAAGAGATGAAAAATTAAAAAATCTTAATAATTTCCTGCGATTTCCTTTATAAGTCCCGTTTATAATGAGATACATAAAGGAGGTGCAGAATATGTTGGATGTGAGAACGAGATATTTGCTTTCGATAGGAAGTCTGCTGACGCTGCTCCTGATTCTGGGCGTGGCGGCGCTGCATTTTAACGGTATCCATTTCTGATAAGGAAGCCGTTGTCAGATGATATAATTGTCTCCGGCGCTGTCCTGCTTCATCAGGTCCTCGATCGTGTAGCTGTCAAGATACTCGGTGATCACGCGGTTAAGTCCCTGCCAGAGCGGCAGCGTGCGGCAGTCCGCCATACGGCTGCATGCCTGCTGCCCATCCTCCAGGCATGCGACGGGGGCGAGTGTGCCTTCGGTCAGCTCCAGAATTTCGCGCACCGTGTACTGGTCCGGCGATTTGCGCAGGCGGTAGCCGCCCTTCTTTCCGCGAAGAGCGGTCAGGACTTTCCCCTTGACAAGAAGATTGACGATACTCTCCAGATATTTTTCGGAGATGTCCTGGCGTCCGGCGATCTCGCGCAGCGGCATATAGTCGTCGCCCTGGTGCTCCGCCATGTCGACCAGAAGGCGCAGCGCGTAGCGACCTCTTGTTGAAATCATCATAATAGTACGAAATCCCCCGCTTCTAAAGATGTTCCCATTATACTATGTGAATAGTAGGAATTCAAGGCGAAATATTATGATTCGCCCCTTGCGGAATTGATTTTCGTGGGGTATACTTAGCATAATAATGACACAGCAGCTGGCTGCGTGAATTCAATTTATAAGGGGAATGAGACCATGGCCAACAGTCGGATAGAACAGATTATAGAAGAAATTGAGGATTACATCGATACCTGTAAGGGGCCGCTGCTCGGCTCCGGGGACAAGATCGTCGTGAACCGCGAGCGCATGGAGGAGCTGCTCCGCGAGCTTCGCATGAAGACGCCGGAGGAAATCAAGCGTTACCAGAAGATTCTGGCAAATAAGGACGCGATTCTGGCGGACGCGCAGCAGAAGGCGGAGGCGATCGTCGCCCAGGCGAACATCCAGAATCAGGAGCTCGTCAATGAGCACGAGATCATGCAGCAGGCTTACGCGCAGGCAAACCAGGTGATTGAGATGGCGACCGCGCAGGCGCAGGAGATTCTGGACAATGCGACGCGCGACGCAAACGAGATCCGGCTTGGCGCGATCCAGTACACGGACGACATGCTGGCGAATCTGCAGACGATGGTCAGCAATGTGGTCGAGACCTCGAACACGCGTTACACCGCGATGATGAACAATTTCCAGGACTTCTACAATGTGATCACCAGCAACCGCGCAGAGCTGGCGCCGCAGACGGCAGAAGCAGAAGGAACAGAAGCGTCAGCAGAGTGACGGCGAGCCGCCCGGCGAGATAGCTGCGCAGGCGAAGCGGCGTATCGGCGATCACGCTCTGAGTCTGTGCGCAGATGCTGAGGCCTCCGAAGGCCGCGCAGGCGCAGACGAGCGAGGTTTGCAGTGTGGACGGAAGATCGGTTGCAGCTGAGACGATTCCGTCGATGCCGCCGCTGATTTCGAGCAGCGCGCTGAACAGCACACTGGCGGAAGCCCCGAGCGGCAGCAGCGCGCTCAGCCTCGTCAGGATGGAAAACAGGATAATATAACCGCCCAGGCGGGTGACAGTCGAGAAGCTGTCCATGATACAGGCGTCCAGCATCGGGAAATCAATCCGGCGCAGGGACGCCTGTTTTGCTGTCCGCCTGTTTTCTCTCTGAAAATGCCACAGCGGCCTTGTGAGGAATCCGTACAGCAGCGGAACCGCGTAGAAGACGCCGACCAGCGGCCAGGGTACTGTCGGATAGCCGAACTTCGCCAGGCAGATGTAATTCAGCAGGAAAGCCGGGCTCACATTGTTACAGAAGCTTAAGAGATAATTTCCCTCCTCCGCGGAAATGTGGTCTTCGCGCACGAGATCCGCCGTGACCTTCGCGCCCATCGGGAAGCCGCAGAGAAAGCCCATGAGCACCGCATAGCAGCCCTCCTGTGAGATACCGAGCAGGCGGGAGAGCGGCGGCGCGTAAAAACGATTCAGATAGCGGAAAAGTCCGGTGCCGACGAGTAGTCCCGATACGATGAGGAAGGGCAGCAGGGAGGGCAGAACAGCCGTATACCAAAGCGTCAGCCCCGCGGAACAGCCGAGCGCAACCGTCGCCGGGTGTGTGAAGAAAAGCGCGAGAAGGGCGACACAGCAGAAGATATAGAGTATTTTTTTCAAGCGGACACCATATAGTAAACTGACTTTGTACAGTTTATGGGGCGGGCGGTGAATTATGAATTCGATCCGGCGAATCGCGTGTATGCTTCTTGCCGTGCTCCTGCTGGCCTGCCTGATCGCGGGGGAGCTTCTATGGCTGGATGGGATTCTGGCGGATCAAATGCCTGCCGATTCGAATACAGGCAGCGAATTCGAAGAATACGAGACACTGCTGGATGGCGTCTGGGAGGAGCTGGTCTGTTTTCCGGTGCCGGAGTCAGAGACGAATGCGGCTGCGACCGTCTCCTTCGAAAATACCTGGCACGCGGAGCGGACTTACGGCGGGACGCGCAGCCACGAAGGCATTGATATCATGGCAGATCTCGATAAGAGCGGTTACTATCCCGTGCTCAGTATGACGGACGGCATTGTGGAGAAGGTGGGATGGCTCGAAAAGGGAGGCTGGCGCATTGGCATCCGCTCCGAAAATGGAAATTATTATTACTACGCGCATCTGCATTCCTATGTGAAGGACTGGCAGACCGGGGAGCGCGTCCTGGCGGGCGAAATCCTCGGCTATATGGGAGACTCCGGCTACGGCGAGGAGGGCACGACGGGGCAGTTTCCGGTACATCTGCATGTCGGCGTCTACATCCCGCTCGGCGCGGACCAGGAGACGGCGGTGAACCCCTACTGGATGCTGCGGTATCTGGAGGAGCGGAAGCTGAGCTGCTTGTATTAAAGAGCTGGCTCGTCCGAGGTCTATGTGTCCTTGCATGCAGGCACTTGTCCTAAACGATTTATCCTAAAGGATTTATGCTCTTTAGAGTACTAACTGCGTGTCGTGCTCTTCAGAGTATGCAATCCACATAGCCGCCGGTACAATCAGTTGCAATTTCATCCAGAGTATTCCAGAATTTGATTTTCTTTCTCTTTTCCGGGGACAGAAAGCCCTGTGAGACCATCTGGTCATAGCCGTTTCGCGCAAATTCATAATAGCCATTCACATTGTAATAACCGTAGATGCCCTGCAAGCGGCCGAGTGAACCGGCGCTGATCACCTCGGCGATCTCCTCGGCGGTGCCGGTGCCGCCGGGGAACGCGATGAAGACCTCGGCAAGCTCCATCATCCGGGCTTTCCGCTCCTTCATATCGCTGGTTACGATGAGCTGAGTCAGGCCCTCCAGCTGGATTTCCTGTTCGACAAAAAACACTGGCTCGACGCCGATGACCTCCGCGCCGTGATCCAGCGCCTGCCGCGCCAGCACGCCCATCAGGCCGCATTTACTCCCGCCGTAGATCAGACGGTGCCCGTTTTCGCCGATCCAGCGCCCCAGCTCGGCGGCGCGCGCCCTGTAAACGGGGAGATTTCCTTCATTTGCTCCTAAGTAGACAGCGATGTTCATTGTGGGATGGTTCCTCTCTTGTAAGTATTGTGTGAATCTGCAAGTACAAGCTGGCCAGAATTTCGGTGGACATCAGGACTGCATCAAATACCAATATTATTTTTCCATAATGTTCCCCGGCAGTCAATGCTTTTTGGGGAACATTTTTTGGACAAAAGGAATAAATTGCTCCCCAATAAAACAGATACATGAAATAGCTCAATTGTAAATCCTATTTTGGTATGGTATGATGGGGAAAGAATAAGAGAGGTATAAAAATGGTTGGAGATATAGGAATTGACGCAATGTGGGATGATGCACCCGTTGATGTATCCACAGAGGTAAATTTTATCTGGTCTATCGCAAATAAGCTGCGAGGGACATATCAGAGCGACAAGTATAAGGACGTCATTATACCGATGGTCATCATCCGGCGCTTCGAGTGCGCTCTTGCACCGACAAAACAGGCCGTTGTGGATAAATATAGTGAAAATCCCCATTTTCCGCCCAAAGCGATGTATCGTATCTCCGGTTTTCAGTTTTACAATATCAGCAAATATGATCTGGCGGAATTGTGCAACGAATCCGAACTCCTTGCGGAAAATTTCAAAAATTATATTTCTGGTTTTTCCCCAAATGTGAGAGAAATTCTGATCTCCGCGGAGAAGGGCCTGGACTTCTTCAAGCAGATAGACAAGATGGATAAGAACAATCGGCTGCTGTCTGTGGTAAAAGCGTTCTCAGAACTGGACTTAGATCCTCGTACTATCGACAATGTGAAGATGGGCTACATATTTGAAGAGCTGATTCGGAAATTTTCTGAAAATGCCGAGGCTGGCGACCACTATACCGGCAGGGATATCATCAAGCTGATGGTCAATATTTTGCTGGCAGAAGGTTGTGACGATATCTATGATCCGGGCAAGGTCATCACAATTTTGGATCAGGCCTGTGGCACAGGCGGGATGCTCTCCACGGGATACACTTTCGTGAAGCGTCAAAACGCGACGGCAGATGTGCATTTGTTTGGTCAGGAAATCAATCCGGAGTCTTACGCCATGTGCCTCGCAGAAATGCTGATCAAAGGCCAGAATGCTGATCATATCTGTTATCAGGATACTATGAAAGCAGACTGCTTCAAAAATATAAAGATGCGCTTTGTCCTGGAGAATCCACCGTTCGGGACTGCATGGGGAGGCAAGGACGCGGCTGAAGGAGTCGAGGATGCCGTAAAGGCGGAATATGCTAAGGGTCTGGATGGACGTTGGGGTGCCGGTCTGCCAGGCTCCGGTGATATGCAGATGCTGTTTTTGCAGTCGGCTGTCGACAAGATGGATGACAATTATGGTCGCTGCGCAATTATTGAAAATGGTTCTCCGCTGTTTTCCGGTGGGACAGCTTCCGGTGAGAGTCAGATTCGGCGCTGGCTGCTGGAAAGCGACCTGATTGAAGCGATCATCGCTCTGCCCACTGATCTGTTTTACAATACAGGCATTGCCACCTATATCTGGGTTCTGTCTAAAAATAAGGAGCAGAAACGTAAGGGGAAGGTTCAGCTGATCGACGCGTCGAACATTTATCATAAGCTTCGCAAGGCGCTGGGTAACAAGAAAAATGAGATTTCTCCCGAGGATCGAACGACTATTACAGAGCTGTATTCAGGTTTCACTGAGAATGAATACTGTAAGATTTACGACAATACGGAGTTTCTCTATCGGGAGTATGTGGTGATGCAGCCGCTTCAGCGCAGCTATGCCATCACGGAAGAGCGAATCGCTGCCATGCTATCAAAGGGCGCGCTGTCCGGACTTTATGATGAGGCGAAGGTGGCAGAGCTGGAAAATGCTGAGGAACTGACCGGCAAGGAACAGAAAAAGCTGGAAAATTATGAGAAGAATAAACTGCTATACGATTCCATCGTGGAAACACTGACAGCAGCGGTTTCCGATACTGTGTATCGAGCTCCCGGTGCATTTGAGCCTGTGCTGGCTGCGATTCTGAAAGATGTGACCACAGATAAAAAGCTGCTTGTCAGGATTGCAGACGGGCTTTCCGTGATGGACAAGACGGCGGAAATCCAGCGGGATAAAAAGGGCAATATTCTCTATGATAAGGAAACAAAGGATACGGAAATCGTAAAATTTGAAGAGAGCATCGACGACTATATGGCGCGGGAAGTCCTTCCCCATATTCCCGATGCAAAGGCATTTTTTGAGGAGGATTTGTCCAAAAAGACGCCGGTCATCCGCACCGGCGCAGAGATTCCGTTCACGCGGTATTTCTATAAATATCAGCAGCCGACGCCCAGCGAAGAACTGGAACGCCGGTTCCTGGAACTGGAGAAGTCGGTGTCCGAGCGTGTAGCAAGGCTGTTTGAGTAGGCGGGCAGCAGCTCAAGTGGTTGTCGCAAAATTTCCCAAAGCTGTTTACTTTCCTTGAAAAAATGATAAAATATAAACAGGAGGGGAGTGGTGAGATGTTTCATAAGAATTTGAAATATTATCGTCTGAAAAAGAACATGACGAAGAAGGAGCTGGCCTCTTTGGTGGGTGTCAGTCCGATGTCAATTACCTATTATGAGGAGGGCGAGAGGAAGCCTGGGATGGACATTATCCAATCGCTGGCGAAAGCCCTTGATGTGCGGGTTTCAGATTTTCTCGTGAACTGGGATGAGAACCTGGTATTTACGCATGGAGAGTTCCGAAAGAACAGTAAGCTGCCGGAGAAGCAGCAGGAATACATTAAGGCCTCCGTGGAGGAATATTTGAATCGTTTTTATCAGACGGTGGATATCCTTGGAGGAGAGGTGCTGCCAGACGCGCCGGAGAGCCACAGGGTGGAGCTGCATGAAGATCCGGAGCAGGACGCCGTTGCCATGCGGAGGTATCTTGGAATCGCGGAATTCGGTCCAGTGGGGAATCTGGTGGAGCTGCTGGAGAATAAAGGGATTCTGGTGTATTTCTGCGACATTGACAATGACGCTTTTTCCGGGATGAACGGGCTGGTGAATGACAGGCCGTATATGATCATCAACCAGAATATGACGCCGGAGCGGATACGCTCTACGATCGCGCATGAGATGGCTCATTTTATTTTTGTCTGGCCGGAGGATCTGGCTGCGAAGGATATCGAGGCGATGGCTACGGCAATCAGCGGTGCGTTTTTATTCCCGGAAAAAGACGCGAAGCGTGAGCTGGGAATCCGCAGGCGCGCGGTCACGAAGGATATGACACTGATCTGCAAGGAGTACGGCATTTCCATGTATCTGCTGGTAAAGCGCGCCGCCCTCTGCGGTATTATTAGTAGCAGTGTGGAAAAAGACTTTTATATCAAAGCGAACAAATGCGGATGGAAAAAGAATGAGCCGGTGCGTATCGAAAAGGAGGAGCCGACG
>JAJBTX010000073.1 GCA_020860645.1 Lachnospiraceae bacterium | reverse complement strand
ACATGCCTTGTCTTGTGAACTCAGTATCATTGTTCTTGTTATCAAAGGGGCTAGCGCTGTGCAGGCTCTATCCCTTTTGTTATGCTTTTCTCTATCCCCTGGTAGTTATACATTTCACGCGAAAATCCCAGATTGTCCGGTCTGGGATTTTTGCGTGTCTGTGCTTATCTTGCATTCTGGTAAATCTGAACTACATCGTCTTTATAGAGCGGCTGGAAGAAGCCGATCGAGCCACCGCCGACCTGCATACACTTCTCTGCCATCTCCTCGATCTGCGCGTCGGTCGGGTCAATGCCGAGCTCTGTCATGGTCACAGGCATACCGATCTTGTGGCACCAGTCCTCCCAGGCTTCGATACCGGCGAGCGCCGTGGCATCGAGATCATGGAAATTCTCAGGGACGTCAAAGACCTTCACCGCAAACTGTGCAAAGCGCGCCGGATTTGTCTTATAGACGTATCTCGCCCAGCTTCCCCACACGGCGCAGAGCCCCGCGCCGTGCGCGACATTGAACATGCCGCCCAGCTCATGTTCGAGCTTGTGCGTCGCGAAGTCGGTGACGCGGCCTGTGCCGGTCAGACCGTTGTGAGAGAGACTGCCCGCCCACATGAGCGTGGCACGCGCCTCGTAGTCATCTGGATTTTTGATTGCGGCTTTTGCAGCCTCACGGACCGAAACGAGGAGCCCCTCGGAGATCCGGTCGATCAGCTCGACATCCGGCGTGTTGGTGAAATAGCGCTCCATCGTGTGCATCATGATGTCCGACGCGCCGCTCGCCGTCTGATAGGCGGGAAGCGTATAGGTCAGCTCCGGGTTCATGATTGCAAACTTCGGGCGCGCGCAGTCGTGATTGTAGGAGCGCTTCAGGCCGCCGTCCTCGATCGTGATGACCATCGAATTGCTGGTCTCGGATCCTGCGGCGGCGATCGTCAGCACGCAGCCGATAGGGGCAATCTTGTCCGTCTTGCGCCTCTTCATCAGCAGCTCTTCCAGCTCAAAATCATTTGCCAGAGAGTACCCGATGCCCTTTGCGGTGTCGATGACGCTGCCGCCGCCGACCGCGAGCAGGAAATCGACGCCCTCCGCCTTCGCGATGCGCGTGCCCTCCTTTACCAGGCCGAGCAGCGGATTCGGGATGACGCCGCCCAGATCTACAAAGGGCAGCCCCGCGTCCTCAAGGCTCTGATGCACGCGGTCCAGCAGTCCGGTCTTTTTGACATGTCCGCTGCCGTAGACGACCATGACCTTATGGCCGCCCCAGGCCTTCACCTCCTCGCCGACTTTTCTCTCCGTGTCCTTTCCGAAGATCACTTTGGTCGGGGAGTGGTATTCAAAATTTATCATGGCTAGACCTCCTCAGATTGTTTGTCCATAGTATAACATTTTATGGAAGGAAAATATATACGCAAAAATTTAAAAGCCGGGACATTTTATTTCGATGTCCTCGCAGATGTCAGATTGACTGTAAGGAGCTATCCCTGTAAAATAGGCGCAGGAGGAATTGCGATGTTTTTCAGAAACCTGTATCCGGACCGGATGATCCGCTCCGCCTGGGAGCTTGACTGGGAGACGCTCTCCGGGACATATCGGGGCGTCCTGTTCGACATTGACAATACGCTTGTGCCGCACGGCGCGTCGGCGGATGAGCGCACACGACAGCTGTTCGCGCGGCTCCATGCCCTTGGCATGGGGACGATGCTCGTTTCAAATAATGATGAGGAGCGGGTGCGCCCGTTTGCGGAGCAGGTGGGCAGCGGCTATGTATATAAGGCAGGAAAGCCGAAGGCGCGCGGCTATCTCGAGGCCATGCGGAAAATGGAGACGACTCCGGGGACGACATTGTTTGTAGGCGACCAGATTTTCACCGATATCTGGGGCGCAAAGCGCGCGGGCGTATCTGCGGTTCTGGTTGATCCGGTCGATCCCTCGACCGACGAGCCGCAGATTGTCGTGAAGCGGCTGCTGGAGCGGCCGTTCCGGCGTGTACACAGCCGCCATTCGGAGCCTTAAAAAAGCCGATTGTCTCACTGATCGGAACTTTTATAGTAGTGTAATGAGTTCGTAACACATATTCAACATTTGACTGCTATAATAAGAACATATATTCATATATTATAAAAGTTCCGGATAATAGCCGGAGCCTTTTCTGTCTGGCATGATCCGCGGTGTGGATATGCAGATATGCTGTATGGAGCAGGGAAGTGATGATGTGAAAAGATGGAAAGTATATATCGCGGCGTTTGTCTGCCTTATCCTGCTTGCGGGCTGCGGAAAAAAAGAGACGGGTTCCGAGCTGCTGACAGAGACGCAGGAAACGGTAGAGCTGGCCGAGGAGCCGCTTGAGCCGGTCGTGACAGAAACTTCAGAGGGCATTGCCCTGCATATTTACTGCGGGGACGAGCTGGCCGAAAATATTGTGCAGAAGACGGTCTACGTGGAGACAGTGGATGAACAGACGGTTATGGAGGAGCTTCTCGCAGCGCTGGAAATCAGCGGCGAAGTGGGGCTGAACAGCATCTCCTTTGGCACGAACCAGGGCGGCGATAAGGTGGTCATGCTGGATTTCAATCAGGCCTTCGCGGATTACGTGAAAAAGCTGAGCTCCGCCGGCGAGAATATTGTCATGGGCAGCATGACCAATACCTTTCTGGACTGCTACCAGTGCGAGCTGCTGCTGGTGACTGTCGAGGGAAAGGTGCTGGAGACGAATTATAATGTCTACGAGGAATATCTGGAGTATTATCCTTATGTGGAGTCTACTTATCGCGTGGTGGCAGAGCTTCTGGAGACCGAGAACGGGGTGTCTATCTCCTGCCCGCAGATCGAGGGTCTCGGTGACGAACAGATTCAGGAAAAATGGAATGAGATCATGCTCACGAACGAGCAGATGGCCGTGGAAGGGTGGAGCGGAGGCGGTACCTATACCGTTACTTTTACGCTGAAGACCATGACGGCAGATACGCTTTCCATCCTGATGGATGGGATTTATTCTGACGGTTCTTACAATGAGCAGACCTTCAAGTATACCTATAATATCGACCTGAACACCGGGGAGAGTATCCGTCTTGCAGATCATGTGGATGTGGAGCTCCTCGCGGAGCATATGTTTGAGGGAAAAAGTTATTATGTGGATGAGGCTCTCGCACCATATTTTCTGGAACGGATTCAGAGTATTTATGAGAGTCCGGACAGTCTCGCGCGTTCGCTGCAGGGCTACGACTACGCGGAGGATGGGAGCGACCCCTACGGCTATTCTTATCTGGCGGACGGAAAGGTCTGGCTCTGCATGGAGGTGCCCCACTCGATGGGCGATTACATCGAGATCGAACTTGACGCGCAGTGAATGTCAGTGCTATACTCTTCTTTAGTTATGGGAAAAGGAGATACAACCGATGAGTCAGGAAAAGGTAGATCGTTATAAAGAGCAAAAAAGGAACCGCAAGGCTATTGAAGCCAAAAAGAAGAGAAACTCGCTGATCGCACGCTGCTGTGCGGGCGTTGTCGCGCTGGCTTTCGTCGGCTGGCTCGGCTATTCCGCGGTGGATTCTTATCAGACGAAGCAGAACAGCATTCCGATCGAGGCGGATGTCACGGCGCTGGACGATTTCCTCAGCGAATATGGCGTGACCGATTGATGACAGAAAAAAGAGGGCGTTCCCGGACTGGCGGGAGCGCCCTTTCGCTTTGCAGTTTTATTTTGCGTTTTCCTGCTCTTTTACCGAAGCGAGCATCTGCGCGCGCACCTTCAGAGGAAGGCCGAACAGTGTGATGAAGCCGCTCGCGTCGTGGTGGTCGTACTGATCGCCGGTCGTGAAGGAGGCCAGCGACTCGCTGTAGAGGCTGTAGGGGGAGGTGGTGCCTGCCTTGATGATGTTGCCCTTATAGAGGCGGAACTTCACTTCGCCGGTCACATATTCCTGCATGCTGCTCACGAAAGCGCGTACCGCATCGCACAGAGGCGTGAACCACTTTCCTTCATAGACGATCTGGGCCAGCTTATTGCCCATATCCTTCTTGGTCTCCATCGTGGCGCGGTCGAGTACAAGCTCCTCGAGCTGCGCATGCGCCTCCATCAGGATCGTTCCTCCCGGGGTCTCGTAGACGCCGCGGGACTTCATGCCGACGACGCGGTTCTCAACGATATCGACGATGCCGACGCCGTGCTTTCCGCCTAGCTTGTTCAGCTCACGGATGATGTCGGCGACCTTCATCTTCTTTCCGTTGATCGAGGTGGGCACGCCCTTCTCGAAGGTCATCGTCACCAGCTCCGGCTCGTCGGGAGCCTTCTCCGGGGTCACGCCGAGCACAAGCATATGATCGTAATTCGGTGCGTTGGCCGGATCCTCGAGCTCAAGGCCCTCATGGCTGATGTGCCAGAGATTGCGGTCACGGCTGTAGCTGTGGCTGTGGTCGAAGGGCAGGTCAATGCCGTGCTGCTTGCAGTATTCGATCTCGTCCTCGCGGGACTGCATCTTCCAGACGTCGGTCATTCTCCAGGGAGCGATGATCTTGATGTCGGGAGCCAGCGCCTTGATGCCGAGTTCGAAACGGATCTGGTCGTTGCCCTTGCCGGTCGCGCCGTGGCAGATTGCGGTCGCGCCCTCCTTACGGGCGATCTCCACGAGTTTCTTCGCGATCGCCGGGCGGGCCATCGAGGTGCCGAGCAGATATTTGTTCTCATATACGGCGCCTGCCTGTACGCAGGGCATGATATAATTTTCCGCGAAGTCGTCGTTGATATCCTCAATATATAATTTCGTCGCGCCGGAGAGCTTCGCACGCTCCTCCAGGCCGTCCAGCTCGTTTCCCTGTCCGCAGTCGATGCAGCAGCAGACAACGTCGTAATCAAAGGTTTCCTTCAGCCACGGGATGATGGCGGTCGTGTCGAGCCCGCCGGAGTAGGCCAGAATTACTTTTTCCTTCATTATGAGATTCCTCCTCAAGATGTGTATGTAATGATACTGCGGATTTCTGCAAAGCATATGTTCGATCACAAAAATCATCGTGCTGAAGTGCTCCCGAAATCCCGGTGTTCTTACTATACAACAATAGAAAACTGATTGCAAGTGAAAGATTATACATAAATTTAGAATTTGTATAATAATATATTGCATAAATTGTATAATAAATGTATAATTATGCAATGCCGCGGCGGGAATTTCTACTTTACTTTCCTTTTTAATTGGTTTATGATAGGAAAGTCCCGGCAAAGGGGCAGGATTGAGAGGTAAATAATGTGATAAAAGCGGGAATTATCGGGGCAACCGGCTATGCGGGGGCGGAGCTTGTGCGGCTGCTGCTTGGGCACAAGGACGTGGAGATCGCGTGGTACGGCTCCCGGAGCTATGTAGATAAAGCCTATGCCTCGGTCTATCAGAATATGTTTCAGCTGGTGGATGCGAAATGCCTGGACGACAATATGGCGGCGATGGCGGAGGCGGTGGACGTGATTTTTACGGCGACGCCGCAGGGGCTCTGTGCCTCCCTTGTGAATGAGGATATTTTAAATAAGGTAAAGATCATTGACCTGAGCGCGGATTTCCGGATCAAGGACGTATCGGTCTATGAGAAATGGTACGGCATCGAGCACAAGGCTCCGCAGTACATCGGTGAGGCTGTCTATGGACTCTGCGAGGTCAACCGCGAGGCCGTGAAGAAGGCGCGGCTGATCGCGAATCCCGGCTGCTACCCGACCTGCAGCTTCCTTTCCGTCTATCCCTGCGTGAAGGAGGGCCTGATCGACCCGAATACGCTCATCATCGACGCGAAATCCGGCACCTCCGGCGCAGGCCGCGGGGCGAAGGTGGACAATCTCTTCTGTGAGGTCAATGAGAATATCAAGGCTTACGGGGTGGCCTCCCACCGGCACACGCCGGAGATTGAGGAGCAGCTCTCCTACGCGGCGGGCGAGCCGGTCGTGATCAGCTTCACGCCGCATCTCGTGCCGATGCAGAGAGGCATTCTCGTGACGGCCTACGCGTCGTTGAAAAAGGACGTCTCCTATGGGGAGGTAAAGGCCGTTTATGATCAATATTATGGAAAAGAATTTTTCGTCCGCGTGCTGGATGAGGGCGTCTGCCCGCAGACCCGCTGGGTGGAGGGCAGCAATTTCGTGGATGTGAATTTTAAGATCGACCCGCGGACAAAACGCATTGTTATGATGGGGGCGATGGACAATCTGGTCAAGGGCGCGGCCGGTCAGGCGGTGCAGAATATGAACCTGCTGTTCGGCTTTGATGAGGCCGAGGGGCTGCGCATGCCGCCGCTGTTCCCGTAGAACAGCAGAAGTTTTCAGCGCGGAGAACTGGAAAACGCAGCATGTTTCACTTCGATCAGATCTGGTTTGAAGAACGAAAGAAGGCGGAAAAGTCCCGTGGATTTTGACCGGCTTGGATTTGCTGCAGGGAGAGGGTGTTAGAATGGATATCCGTGTGATGACCGTAGACGATTACGACAAATTATATGAGCTCTGGATGACGATTCGCGGCTTTGGCATCCGGAGTATCGACGACTCCCGTGAGGGCGTGGAGCGTTTCCTCAGAAGGAACCCGACGACGAGCGTCACGGCCTGGGAGGGCGATCTGCTGATCGGCGCGATTCTCTGCGGGCATGACGGCAGACGCGGCTGTTTCTACCACGTCTGCGTGCGCAAGGGCTATCGCCGTCATGGCGTTGGCAAGGCTATGGTTGTGGCCTGTATGGAAGCGCTGCGCGCGGAGCAGATCAATAAAGTGTCGCTGATCGCTTTTACGAAGAATGACATCGGAAACGCATTCTGGAACAAAATCGGCTGGACGAAGCGGCAGGATCTGAATTACTACGATTTCACACTGAATGAAAAGAACATTACCGCTTTTATTGAAGAAGACGATGGTTAGTGATAGTACAGCATTTTCGAGGCAGATTATATAAGACAGATGCTGAGGAAAAAGAGAAGGCTGTATATGCTGTCAGCAGATGGGAGAATAATATGAAAAAAATAACGGGTGGCGTGACGGCCGCGAAGGGATTCGCAGCCGCGGCCGTAGAGGCGGAAATCAAATACAAAGGCAGGAAGGACATGGCGCTCATCTACAGCGAAACGCCCTGCGTGACAGCCGGTACCTTCACGACGAATCTCGTCAAGGCCGCGCCGGTCAAATGGGATCAGGCGCTCGTGTACGGCGGGCAGCCCGCCCGCGCAGTCGTCGTCAATTCCGGCATCGCGAACGCCTGCACCGGTGAGGAGGGCTACGGCTACTGCCGAAAGACTGCCGAAGCCGCCGCAGCGTCGCTGGATATCCCGGCGGACTCCGTGCTGGTCGCCTCCACAGGCGTGATCGGCATGCAGCTCCCGATCGACCGCATCGCGGCGGGCGTCACAACGCTTGCAGCCGAAAAACAGTTTGCGGAAGAAGCCGGACTTGAGGCAGCGCGCGCGATCATGACGACCGACACAAAGCCCAAATACGTCGGCGCGGAAATCACAATCGGCGGCAAGACCGTCACGATCGGCGGCATGTGCAAGGGGTCTGGTATGATCCATCCCAATATGTGCACGATGCTGAGCTTCCTCACGACCGATGCTGCGATCACGAAGGAAATGCTGCAGAAAGCCCTCTCTGACGACGTGCAGGATACCTACAACATGGTATCCGTGGACGGTGACACTTCGACGAACGACACCCTGCTGCTGCTCGCGAACGGCCTGGCCGGAAATCCCGTCATCTGCGCGGAGGGCGAGGACTACGATACCTTTAAAGAAGCACTCCATTACGTCAACACCGAGCTCGCGAAAAAGATTGCCGGTGACGGCGAAGGCGCGACCTGCCTCTTTGAGGCGAAAATCATTGGCGCAGAGTCTCACGAACAGGCAAAAATCCTCGCGAAGTCGATCGTCACCTCGACGCTGACCAAGGCCGCGATCTACGGCCACGACGCCAACTGGGGCCGCATCCTCTGCGCCATGGGATACTCCGGAGCGCAGTTCGATCCCGAGCGTGTCGACCTCTGGTTTAAGAGCGCCGCGGGCAAAATCAAAATCATCGAAAACGGCGTCTCGACCGGCTACAGCGAAGAACTCGCCACAAAAATCCTCTCTGAAGATTACGTGACCGCGCTCGCCGACGTCAAAATGGGCAGCGAGACCGCCCTCGCCTGGGGCTGCGACCTGACCCACGAGTACGTGAATATCAACGCGGACTACCGCAGCTGATAAATGTAAAATGCTCTCCAGATATTTTGTCCTGAGAATTATCCGGAGTTGTCGTAACTGACATCTGTCGATAAGTTAGCTCCGCCGTCAGGCATATCCGCCAGCTGTCAGTGAACCTGCCCCATTGCCAGATCCGTCTGTCATTCGCCAGTGAATCAGCTCCGCCGCCAGACATATCTGAAAGCGGACCATTGTGCGGTGTCGGCACTTAATGAAACCAAGCCGTAAGGCGAAGGTTGAATTTAGTGTCCGCTACACCGCACACTGAGCGAGAGCGAGTCCGCGTCAGATATGTCTGGCGGCGGAGCGCCACTTAGTCAAGGAGGAACCCATGAGAGAAGACTACGAAAAATATATGGAGAAGGCAGCCGTCCTGATCGAGGCGCTGCCCTATATCCAGAAGTTCAACCGGAAGATCATCGTCGTCAAGTACGGCGGCAGCGCCATGGTTGACGAAAACCTGAAAAAAAGCGTCATCAGCGACGTGACCCTTTTAAAACTCGTCGGCTTTAAGCCGATCATCGTCCACGGCGGCGGCAAGGAGATCAGCAAGTGGGTCGGCAAAGTCGGCATGGAACCGCGTTTTGTCAATGGCCTGCGCGTGACCGACGAGGCCACGATGGAGATCGCCGAGATGGTGCTGGGACGCGTGAATAAGAGCCTCGTGACGATGGTGCAGGAGCTCGGCGTCAAGGCTGTCGGTATCAGCGGCAAGGACGGCGGCCTCCTGAAAGTACATAAAAAATATTCCGACGGGCAGGATATCGGCTACGTCGGGGAGATCGAGGAAGTCAATCCGAAGATCCTCTACGACCTGCTGGAGAAAGATTTTCTGCCGATCGTGTGCCCGATCGGTCTCGACGAGCATTTCGAGACCTATAATATCAACGCCGACGATGCGGCCTGTGCGATCGCGCGTTCGGTGAAGGCGAATAAACTTGCGTTTCTGACCGACATCGAGGGCGTGTACCGGGATTTCAATGACAAGGATTCCCTGATCTCCGAGATTTCCGTCAGCGAGGCGCGGAAACTGATCGGCGGTGGGACGATCGGCGGCGGCATGCTCCCGAAGCTTGCGAACTGTATCGACGCGATCGAGGCGGGCGTATCCCGCGTCCATATCATAGATGGGCGCATTCCGCACAGCGTACTGATGGAGATATTTTCAAACCGGGGCGTTGGCACGGCGATCCTGGGGGACGGAGAGGAGAGATTTTATCATGAGTAATCCGTATATTGAGCAGGCAGAGGAGGCCGTCCTCCACACCTACAACCGTTATCAGATTGTACTGGATCACGGTGAAGGGGTGCGTCTTTATGATGTAAACGGAAAAGAGTATCTGGACTTCGCGGCCGGCATCGCTGTGCAGTCGCTCGGCTATAATAATAAAAAATACACGCAGGCTCTGAAGGATCAGATCGACAAGCTGACCCACATTTCGAATCTGTACTATTCGGTCCCGATGATGGAGGCCGCGCAGAAGGTGAAAAAGGCCAGCGGCATGGAAAAAGTATTTTTCACGAACAGCGGCACCGAGGCGATCGAGGGCGCGCTGAAGGTCGCGCGGAAATATTCCTATGGAAAATACGGGAAGGACCGCTATGAGATCATCGCGATGAACCATTCCTTCCACGGCAGGAGCATGGGCGCGCTCTCCGTGACCGGCAACGCGCACTATCGCGAGCCTTTTGAGCCGCTGATTGGCGGCGTGCGCTTCGCGGATTACAACGATCTCGAGAGCGTGAAGGCGCAGGTGACGGATAAGACCTGCGGAATTATTCTCGAGACGCTGCAGGGCGAGGGCGGCATCTACCCGGCTACGGAGGAATTCCTGAAGGGACTGCGCGCGCTCTGCGACGAGAAGGACCTGATCCTGATTCTTGATGAGATACAGTGCGGCATGGGCCGGACCGGCTACCAGTTTGCCTGGCAGGAGTACGGCGTGGAGCCGGACGTGATGACCTGCGCGAAGGCGCTTGGCTGCGGCGTGCCGGTGGGCGCTTTCGTCGTCGGGAAGAAGGCGGCGGAGAGTTCGCTCGTGCCCGGGGATCACGGCACAACCTATGGCGGCAACCCCTTTGTCTGCGCGGCGGTGAGCGTCGTGTTCGACCTCTATGAGGAGGAGCATATCCTGGAAAATGTCCGTGAGGTCGGCGCGTATCTCACGGAAAAGCTGGACGCGCTTGTGCAGAAATACGACTGCTTCGCGGAGCGCCGCGGCAAGGGTCTGATCCAGGGCATTGAGGTGACGGGCCGTCCGATCGGCGAGATCGTGAGCCGGGCGCAGGAGGAAGGCGTGCTTATCATCACGGCGGGAAGCAATGTGCTGCGCTTTGTGCCGCCGCTTGTGATCACGAAGGCGGACGTGGATGAGATGGTCGCAAAGCTGGAGAAGGCTTTGTGAGAATAGAAAGGATACTGCATGAAAATACCGTGGAAAAAGCCGCTCATTGTGCTGCTTGTGCTGATGTTTCTGGCACAGTGCATCCACTCTGCCCTGCAATACAGGCCGGAGGAGCCTGAACTTGTGGAGGAGCAGCCGATCCTGGTCTGGTATACCGATCCGGAGCTTCAGGAATATATGGAGACAGCGGCGGCTGAGGCGGCGGAAGCCTACGGCATTGAAGTGAGTACGGCGCTTGTGTCGGAAGTGGATTATATCGAGACGATCGGTGAGGAGTCCATAGCGGAGGAGATGGCAGGGCCGGATCTTTACGTGGCGTCCAGCGCGCAGCTGGAGAAGGCTTATCTGGCGGGACTGGCGACCCGCCTGGATGCCGATGGTGTCGCGGAGAATTATTCGGAAAAAGCGGCTCACGCGGTGACTTATGACGGGGAGATCATTGCAGTTCCTTTTTACATTGAGACCTGTTTTCTCCTCTATAATCAGTATTACACAGAGAGTGCTCCGGCCACGATCGCGGATATTCTGACCTATGCGGAGGCCTTTGAATCGGATACCGTGACCTCTCTGGTGGAAAATATCTTTGCGTGGAATGTGGCCGATGTGATAGATGATTATATGTTTCTCGGCGCGTATACCGAGCTGGGCGGCGAAGACGGAGACGATAAGGAACAGGTGTCGATGGATCTGGAAAAGATCGAGGAGTGCCTGAACTATTATCAGAGCCTGAACGAATACTTCGCGATCGATGCGGATACGGTCACTTCCGATGATGTGATTCAGGACTTTATTGATGGCAAAACAGTCTTTGTGATTGCCAATGTCGCCATGCTCGCACAGCTCGATCAGGCGGTGGAGGCCGGAGAACTGCCGGAATATCCGACGGAGCGGACGGTAACGGATGAGAATGGGGAGACGACGACGGAGGAACTCTCCTATGAGCCCTTCTACGCGGCGGCTGCGCTGCCGGACCTTACCGGGGAGCTTGCGTCGCGCGGACTTTCCGTTACCAATTCGATTGTGGTAAATCCTTATTCGGCGAACACGGAGATGGCGGAAGCCGTTGCCCGTTACTTTACGGAGACAAAAGCGGGTGAGCTCTACAGTATGGTTGGAAAGCTCCCGGCTTACCGGAATCTCGCGGAAGACCCGACGCCTGCCTGGGAGGCGGTCTGCGCGGCCTACGACGCGGCGGCGGAGACGCCGAAGATCATCGAGCTCTCCGATATGTGGCTGAACCTGGAGGCTACGCTGGCCGACATCTGGCGCGGCGAGGACGCAGGGGAGGAGATTGCGGAATTTTCGGAGCTTCTGGAGAGTCGGCTGGATTGAGCTGGCACAGCGTTTTCGCAACATTTGAGCTTTCAGCCGATTCGTTTTAGACGGTGCAGGCTCGATATCCCCGGCGCTGTCTGTTTGCGCGTGTGTTTTTGACCTGTGTCGTTATCTGGCGGCAGGGTGTGTTGCAGCAGAAGAATAGAATCCGATCATATGGGAATACTTTCATGGAAAGAAGGAGGTCTCCCTATGGTCGGATTTTTTATTGCGCTGATATCCGGCGCGCTCATGAGTATTCAAGGCGTTTTCAACACCGAGGTGACGGAGCAGAGCAGCGTCTGGGCCTCGGCCTCGTGGGTGCAGTTTTCGGCGCTGCTGACCTGTCTTGCAATCTGGGCAGCCTTCGACCGCGAAAGCCTCATGAATGTCGTGCGGGTCACCCCGAAGTACATGCTGCTCGGAGGCGTGTTCGGCGCGTTCATCACCTACACGGTTATTCAGGGTATGTCCGCGCTTGGCCCGGCCCGCGCGACGATGCTGATCGTCATTGCGCAGCTCGCCGTCTCGTGGGGAATCGAGCTGCTGGGTCTCTTCGGCGTAGATAAAGTAGAATTCTCGCTTCGGAAGCTGCTCGGCCTTCTGGTAGCTGTGGTTGGAGTTGTAGTATTCGAGTGGGAAAAATAAAAAAAGATTCCCTTGTCTTTTCTGTCCGGGTCAGTTACAATGAAAGCGGACACAGAAAGGCTTTTCTCCGGAAAGGAGAGAGGCGTGACATATAAGAGAATCAGAGATTTGGCTGTATTCGGTCTGGCACTGCTTCTGAGCATGAGTCTGTCCGGATGCAGTTTTTCTTTTCTGGGTTTCCGCGTCGGAAAGAGCGAGGAGTTCGTGTTCTGCTGCGCGGAGGATGTGGAGGGCGACCAGATTTCTGCCGCCGTGCAGGGTAATGTTGAAAGTCCTGCTAAGGCAGGTTCAGACAGCGGGACAGACGCATCTTTGAGTGTTTCGTCAGTCGGATCCGGGGCGGTTTCCGAAGCCGCCGACACCCGCGTGAACATCAACACTGCAGACCGCGAGGCGCTGATGAGCCTGAACGGCATCGGCGAGAGCCGCGCGGACGCGATCATCGAGTACCGGACGCAGAACGGCTCCTTCACGAGCACGGAGCAGATCATGGAAGTCTCCGGCATCGCGGAGGGCATTTACGCAAAGATTAAGGATCAGATCAGAGTTCAGTGAGGAGGGGCATGATGGCACAGAGAATACTGGTGGTGGACGATGAAAAGCTGATTGTGAAGGGTATCCGTTTCAGCCTCGAGCAGGACGGCATGGAGGTGGACTGCGCCTATGACGGAGAGGAAGCACTCGAGAAGATACGGGCGAATGAATACGATCTTATTCTGCTGGACGTGATGCTGCCGAAGCTGAGCGGCTTCGAGGTCTGCCAGCAGCTGCGGGAGTTTTCCAGTGTGCCGGTTGTCATGCTGACGGCGAAGGGCGACGACATGGACAAGATTCTCGGCCTGGACTACGGCGCGGATGATTATATCACAAAGCCCTTCAATATTCTCGAAGTGAAGGCCCGGATCAAGGCGATCATGCGGCGGACGAAGAAGAAGGAGCCTGAGAAAGAGCTTCGCCGGGTGATCGACAAGGGTGATCTTCACATGGACTGCGAGGGCCGGAGGCTGACCATTGCGGGAAAAGAGATCAATCTGACGGCGAAGGAGTTTGATCTGCTGGAACTGATGGCGTCGAATCCGAACCGCGTGTACAGCCGCGACCATCTGCTGAACGCGGTATGGGGCTACGATTATCCGGGCGATGTGCGGACCGTGGATGTGCACATCCGCCGCCTGCGCGAAAAGATCGAACCGAATCCGAGCGAACCGAAATATGTACATACGAAATGGGGAGTAGGGTACTACTTTAATGTTTAAAAAGTTCAGGATTAAAGGGAAATTTTTCAGAAGTCTGAATTTCCGCATCATAATATTCCTGTTTCTCTTCGGCACGCTCAGCGCGGGCCTGACGGCGGTCGTGCTTCGCGTGTTCTACGAGAGACAGGCCCTCACTCAGCTTGCAAACGAAGTTCGGAACCAGTGTCAGATTCTCTCCACACAGATTGTCAGTGCGGATTATCTTTATAATCAGGAGAATGAGATGCTGACCGGCGATATCAGCCAGGTGGCGACCCTGTATGACGGCCGGATTATCCTGATTGATGACAATCTCGTGATCGTGGAGGACACCTATGATCTGGAGGAAGGACGCACGATGGTGGCGGAAAACGTCGTCAGATGCTTCCGCGGAGAGACTGCGGCAGATTACATAAGCGGCCGCTATATTCAGATCGCGGTTCCCATCACCCTGACGGAAGAGGATGGGATGACGATCGTCGGCGTTATTCTGGCAAGCGCATCCACAGATAATATTTATATCAGGCTGGACGAGTTTGAGTTTTCGGCGCAGATCTGCGTGCTGATCATCGCCTTCTGTTCGCTTTCCCTGGCTATCGTGCTTTCGCGGCTGCTTGTACGGCCGCTGCGGCACATGAACCAGTACATCGGGGACATGCTGGACGGTACGCTCGAGGATAATATGAACATTCACGACTGTACGGAGGTGGAGATGATCTCTGATTCCTTCAACCTGATGCTCGCGAAGCTGCGTGTCATGGAGGAATCCCGTCAGGAATTTGTGTCGAATGTTTCGCATGAGCTGAAGACGCCGCTGGCTTCCATGAAAGTGCTGGCAGACTCCCTGCTGGCGCAGGAGGATACGCCGAAGGAGCTTTATCAGGAATTCATGGAGGATATCGCCAACGAGATTGACCGCGAGAATTCGATTATTTCCGATCTGCTCACGCTCGTGAAGATGGATCGCAAGACGCCGGAGCTGAACGTGGAGACGGTGGATGTCAATGAGTTTCTGGAGCAGATTCTCAAAAGACTCAGGCCGATTGCCCAGAAGGGGAACATTGAGGTTGTCTTTGAGAGCAACCGCAGCGTCAGCGCGGAGATCGATCCGACGCGTCTTTCGCTTGCCTTCACCAATCTGGTCGAGAATGCAATTAAATACAATCGCAGCGGCGGCTGGGTGCGCGTGACGCTCGACGCGGATCACAAATTTTTCTATGTGAAGGTCAGCGACTCGGGGATCGGTATTCCGCAGGAATCGCTGGATTATGTGTTCGAGCGCTTCTATCGTGTGGACAAGTCCCATTCCCGCGAGATTGGCGGGACAGGACTCGGGCTCGCCATCACGAGGAGCGCGGTCGTGGCGCACCGCGGCGCGATCAAGGTACAGAGCGTTGTCGATGAGGGGACGACCTTTACGGTGCGGATTCCGCTGAAGTATATTGTATAGCAGAGGTAAGGCACTGCCCTGGAACAGCCTGTTTCTGAGCAGTCAGCCGATAACTCTATGAGGATTGTTTACATTGCCGACCTGGGAATGGCGGAATGGAGATCAGAATGAGAAGATGGTTTTGCTTTTTCCTTTTGCTGTGTGCGGCTGTGTTGAGCACAGGCTGCGGCGCAGGCAAAGAGGAGGAAGAGAGCGGATACAGAATATGGTATATCAACCAGGAAGAAACGGCTATTTCCTGTGAATACCGGGAGCTGCAGGCGAAGACCGCGGAGGGCATGGTAAGCGAGATGCTGGAGCTGCTGCGTGAGGAGCCGCGCGATGAGGAGCTGCAGAGCGCGTTGCCGGAGGATGTCCGCCTGCTGGACAGCACGCTGGAAGGGCTGCGGCTCTATCTTGATTTTTCCACGGAATACCTGCAGATGGAGAAGACACGCGAGGTCCTGTGCAGGGCGGCATATGTCCGCACGTTCTGCCAGCTCCAGGGTGTGGAGTATGTGAGCTTCCTGGTGGACGGTGAGCCGCTGACCGATACGAACGGCGAGGAGATCGGCTATATGAACGACGAGCAGTTCATCGAGAGCGCCGGGGAGGAGAGCGACGTCTACAAGACCGCGGAGCTGACCCTCTATTTCACCAACGAGGCGGGAGACGCGCTGGCAGCCGAACAGGTTACCATGGAGTACAACAGTAACATTTCACTGGAAAAGCTGATTGTAGAGGAGCTGATTTCCGGTCCGATTTCAGACGGGCTTTATCCGACGATACCGCCGGAGACAAAGCTCATCAGTATTTCGATCAAGGATGGCATCTGCTACGTAAATCTGGATGAGACATTCCTGGAATCCGTCTACAATGTCGCGGAGGCTGTCCCGATCTATTCGATTGTCAATTCGATCGTGGACAATACGGACGCCGAACAGGTGCAGATCAGCATCAACGGCGAGACGAACCAGCTCTTTCGCGAGACGATCAGCTTTAACACGATTTTTGAGAAGAATGAGGAGCTGATAGAAGAATGAAGAGAAGGCCGGCTGCCTGCGCGGCGCTGGCGCTGTTTCTGCTTCTTCTGCTTCTGCCGACGGGACTTCTGAAGGAGTCGCCGCCGATCACGCAGAAACAGTCGGGGCGGATCACAGGCCGGGTCGCCAGGTGGTCTGTAAGAGAAGAAGGCATGCAGCTCAGTCTGGTAAATTGCCGGATTGAGGCCGGGGAGGGCAGCTTCGAAGCGGAGCGCATCCTCGTATATCTGTCAGGCGCCGCCGCTTATCCGGTGGGCGCGGATCTATCCTTGTCGGGAACCATTTATCCTGTAGAAACACCAACTAATCCGGGACAGTTTGACAGCAGCCTCTACTATGGGGCGAAGGACATTTCGTGCACGGTTTTTGCAGAAAATGCGCAGATCCTGGCGCTGCACCCGGCGCCGCTGCGGGAAAATCTGCTGCAGTTAAAAAAACGGCTCGGCGAGGTCTACGACGCTGTGTTCGATGAGGAAGACGCCGGAGTTATCCGGGCGATGGTGCTCGGAGAGAAGAGTGCGCTCGACAGTGATACAAAGAATCTGTATCAGAAAAACGGAATCTCGCACCTGCTTGCGATCTCGGGTCTGCACATTTCGCTGATCGGGATGGGGCTCTATCGGGTTTTGCGCAGACTGACCGGACATTATCTTCCGGCGGGGATTCCATCGATTCTGCTGATTGTCGCTTACGGCTGGATGGCAGGTGCTTCTGTCTCTGCCCTGCGTGCCGTGATCATGTGCGCGCTCATGGTGACGGCAGATCTGGTCGGACGCAGCTATGACATGCTGACGGCAATAGGCGTTGCGGCGATCGTTCTGCTGCTCACTTCACCGCTGAACAGCAGGCAGAGCGCCTTCCTGCTCTCCTTTGGAGCAGTACTCGGCATCGCGCTGCTCACGCCGCTTCTGCGGCTGTACCGCCCAAAGCAGGGGCGGCTTTTCCAGGCGCTGAGCGTCAGCCTGTCCGTACTGGCGGTGACTTTCCCGATCCTTCTGTGTGCGTTTTCGGAGTATTCCCTCTATTCCACCCTGCTGAACCTGCTCGTCATTCCGCTGATGAGCGTGCTCATGGCGGCGACCATCCTCTGCGGCTTTACCGGGCTGGCGGAGATCGGAGCTGCGCGGCTCATTGCGTTTTCCTGCCGTCTGATCCTGCTGTTCTACCGGAAGATGGGGGAGCTGTGCCTCACGCTTCCCGGCTCCGTGCTGTCGCTTGGAACGCCTTCGCGGTGGAAAATCACGCTGTATTACATCATGCTGTGCGTAGTGCTCTGCCTGCTCTACCGGGAGAAGCGCAGGCAGAAGTACAGCAGAAAGCCGGAGGAATTTCGCCCGGGGCGGGGCGTGCTCACACTCAGTACAGCGCTGCTGGCGGTTCCGCTGCTGCTGATCTGCATTCGCGTACACAGCGGGCTTCAGGTCACGCTGCTGGCTGTCGGGCAGGGGGATGGCATTTTCATTCGCAGCGCCGATGGCACGACCTTCCTGATCGACGGGGGCAGCACGGGCGTCTCTTCGGTCGGAACCTACCGGATTCTGCCCTATCTGAAATACGAGGGCGTCGGCAGACTGGATTATCTGATGATCTCCCATATGGATGCCGACCACATCAGCGGAATCGAGGAGCTGCTCGCGGACAGCATGACGCCCGGCGGCATCGATATCGGGACGGCGGTGCTGCCGGGAATCAATGAGAAGGATGAGGCCTACGAGGAGATGGAGGCGCTGCTCACCGAAGCCGGTGTGGAGATTCTCTATATGAAAACGGGCGATATACTGGCCTCGGAGGAGTTTTCCCTCACCTGCCTCTGGCCTTCCCCGTCGGCACATTCGGACGACCGAAATGAACTCTCGCTCGTACTGCTGGCAGAGTATCGGGATTTTGACATGCTGCTCACCGGCGACATCGGAGAGGAGACGGAAGGAGCGCTGCTGGAAGCAGGACTGCTCTCTTCGGTCGAGGTGCTGAAGACCGCCCACCACGGCTCCCGTTATTCTACCTCGGCAGAATTTCTGGAGGCGGTACAGCCCACAGTCAGCCTGATCTCGTGCGGCGCCGCAAACACCTACGGACATCCCTCGGAGGAGACGCTTGCGCGGCTGGAAGCCATCGGCAGCACGGTTTTCATTACGAAGGACTGCGGCGCGATCAGTGTCCGGACGGATGGGAAGAGGGTGAGCGTTAGGAAGTACCGATAGCGCGGCGGAGCAGCCCTCAGAAAAGCTGTTTGTAAGAATCCCTTCGACATGGTATACTACAGCTATGAAAATGCTGATGGAAGATATCAAAAATAAACATTTTAAGAATATTTATCTGCTCACCGGGGAGGAACTCTATCTGCGCAATCAGTACCGGAGGCGGCTGCGCGACGCGCTGGCGGCGCCGGACGACACGATGAATGTGACGGTGTTCGAGGGACGGAAGATCAATCCCAATGAGGTCATCGACCTTGCGGAGACGCTGCCCTTCTTCGCCGATCGGCGCGTGATTCTGCTGAACGACAGCGGTTTCGTGAAGAATGCCTGCCCGGAGCTGGCCGATTATGTGGCGGAAATCCCACAGAGCACCTGCCTCATCCTGACCGAGTCGGAGGTGGACAAGCGAAACCGGCTTTACAAGGAGATCAAAAAGCATGGCAGAGTCGTAGAATTTCAGCGCCAGGATGAGCGAACGCTCACGCGCTGGATACTCGGCACGCTTAAAAGGGAGGGAAAACAGATCACGGAGGAAGCGCTGCGCGCTTTCCTTGCGCGCAGCGGTACGGATATGCAGAACATCGAGCAGGAACTGGAGAAGCTTCTGAGCTATACGATGGGGCGAGAGGAGATCCTGCCGCAGGACGTGGAGGCGATCTGTACGGAGCAGACGGAGGACCGCATCTTTGACATGGTGCGCGCCGTCGCCCAGAAGAAACAGGCGCAGGCGCTTTCCCTCTACGCGGATCTGCTGCTGATGAAAGAGGCGCCGGTCAAGATTCTCGCCCTTGTCACCCGGCAGTTCAACGGCCTGCTGCTTTTGAAGGAGCTGTCCGGCAGGGGTCTGGATCGCGCGGCGCTCGCAAAGCAGACGGGGATACCCGCCTTCCGCCTTGGCGAAGCGCAGGCGCAGGCGCGCGGTTTTACCAGCGCGGGGCTTCGCGGCATCGTGGAGGACTGTGTGAAGACAGATGAGCTTATCAAGACGGGGCAGCTTGCGGACCAGGTCGGGGTGGAGATGCTGATCGTGAAGTATAGTGGGTAATATAAAAGTTGATTGCTCCGCGCAATAAAAAAGAAGGTCGGCATGACGGTACCGACCTTCTTTTCGCTGTTTTATTCTCTATGAAGCCATCTCATTGACGGCCTTCTGCAGACGGGAAATCTTTCTCGAAACGGTGTTCTTATGATAGACTCCCTTGGAACCGGCTTTGTTCAGCGTGGAGATCGCTTCCTTCAAAGCGGCCTTCGCGGCTTCCTGATCCTTCTCATCGATCGCGGCGTAGACCTTTTTCACCATGGTCTTTACCTTCGACTTGATCGCCTTGTTCCTCGCAGTTCTGGTCTCGGTGACCAGAATTCTCTTCTTCGCAGACTTGATATTAGCCAACTCGTGCACCTCCAGATTCCTTTAAACGCTCACTGCTGTTATACATGCTTCCTGAAAGCGAGACACGGAAAAGCTTTGCATGGAAACACACGGATATATTTTAGGTGAAAGAACTCTCCTTGTCAATACATAAAATGCAAGTTTTGAGGGAAGTTTAAGATAAAAAAGAGTACTGGGAGTGAGCAGATGGAACGGATGCGGGTGCGGACCGACCTCGCGCTGGAGGCGAGGGAGAGCTTCGAGGGGAGCGAGACGGAGGTACACGGCGTCATCGTGGAGGAAGAGTACGATAAGGAGCGGGATATCCGGGTGACGCGGGTGCGGATTGAGTCCGAACGCGGCGCGAAGGAGATGGGGAAGCCGGTGGGAAATTACCTCACGCTGGAGGCGCCGGGTATGGCCTCGCCGGATGAGAATTATCATCGGGAGATATCGGAGTGCCTGGCCTCCTGCCTGCTGGAGCTGGTGGGAGAGCCCCGCGCGCGGGAGATCCTGGTGGCAGGACTGGGAAATCGTGATGTGACGCCGGACGCGCTGGGGCCGAAGGCAGTCTCCAATCTGCTGATTACGCGGCATCTGATCCGGGAGTATGGGAAGGAGGCCGTGGGCGGCGAGAGTGTGAACGCGATCAGCGGTATCGTGCCGGGTGTTATGGCGCAGACAGGGATGGAGACTTCGGAGATTCTTCAGGGCGTCATCGATCAGACGAAGCCGGATCTCGTGATCGTGATCGACGCGCTGGCGGCTCGCAGTACCCGGCGTCTGAGCCGGACGATCCAGCTGACGGATACCGGAATACAGCCGGGCTCCGGCGTCGGAAACCACCGGGGAAGTCTCACAAAGGAGAGTCTTGGCGTGCCGGTTATCGCGATCGGCGTGCCGACGGTGGTGGAAGCCGCAGCGATTATCTATGACGCGCAGGGGAGCTGTGAGCGGATGCCGCCGCATCTGAACGGCATGTTTGTGACACCGAAAAACATCGACGAGACGGTCCGGCAGCTCAGCTTTACGATCTCGGAGGCGCTGAACCTTGCTTTCTTTCCGCGGACATAAGGCTTTGTCTACACGCATAGAATGAAGCGGTGGGGATGCGTATGAGACGACAACTGTCAGGGCTTGTCAATCGGCTGCTGTGGATCTGTTTCCTGGCGGCCGGTTTTTATATTCTGCTCGCTGGCGGGCAGAAATTTCTGCAGTGCGATCCGGGGGCGCTGCTTCTGGAGGAAGCCGGATATGTACAGCGCGCGCTTCGCGGGGAAGCGGCGCGCCTCCTGTATCCGGGGCTTTTCTATACGAGCGGAGAGGAACGGGATGAAGTATCCCTTTTCTCACGTTATCTGGACTGGGCGCTTGGACTGCATCCATTGAAAAAGCTGAGCTATGCGGCGGTGGATGCAGGCACGGCTGAGAGCGCTGTGACCTGGGAGATGCTGATCAGCGGGAGCAGTGAGGATGAGAACGAACTGAATGAAACAGGAGAGGAGTATGATCTGGCCTCGCTTGTCGAGGAGGAGAATGCGTCCCTCGCGGGACTGTCGGATACAGGGCAGCCGACAGAAACCGAGGAGAGCGCCCCGACGCAGACCGGACAGATCTACAGCCTGGAGGAACTGTCGGATTTCGACTATCTGCTCAGCAATTTCTATACAGTCGAGTCGAACACGACGGTCACGGCGGAAGATCTCAATGCGGAAAAGCTGCTCGCAAAGGATATGACGATCGATAAAGGCGTGGACGGTCCGCAGATCCTGATCTACCACACGCATTCGCAGGAGGGCTTTGTTGATTCCGTTCCGGGCGACAATTCTACGACGATCGTGGGAGTCGGGGCTTATCTGACAGAACTGCTCGAGGAGAAGGGTTATCGTGTCATGCATGTGACGAGCGTCTATGATCTGATCGACGGGGAACTCGACCGCAGTGAGGCCTACAGCCGCGCGGCGGAGGAGATCAGCGAAATTCTGGAGGCCTATCCATCGATCCAGGCGGTCATCGACCTGCACCGGGACGGCGTCGACGAGGGCACGCGCCTTGTGACCGAAATAGACGGGAAAACTGTAGCGCGCTTTATGTTTTTCAATGGCTTAAGCCGGACAAAAAACGGAAATATCGACTACCTCTATAATCCGTATATCGAGGACAATCTGGCGCTGACACTGCAGCTTAAGCTCCAGTGTGAACAGTATTATCCGGGACTTTCCCGGAATATTTACCTCAAGAGTCTGCGCTACAATCTGCATCTGTCCGACAAGGCGCTGCTGATCGAGGCGGGGGCGCAGACCAATACGCTGGAGGAGGTGATGAACACGATGGAGCCGCTGGCTGATGTGCTCGACCGCGTTTTCGGATCCTGATGTCGATTTTTTAGAGAATATTTAGATTCATGTCGCCGGGGATATGCTATAATCCGTATAAAGACGGCAGATTTTGCAGGATACGAGGAGAATTGCGCATGGCCGCTACCACATTGCCAATGAGAAGGAAAAAGCAGAATACGAAGAAGCGCCGGGAAACGGGTTCTGAAAGACGGCAGGAGACCTCAGGTACGAAGACAGTCGGGGATATTGTCCGGGAGAATGTCTGCACGTATTTTAACTTCATTTTTGCCTTTCTGGCGCTGCTCCTGTGCCTGGTCGGGGCATTCCGGAGCCTTACCTTCCTGCCCATTATTATTGTCAATACACTGATCGGTATCATCCAGGAGCTTCGCGCGAAGAAGGTTCTGGATGAGATGAATATGCTGGGCGCGGTGCGGGCGACCGTCGAGCGCGGCGGGGAGACGATCGTGATTCCCGTCGATGAGCTGCGGCGCGGCGATATCATGATTCTGAAGGCGGGAAACCAGATCTGCGCGGACGCCATAGTGACGGAGGGGGAAGTCCAGGTCAATGAGGCGCTGCTGACCGGCGAGTCGGATGATATCGCGAAAAGACCGGGGGACGAGCTGATCTCAGGCAGTTTCGTCGTGGCCGGAGAGTGCCGCGCCCGGCTGACAGCCGTGGGCGAGGACTCTTATATTTCAAAGCTGACGCGCGAGGCGCAGTCCATGAATGTGAAGGAACAGTCGCAGATGCTGCGCTCCCTGGACGGCATCCTGAAATTCGTGGGCGTTGCGTTGATTCCTATCGGCATTGCGCTTTTCCTGCAGGGCTATTATGTCAATCAGGAGACGCTTGCGGACAGTGTGACCTCCATGGTGGCGGCGCTGATCGGGATGATCCCCGAGGGCCTGTACCTGCTGACGAGCGTCACGCTGGTGGTCAGTTCCATGCGTCTGGCCCGCAAAAAGGTGCTGCTGCATGACATGAAGAGCATCGAGACCCTGGCGCGGGTCGACGTCCTGTGTGTGGACAAGACCGGAACCATCACGGAGAGCACCATGGAGGTACGCGATCTGATTCCGGCGGAGGGTTACAGCCCGGACAGGCTGTCGGAGCTCTCCGGGATTCTGGGGGATTTTGCAGCTGCCATGAGCAGTGACAACGCCACCATGCAGGCGCTGAAAGCGTATTTCCGGGAGGGGTCAGGCCTGCATGTGAGGACCGTCATTCCCTTTTCCCCTGTCTACAAGTACAGCGCTGTGGCCTTTGAGGAGGGTTCTTATGTGCTGGGCGCGCCGGAGTTTGTGCTGCGGGATGGCTTTGTAAAAGTAATGGATACGGTGGAGAGCTATGCGGGGCGCGGATACCGCGTGCTGGTCTTGGCGTCTTATCCGTCGGAGCCGGATGGCAGGGTGCTTACGGAAGCAGCGACGCCGCTCGGCTTTATCCTGCTGTCCAATCCGGTGCGGAGGACGGCGGCGGAGACTTTCTCTTACTTCGAGGAGCAGGGCGTGAAGATCAAGGTGATCTCCGGCGATACGCCGCGTACGGTTTCTGAGGCGGCGAAGGAGGCGAAGATCCGCGGCGCGGAGCGCTATGTCGACGCGACGACATTGAAGACAGAGCGGGAGATTGAGGCGGCCATGCAGGAATACACGGTCTTTGGGAGGGTCACGCCGGAGCAGAAGCGGCAGATGATCCGCGCGCTGCAGCATCAGGGACATACGGTCGCCATGACGGGGGACGGTGTCAACGACGTGCTGGCGCTGAAGGACGCGGACTGCAGCGTGGCGATGGCCTCCGGCAGCGACGCCGCCGCGCAGGCGGCCCAGCTTGTGCTGCTGGATTCCGATTTTTCCCGTATGCCGCAGGTCGTGCTGGAAGGCCGACGTGTAGTCAATAATATTCAGCGCTCTGCGGGGCTGTTTCTCGTCAAAAATATTTTTTCCCTGCTGCTTTCCCTGTTCTCGTTGATTACGGTCTACACCTATCCGCTGGAGCCCGCGCAGATTTCTCTGATCAGTACGTTTACGATTGGGGGTCCCGGTTTCTTCCTTGCGATGGAGCCGAATAAGGAACGCATCCGCGGGAATTTTATGAAAAATGTTTTTGCGAAGGCGCTTCCCGCAGCGATTACGGATACGCTCGCTGTGGCCGCGCTCGTGGTGTTCGGCGATACCTTCGGCGTAGCCTCGGACGATATCTCCACCGCCGCGACGATGCTGCTCGCAATCGTCGGATTCATGATCCTGTACAGAACGATCAGTCCGCCTTCCCGTCGGCAGTGGGTCATATTCATTGGATCCATCGCGGGACTGCTGCTGTGCAGCTTTTATCTGCCGGAGCTTTTCTCTCTGAGCGGCATGTCGGTGAAGTGTATCATGCTCTTTGTCCTGTTCTCCATCGCGACGGAACCGGTATTCCGCTATCTGTCCTTGCTGGCGGACAGGTTTCGTTCCTGATGAATGGAGACTGCATACCATAAAGATTGAGAAGGAGAATACCGAATGAATGGAATACCGAAGTACATCATGGCGCTGGACGCCGGGACGACGAGCAATCGCTGTATCATGTTTGACAGATCGGGCGCGATGTGCAGCGTGGTGAAGCGGGAGTTCACGCAGCATTTTCCGAAGCCCGGCTGGGTAGAGCACGACGCGAACGAGATCTGGTCCACCATGCTGGGCGTGGCGGTGGAGGCGATGCAGAGAGTCGGAGCCGCAGCGGAGGACATTGCGGCCATTGGCATCACGAACCAGCGCGAGACGACAGTCGTCTGGGATAAGAATACGGGAGAGCCGGTCTGCCACGCGATTGTCTGGCAGTGCAGGCGCACCGCGGAGTATTGCGACAGGCTGAAGGAAAAAGGACTTGTGGATACATACAGGCAGAAGACCGGACTGGTGATCGACGCCTATTTTTCCGGGACAAAGCTGAAATGGATACTGGATCATGTGGAGGGCGCGAGGGAACGCGCGGAAAAAGGAGAGCTCCTCTTTGGCACAGTGGAGACCTGGCTGATCTGGAAGCTGACCGGAGGGCAGGTGCACGTGACGGATTTTTCGAACGCGTCGCGCACCATGCTGTTCAATATTAACACGCTGGACTGGGACGACGAAATTCTCGCGGAGCTTGAGATTCCACGCTGTATGCTGCCGGAGGTAAAGCCGAGCAGCTGTGTGTACGGCGAGACCGCGCCGCAGTTTTTCGGCGGGAGAATCAGGATAGCCGGAGCCGCAGGCGATCAGCAGGCGGCGCTGTTCGGGCAGACCTGTTTCGAGCCGGGCGAGGTGAAAAATACATATGGTACAGGCGGCTTTCTGCTGATGAATACCGGTGAGCGACCGATCTTTTCGGAGAACGGTCTTGTGACTACGATTGCCTGGGGAATCGATGGAAAGGTGTATTATGCCCTGGAGGGTTCCGTCTTTGTGGCGGGTGCGGTGATCCAGTGGCTGCGGGATGAGCTGCGCCTCATCGATTCCGCGGCGGATTCCGAGTACATGGCGCGGAAGGTAAAGGATACCGCGGGCTGCTATGTGGTTCCCGCGTTTACCGGGCTCGGAGCGCCCTACTGGGATCAGTATGCGAGGGGCGCGATCGTGGGTCTGACCCGCGGCGTCAATAAGTATCACATCATCCGCGCGGCGCTGGATTCGATCTGTTACCAGACGAACGACGTTCTGCGTGTGATGCGCTCGGACGCGGGGATTCCGATCGCGGTCCTGAAGGTGGACGGGGGCGCCAGCGCCAATGACTATCTCATGCAGACGCAGGCGGATCTGAGCGATATCCCGGTGCAGCGCCCATCCTGCGTGGAGACGACGGCGCTCGGCGCTGCATATCTGGCCGGACTTGCGGTGGGATACTGGGAGAGCCGTGCTGATGTGATCGAGCACTGTTCCATAGACAGAAGCTTTACCCCGGAGACTACGGAGGAAGAGAGAACGGCTCGCCTGAAAGGCTGGGAGAAAGCGGTCGGGCGCAGCTTTGGATGGGAGTGTGAGCCGCAGTGAATACCTATGACAGAATTTACGAGGTTGTAAAGCAGATTCCCCGGGGCTGCGTTGCCTCTTACGGGCAGGTGGCCGCCCTCGCGGGTAATCGGCGCTGGGCGCGGGTCGTGGGATACGCGCTGCATGCGAATCCGGACCCGGATCACATCCCCTGTTACCGCGTGGTCACGAAGGAGGGCAGGGTGTCGAAAGCCTTCGTCTTCGGCGGGGTGAACGAGCAGATACGGCTCCTGGAGGAGGACGGGATCGAGCTGGAGGACGGCGTCGTCGATATGGAGAAATACCAGTGGGAGACGCCATGGATCTGGTAAAAAAATCACCCATAATTTACTAGCACTCACACTTGACGAGTGCTAGTAAATGTGCTATATTGCGTATAACAGAACTTACAAAAGAGGAGGATTCCCATGATTACAGTTCCTTATTACAATATAGTGATTGTCCCGGATATTTACCTGTATTTTCAGAATAATTATTTTCAGAAGATTACGGAGCGGCCGGCGCAGCCCGGCGAAGAGGTCGTCTTTCTGATGCTGAAGGAGGACAAGTCCCGTGAGGAGATGCGGGCGGACGACTTTTATCCGATCGGCATCACCGGAAAGATCGAGGCCGTTGACAAGGAGGGCAATGTAAAGGTCCTGACAGGCAGCCGCGTCAATATTGATACGATCGCGACGGTGGGAGAGCGCATTGTGGTGACGCTCTCGGAGCGGCAGGATGTGGAGGATATGACGCCGGAGGAGATCGGTAAGCATTTTGAGGCGGCGAAGACGGCTTTCATGAATCATATCCAGAAGACCCAGTTTGGGCTGCTCGCCCGCAATTACGTGATGCAGTGGGATTCGCTGGGAGAAATGACTGCGACGCTGTCCTTTATGCTGGGCAATTCCAATGAGGAGAAATACGCGATTCTGGCGGCAGACACCATCTCGGAGCGCACCACGCGCATGGAGAAGGCGATCTATGAGTATCTGGAGATGGAGAAGGTGAAGAAGGAGGCCGCGGACGCGCAGGCGAGCTCCAACGAGCAGATCTACCGGGAGCAGGCGATTCGCAAGCAGATTGAGTTCCTGCAGAAGCAGCTCGATGAGATGCACCCGGAGAGCATTTCCGATGTGAGAAAGTTCGAGCAGAAGATCGAGAAATCCCAGATGAACGATACGGCGCGCGCCGAGGCGATGAAGGTGCTGAACCGCATGAAGCAGGAGGGGCAGAACAGTCACGAGTATGGCATGCTGTATGACTATCTTGACTTTGTGACTTCGCTCTCCTGGAAGAAGGAGGAGATACCGCCGGTCGATCTGAAGGAGGCGGAGCGGATCCTCGATGAGGATCACTTTGGCCTGAAAAAGGTCAAGAAGCGGATTATCCAGCAGCTCGCGGTCATGACGCTGAACCGGAAGCAGGCGGGATCGATCCTGCTCTTCGTCGGCGCGCCCGGCACCGGCAAGACGAGCATCGGGCAGAGCATCGCCAGAGCGCTGGGCAGGAGCTATGTGCGCGTGAGCTTGGGCGGCGTGCGCGACGAGGCGGAGATTCGCGGCCATCGCCGCACCTATATCGGCGCGATGCCGGGCCGGATTATGGAGGGCATTAAGCGCAGCGGCACGTCGAATCCGGTCATGGTGCTGGACGAGGTAGACAAGCTGGTGCGGGACTACGGCGGCGACCCCTCGAGTGCGCTGCTGGAGGTGCTCGACCCGGAGCAGAATAATACTTTTACCGATCATTATATGAATGTGCCCTATGACCTCTCCGATGTACTGTTCGTCTGTACGGCGAATACCACTGACACGATCCCGGAGCCGCTGCTGAACCGCATGGAGGTCATCCAGTTCCCGGGTTATACGGCGACGGACAAGTTCCAGATCGCGAAGAAGCACCTGCTTCCGCGCTCGATGAAGGATATGGGGATCAAAGCGCAGAGCCTGCGCATTTCCGACGTCGCGCTGCGCACGATCATCTCCGATTATACGATGGAGGCCGGTGTGCGCGGCCTGAAGAAGCAGCTCGACACGCTCTGCCGTGTGGCGGCCGTCCGCCTGGTAAAGGGGGAAAATAAGAGCGTTTCCGTCAGCCCGAAGCGGCTGCGCGAATTCCTGGATCAGAAGCCGATTCCGCACGACCGCCGTCTGGAGGAGAAGCAGCCCGGCGTGGTGACCGGCCTTGCCTGGACCAGCGCGGGCGGGGACATCCTCTTTATCGAGGCTCTGTTTACCAAGGGAGAGGGAAAGACGGTAATCACCGGACAGCTCGGCGATGTCATGAAGGAGTCGGTTCAGATCGCGGTCAGCCTCGTGAAGAGCATGTATCCTGATAAGGCGGAGCTCTTTGAGAAAAATGACCTGCACATTCATGTGCCCGCGGGCGCGGTGCCGAAGGACGGTCCTTCCGCCGGTATCACGCTGACCACGGCGATCGCCTCGCTGGTGAACGGAAAAGCGGTCTCGCCGGACGTCGCGATGACCGGCGAGGTGTCTCTGCGCGGCTTTGTGATGCCGATCGGCGGACTGCCGGAAAAGCTGATGGCGGCCCAGAGAGCGGGTGTCACCACAGTCTATATCCCGCGGGAAAATGAAGACGACCTCGACGAGGTGGCGCAGGAAGTGAAGGACAGCCTGACGATCATCCCGGTGCACCGGGTGTCGGAGGTGCTGGGGAAAGTGATGTGATAAAGCGTGCTGCGGCATGTATAATGACAGGTGTCGGATATTTGTCCGGCACCTCTTTTATAGCTGAAGGAGCAGATTTTCAACATGACAGGTGCATTGTCCTGACGGATAGATGGGATGAGTGGATGCATCGCAAATACAACACGGCACTGATTTCATTCTGCCGCATCTGATGCCATATTCTGGCTCTACTGTGTCTCATTCGTTCCAGGGGATGATGATAGAAGAACGCCCCGCGCCCGCCTGCGCGTGGCTGCTGTTCTTCCCGATGCGCGGCCGCCTGCGCGTCTGCGTGAAATAACGCCGTATCGTCTGGCGGCGAATGTCCCTCCCGATGAAGACGGCCTTGCCCTCTGGTGCGGACTCCGCGCCGGACAGGGTATATCTGCCGTCCACGGCGTCGAAGCGCAGCCACTCGCCGCCCGCCCTGACGCAGCCCTTCGCGCGCACGACCCCGCCGAGTCCACCGTGGATGAGGCGCTCGAGCAGCAGAAGCAGCATTTCCGGTGACTCCATCTCTACACCGCTCATGGAAAAGGTGTCGGGAAGCTCAGAGCTCTCCGGCTTTGTCTCAAGATGCGAACCGTCGTAGCCCCGTTTGAGGAGAGCGAGCCATGCAGCCTCATCCATGCCGGAGTAGTGCTCGGCCACGACCTGTCCGCCCGGGCAGAGCGTCTCGATATCCTGTTTGATTTTCCGGAGCTCTTCCGGCGACGCGTTTTCCAGCTTCGATACAAAGACGGTCCGCGCTTCGCGGATCTGATCCTTATAAATTTCCGGATACTCTCTTAAATTGTTATGAAAACTCTGCCCGTCCACGATTGCAACCGGCGCGAGCAGGGTGATCCGCTCGTATTCGATCTGCTGCAGGTTTGCGATGATATTGCTCAGCATGCCGACGCCTGTCGGCTCGACTACGAGATATTCCGGGTCGACTGTATTCGCGATCGTCAGTACGGAGGCTGCGAAATCGCCCTTCGTGGAACAGCAGATGCAGCCCTCGGTCAGTTCCCAGATATTGACTTTTCCGATGCTCTGTGCGCTGTCCGCGCGCAAGACGTCGCCGTCTACGCCGACCTCGCCGTATTCATTTTCCAGGATGGCGATTTCCCGGCCTGTATGCTTTGAAAGGCTTTTGATAAACGTCGTCTTTCCCGCTCCGAGAAAGCCTGATACGATCAATATCTTCATGGCCTGACCTCCAAAAGAGAGGAAGCCCGGCGGATTGCTCCGCCGGACTTCAAGAAGAGAGTGTTTAAGCTTCGATTCTTACCACCGGCTTGATGAGATCCTTCGGCTTGTCGCGCATCAGGAACAGCGCCTCCTCGAGGTGCTCCCAGCCGTCGAAGACATGGGTGCTTAAGGGCGCGAGGTCGAGCTTGCCCGCGGATACCAGCGCGCTCAGCTTTTCCATGCGCAGACGTCCGCCCGGCATCAGGCCGCCGCTTAACTGCTTGTGGCCCATACCGACGCCCCATTCCACGCGCGGGATGTCGATCACATCACCGCTTCCGAGATAATTGACATTGCCGATCTTGCCGCCGGGCTTTAAGCACTTCACGGCCTCGGCGAAGGTCTCCACGCCGCCGCCCGCGATGACGATCTTATCAACGCCCTTGCCGCCGGTCATGTCGAGCACCTGCTGGAAGATCGGACCGTTCTTATAGCTGACGAAATCCGTCGCGCCGTAGCCCTTCGCGGCCTCCACGCACACGGGCCGGGTGCCCACCGCGATGATGCGGGAAGCGCCGCGCATATTTGCGCCGGCCACGGACATCAGACCCACCGGGCCGATACCGATCACCAGGACCGTATCGCCAAACTGCACATCAGCCAGCTCCACGCCGTGGAAGCCGGTCGGCACCATATCGGAGAGCATGCAGGCGTCGACGGTGTTGATGTTGTCGGGGAGCAGGGCAAGATTGCCGTCCGCGTCGTTTACATGGAAGTATTCGGAGAAAACGCCGTCTTTAAAGTTGGAAAATTTCCAGCCGGCGAGCATACCGCCTGAGTGCATGGAGTAACCGGCCTGCGCTTCCAGCGAGTTCCAGTCCGGCGTGATCGCCGGTACCAGCACGCGGTCGCCCGGCTTGAAGTCCTTCACGAGAGAGCCGACCTCTACGACTTCGGCGCAGCCCTCGTGTCCGAGGATCATGTTGTGGCGCTCACCGATCGCGCCTTCCCAGAGTGTGTGAACGTCGGAAGTGCAGATCGCCAGCGCCAGCGGTTTGCAGATGGCGTCGAGCGGCCCGCAGGCGGGGCGATCCTTCTCGATCCAGCCGGATTCTCCGATTTTCAGCATTGCGTAACCTTTCATGTTGTAGCCTCCTTTTCCTGATAATTTTGCATGAACGACTTTGTTAAATTTTTATCATTCATTGTGAGCATTATAACATTGTGCTCACAGGAATGTCAATACCCTAAGTGAATGAATTTGAATAAAATCATTTCGCACTGAAATATTTTCTATGCTATACTGTTTATAAATCAGGACAGCTTTATTTTTCCTGAAATTGAGTCGACGAGACAACGTCTGGTTAATCGAAAGGGAGGATGCGCAGTGGCATTCACGAAAGAAGCCGATTTTGAGGCTGCATTGATCAAAATACTGTTCAAACAGGGATGGGAGAATAAGGTCCTGTATCATTATACGGAGCAGCAGCTTATCGACAACTGGGCGAATATCCTCTATGAAAACAACATGGGGATTGATCGCCTGAACGGTCAGCCCCTGACCTCCGGAGAGATGCAGCAGATTATAGAGCAGATCAACACCCTGCGAACACCCAACCGCCTCAACGGTTTTATCAATGGCAACTATGTCACGATTATCCGGGACAACACGGAGGATGTCCTGCATTTTGGGAAAGAGATATCTCTGAAAATCTATGACCGGCGTGAGATTGCCGCCGGGCAGAGCCGTTACCAGATTGCCGAGCAGCCTGTATTTCCCACCAGGTCAAAAATGCTGAATGACCGGCGGGGAGATCTGATGCTGCTTATCAACGGGATGCCCGTCATCCATATTGAACTAAAAAGAAGCGGTGATCCGGTCAGCCGGGCCTGCAATCAGATCGAGAAATATGCGCAGGAGGGTATTTTTACCGGACTGTTTTCGCTGATACAGATTTTTGTGGCCATGAACCCGGAGGAGACCGTCTATTTTGCCAATCCCGGTCCTGATGGCGTTTTCAACCCCAATTATCGTTTTCACTGGGCGGACTTTGACAACGAACCAATGAATGACTGGAAGCAGATCGCATCCAGATTTCTCTACATACCGATGGCGCATGAACTGATCGGTTTCTATACGGTGGCGGATGATTCCGACGGTGTGTTGAAGGTGATGCGCAGTTACCAGTATTATGCCGCCAGCGCCATTTCCGATAAGGTTTCCAAAACCAGGTGGGACGCGGACAGCCAGCTGGGCGGCTATGTCTGGCATACCACCGGCTCCGGTAAGACCATGACTTCCTTCAAATCTGCTCAGTTGATTGCCGCCTCCCATGATGCCGACAAAGTGATTTTTCTCATGGATCGTATCGAGCTGGGGACGCAGAGCCTGAAGGAATACCGGAATTTTGCCAATGACGACGAAGACGTGCAGGCCACGGAAAATACTGGCGTTCTGATCACCAAACTGAAAAGCGATGATCCCGCAGACACGCTGATCGTCACCTCTATCCAGAAGATGAGTAACATCCGGGACGAGGCCGATGGACGTCTGAAGGCAGTCGATCTGGAAATCATGAATTCCAAACGCATTGTTTTCATTGTAGATGAATGCCATCGTTCTACCTTCGGCGATATGCTTCTGACTATCAAGCATACCTTCCCCCGGGCGCTCTTTTTCGGATTCACCGGCACGCCGATTCAGGACGAAAACCAGAAGAAAATGAGTACCACGACCACGGTTTTCGGAAACGAGCTGCATCGCTACAGCATCGCGGACGGCATCCGTGACAGGAACGTACTGGGCTTTGACCCCTATAAGGTGCTGACTTATAAAGATAAAGACCTGCGGGAGGCGGTTGCGCTCGAAAAGGCGAAGGCAGATACCGTGCAGGAGGCACTAGCCGATCTGCAGAAAAGCGAAATATTCTATCAGTACATGGAACTGCCCATGGCCGGGTGGACGGACGAGAGCGGCAAATACTGCAAGGGCATCGAAGATTACCTTCCCAATGCGCAGTATGAGACGCGGGAATACAGAGCTCTGGTGATCGAAGATATTCTGGAAAACTGGGTCACGCTGAGCCGCGGCGGAAAGTTTCACGCGATACTGGCTACCAGCTCCATTCCGGAAGCGGTCGAGTACTACCGGATACTGAAGGAAAAGGCTCCCGACCTGAAGGTGACCGCCCTGTTTGATCCCGGTATTGACAATAATGGCGGCGCGAAGTGGAAGGAAGACGGCCTGGTCGAAATTATCACGGATTATAATGAACAATATGGGCAGGACTTTACGATTCCGACCTTTGCCAGGATGAAGAAGGACATCGCCGCTCGTCTCGCCCACAAGAAGCCCTATGAACGGATTGACCGCGCCCCGGAACTGCAGATCAATCTGCTGATCGTCGTGGATCAGATGCTGACCGGTTTTGATTCCAAGTGGATCAATACCTTATATCTGGATAAAATGCTCCAGTATGAGAACATTATCCAGGCATTCTCGCGCACAAACCGGCTCTTTGGCCCGGATAAGCCTTTTGGCACCATTAAATACTATCGCCGTCCGCACACCATGGAAAAGAATATTGAGGCGGCGGTGAAACTGTACTCCGGAGACCGGCCCTTTGGCCTGTTTGTCCAGCGCCTGGACAAGAATCTGGAGAAAATGAACGCGATCTATGCTGAGATCAAAGACTTATTCGAGCAGGCAGGCGTGGACAGCTTCCGTCAGCTGCCCGAAGACGTAACGGAGCGCAGAAAATTCGCAAATCTTTTCCGGGAGTTTAACGAGTATCTGGAAGCCGCGAAAATACAGGGCTTCATCTGGAAGCGGGACAGCTACGTTTTCACGGATGCTGAAACAGGAAAGCCGTTCACGATTCAGGTGGAAATAGATGAGAGAACCTATAAAGTGCTTGCCTTACGTTATAAGGAGCTGTTCAGCGGCAGTGACGGCGACAGCACGGGAGATATTCCCTATGATGTCGCAGGCTACCTCACCATTATCGATACGGAAAAGATCGACACGGATTATATGAACAGCCGCTTTGTAAAATATCTCAAGCTGTTCCAGCTGGGAACTGCCAGCGAGGAAGCCCTCCGGCAGGCGGAGGACGAGCTGCACAAAACCTTTGCGACGCTCTCGCAGGAAGAGCAGAAGTACGCCAATATCTTTCTTCACGACATTCAGCGCGGGGATGTGATCCCCGAAGAGGGGAAGCTGCTCCGGGATTATATCATTGAATATATTTCAAAGGCGAAAGAGGATCAGATTCACCGTCTCTCCTCCGCGCTGGGACTTGACGAGTATCAGCTGCGAGGCATGATGAGCCTGCACGTGACCGAAGCCAATATCAATGAGTTTGGCCGCTTCGACGCTCTGAAGGCCACGGTCGATAAGAAGAAAGCCAGGGCATATTTTGAGTGGCTGGAAGGTACAAAGATTATCCCGCCCAAGGTGCCTGTAAAGACCGATAAGCTGCTCCGGGACTTCATCCTCAGCGGCGGGTTTGAAATTCGGATGCCGTAGCCGGAGGGATGCTGCTTGAAGTAAGTTGAAGTGAACTTGAAGTGAGCTTGAAGTGAACTTGAAGTAACCTTGAAGTAACCTTGAAGTTAATTTGAAGTATACTTGGAGAAGATTTTCGAGATCACGGAATATCTCGGAATCAGTGATTCCAGCTATCTGAGAAAGCAGGTGCTTGGAAATCTGGAGGAAAACCAGTATCTCGAGAAAAGCAAAGTTTCAAGGGCAATGTATTTTAAGACGAACCGGGAGATGGTGGAGGTCAGCTGACTTGGCCTCAGTAATGATGGGCAGGTGTTTCTGCCCTGATACTGAATAGTAATGACTGTGACAACCTTCTTTTTTTTATCAATCCGAAAGATGGCGAGATAGTTATCAATCAGGAGCTGGCGATATCCTTTCCCGGCATAGCGGCCTTCCTGCCGCTCCTGATGCGCCTCTGGAAAGGTATCAAGATCCAAAATGGCGGCTTTAATTCTGTCGGTCTGACCTTTTGCATTTTCCGGAGAAAGCTTTGCCAGGGCGATGTATTTGTAAATTTGATCCAGCTCGCGGATTGCCCGCGGATTGATCTTTACCCGATATTTATCCAAAGTGTTTTTTCTCCAATTCTGCAAAGACGGTTTCGGCATCTACTGCTTCAGCACCATTTTCGATTTCCAGTTCCGACTCATAGATAGCCTGATCTATACGGTTCACCCTGGCAAAACGGTCATATAATTCAGAACTCATGATAACGAGATCGCTGTACCCATTCTTCGTAATGAAAATCGGTTCCTGTTCCTTGTGTGCGAGTTCTGAAAGCTCACTGGTTTTCCTTAATTCCTTAATCGGTATGATAAGAGGCATTGTGTTCACTCCTTTCTTCGCGCTCAATTATATCATAATTATGCCACTATAACAACGGGAAAATCGTGATTGGCAAAAATTTGCTTGGAGTACTGTTGGTGTCTGCCACAAATGCTTGGGAACAGCGGAAGTTGGGGGAGCTTGCATCACTCATTACAAAAGGCACGACACCTTTAGATAAAAGTAACACAGGAACTGTCAATTTTGTAAAGATTGAAAGTATTGACGAATCTTCTGGTGAGGTCACTATCACGCAAAAGATTTCAATGGAAGAACACGGAGGATACTTGCATCGTTCTCAGCTCAAAGAAAATGATATTCTTTTTTCAATTGCTGGAACTCTTGGACGAGTAACTTCAGTAAAATCAAGCATATTGCCGGCAAATACAAATCAAGCCTTGGCAATTATTCGATTAAAAAGTGGCTATTTGGAGTATGTGAAAACATATCTAAAAGGCAAGGCTGTCTCCGATTTTGTGAAGAAGAATCCAACTGTTGGAGCACAACCTAATCTCTCTTTAGAGCAAGTAAACAATCTTGAAATTGCTATTCCAACTGAGAGCGAGCAAAAACAAATTGGAGTATTTTTCTCCCATCTCGACCACCTTATCGCCCTTCATCAGCGTAAGTGGTTTTACTAGATGCAATAAGGATAGAGATCAGCTAAGATTGGAAAGTGAACGCATCACCAAATCGATATCCTGATTTTCGAGTTCCTGGATGATATGAAGATACGTTTTTTGTGTAGTGGTCATGCTTGAATGTCCCAGTCTTCTTGCCACACTTGCAATAGAAACACCAGCAAATAGCAGGAGCGAGGCATGAGTATGTCTCAGCCCATGGATTGTGATAACAGGAATGTTTAATCTCTTACAATGACGCGCGAGAATCCCGTTCACAGTCGAGTTATATACATTATCCGTAGTAACAAAGATGGGCTTGTCACTTTCGCATCCTTTTACCAATTCTGAAAATTGGATGACCGTCTGCCAGTCGATTTGAATCTTTCGGACGGAAGAAGCATTCTTCGTCGGCTGAAAGCCGCTTCCTTCCTTGTAATCCCACGTTTTGTTGACAGACAAGGTCTGGTGCGCAAAATCAAAATCCTTGGGTGTAAGAGCCAGCGCCTCTGAGAACCGCATTCCCGTCTTGGCAATCAGCAAAATGAGCCAGTCCCAGTTGAGTTCCCCGCGAAGATCAAGCGCGGCGAGCAGAGTGTGAAGCTCGAACTGGTTCAGGTATTTGATTTTCTTCTCAGCAGGATTTTTTCCTTTGACAATGGCTTTGCGAGTGGGATCTTTTTCAATAAGGCCGTCGTCAACTGCATCACAGATTGCTCCCTTGAGCTGATGATGAAAATCCATCGTGGTCTGCTTCTCATGACTGAGCGCGTATTCGTTTAACAACTGCTGATAGGTCAATCTGTTCACATCACACAGGCGAAGCGATGGGGCGAGACGTTCCACCCACTTGTGGGTCATGAGGTACTTATCCATTGTAACCTTTCGGACAGCACCTTCTTTGTAGACCTTTATCCACTGCAAGAAGTAACAGTGGAAGAGGTCTGTACTTTGAATATTCGTCAACATGTGCACACCTCCTTGGTTTATTACACTTACGCTGATGAAGGGCGATAAGGT
>JAJBTX010000062.1 GCA_020860645.1 Lachnospiraceae bacterium | reverse complement strand
CCCGAAAATCAAGGTTTAGGCAACAAAAAACGAGGTAGCTTTTGACACTACCAAACGAGTGTTGGGAGAAATGATATGATAAAAGCGGTTATTTTTGACATAGACGACACGCTCTACGATTTCCGGAACGCGAATGTGGCTGCGATCACCGCGGTCGCGGACTACGCGGAGAAAGAGCTCGGGATCGGAGCAGAAGAGTTTCGGGAGCTTCATAAGAAGACGATGGCGGATGCAAAGCAGCGGATGGGCGACGTGGCCGCGTCGCACAACCGGCTGATCCGCTATCAGACAATACTGGAGAGCAGGGGTCTTCCTCTGCATCCCCATGCGCTGCGGATGTACGAGATCTACTGGCGAAGTATTCTCGATACGGCAAAGCCGTTCGCGGGCGTCCGGGAGATGATGGAGGAGCTGCATTCACGCGGCATCCGGATCGGTATCGGAACGGATATGACGGCTTATATACAGTTCCGGAAGCTGGAGCGGATGGAGCTGCTGGCCTTTGTAGATTTTCTGGTTTCCAGTGAAGAGGCGTCGGCGGAGAAGCCGGCCCCCGTCTTTTTTGCAAGGTGCGTGGAGAAGGCGCTTTGCAGCGCGGAAGAGTGTCTGTTTGTGGGCGATAACCTGAAAAAGGATGTGCGCGGCGCCATGCACGCGGGGCTGCACGCGGCCTGGTACCGCCCGCAGGGTATGGATCCGGAGGAGGATGTACCCCAGATTACAGACTTTTCAGAGATTTTCGGACTTCTTTAAACGATCCGGGAGCGCAAAAGAGCCTGCCTCAGAATTCGCTTTTCTGAGGCAGGCTCTTAAAAATTCCTCATTTATTCCAGTTCAAACGCTCCGGTGTACAGCTGATAATAGGTACCCTTCTGAGCAATCAGGTCGTCGTGGTCGCCGCGCTCGATGATGCGCCCGTGGTCGAGCACCATGATCGCCTTGCTGTTCCGCACTGTGGACAGCCGGTGGGCGATGACGAATACCGTCCTGCCCTCCATCAGGTGGTCCATGCCGTCCTGCACCAGCGCCTCTGTACGGGTATCGATGGAGCTGGTCGCCTCATCGAGAATCATACATGGCGGATTCGCAACGGCGGCGCGGGCGATGGAGAGCAGCTGTCTCTGCCCCTGCGACAGGTTCGCGCCGTTTCCGGCAAGCTCTGTCTGGTAGCCCTGCGGCAGACGCGAGATGAAGCTGTCCGCGTTTGTCAGCTTCGCGGCCGCGATGCACTCCTCATCCGTGGCGTCCAACCGGCCGTAGCGGATATTGTCCATAACCGTACCGGTGAAGAGGTTGACGTCCTGCAGCACGATGCCCAGGGAACGACGCAGATCCGGCTTGCGGATCTTATTGATGTTGATCCCGTCGTAGCGTACCTTGCCGTCCTCAATGTCGTAGAAGCGGTTGATCAGGTTGGTGATCGTTGTCTTGCCAGCGCCGGTCGCGCCGACAAAGGCGATCTTCTGTCCCGGCTTCGCGTAGAGGGAAATATCGTGCAGCACCATCTTATCCGGGTTGTAGCCGAAGTCCACGTGCTCCATCTGGATATCGCCCTTCAGCTCCGTATAGGTCACGGTTCCGTCCGCCTGATGCGGATGCCGCCAGGCCCAGAGGCCGGTGGTGTGATCCGCCTCTCTCAGATTTCCCTGCTCATCCTTCTCGGCATTTACCAGCGTGACATAGCCGTTGTCCTGCTCGGGCTCCTCGTCGATCAACGCAAAGACACGCCCTGCGCCCGCGATGGCCATGGCGATCATTGCGACCTGGTTGGACACCTGACTGATCGTCTGCGAGAACTGCCTCGACATGCTCAGGAAAGAGATGATAATACCGGCGGAAATCGCTTCCGTCCCCGCCAGACCGATATTGGTCACGCCGAGCCAGATCAGCAGCGCCCCGACGAGCGCCACGACCACATACAGCAGGTTTCCCACATTATTCAGGATTGGCATCAGGATATTGCCATAGAGATGCGCCGCCTTTCCATCCTCGAAGAGCTGCTCATTGAGCTTCAGGAAATCCGCCTTGCTCTCCTCCTCATGGTTGAACACCTTCACAACCTTCTGCCCGTCCATGATCTCCTCGATAAAGCCTTCCTCCTCGGCCAGGGATTTCTGCTGCGCTCTCATATACTTTGAGCTTAAGCCCCCGAAATTTCTCGTGATAAACAGCATCAGGATGGCGAAGGCGAACACGACCAGCGTCAGCCAGAGACTGTAGTACAGCATCATGACGACAATCACGATCATCGTCAGGCCGGACTGGAAGATCATCGGAAGGCTCTGCCCCAGCATCTGCCGCAGCGCGTCCGTATCATTTGTGTAGGTACTCATGATATCGCCATGCGCATGGGTGTCGAAATACCTGATTGGCAGCGTTTCCATGCGGTCAAACATATCCTCCCGCAGATGCATCAGCGTGCCCTGCGTGACGCCCGCCATGATTCTCGTATAAATAAAGGATGACACGACGCCCAGCACATAGATGGTTCCCATGATCATCAGGATGGAAACCAGCCTGTCCCAGACTGCCGCCATGCCGCTTGTGATGCCCGGCGTGATACACTCGTCGATCAGCCGCTGCAGGAACGCCGTCGATACAACGGACGCGACGGCGCTGACCACGATGCAGACCATCACGACGACCAGCTGCACCGGATAGTAGTGAAACAAATATTTGATCAGCCGGCTGAAACTGCCCGGTTTTCTGGATTTATCTTCTCTCATTTCAGACCGCCTCCTTACTCTTAGTCTGCGTCTCATACGCTTCCTTATAAATACCGTTCAGAGCCAGCAGCTCCTCGTGGGTTCCCTGTTCCGCAATCTTCCCGTCGTCCAGTACGAGAATCATATCCGCATCCTGCACGGAGGAGACCCTCTGCGCAATGATAATCTTTGTCGTATCCGGGATCTCATTCTGGAACGCCCGGCGGATCAGGGCGTCCGTCTTCGTGTCGACCGCGGATGTGGAGTCGTCGAGGATCAGGATCTTCGGTTTCTTCAGCAGCGCACGCGAGATGAAGAGCCGCTGCTTCTGTCCGCCGGACACATTGGTGCCGCCGCGCTCGATGCGCGTATCATAGCGGTCGGGCAGCTGCTCGATGAATTCCTCCGCCTGAGCAGCCCGGCAGGCTTCCATCAGCTCTTCATCGGTAGCCTCCTTATTGCCCCAGCGCAGATTTTCCCTGATCGTACCGGAAAACAGTACGTTTTTCTGCAGGACGACGGAGACCGCGTCGCGCAGCGTCTCGAGGTCGTATTCCCGGACGTCGTGTCCGCCGACCTTTACGCTGCCCTCGCTGACGTCGTACAGACGTGAGATCAGCTGGATCAGCGTGGTCTTGGACGAACCGGTGCCTCCCATGATACCTACCGTCTGCCCGGATTTGATGTTCAGGCTGATGTCCGACAGGGCTGCCTTTTTACTGTCTTTATGATAGCGGAAGGAGACATGGTCGAAGTCGATGCTCCCATCCGGCACTTCCGTCAGTCCGTTCTCCGGCGATTCCAGTGAACTGCCCCAGGTGAGCACCTCCGCGACACGCTCTCCGGATTCCATTGCCATACTGACCATGACGAATACCATGGAGAGCATCATCATGGAGGACAGGATCTGCACGCCGTAATTGATCAGTGAGGAGAGCTGCCCGGTTGTGAGGCTCGACCCCGCCGTATTGATGATGATGTTCGCGCCGAAAAAGCTGATCAGCATGAAGGCGGCATAAATGCAGAACATCATGAATGGCCGGTTGAGAGCGAGGATTTTTTCTACTTTCGTAAAGTCGTCGCAGACCTCCCGCGCTGCCCTGTCAAACTTTTCCTTCTCATAATCCTCCCGCACAAAGGATTTCACCACGCGGATTCCGGCGACATTCTCCTGCACGGAATTGTTGAGCGCGTCGTACTTCTTGAAAATCCTTTTGAAAATGGGATGAACGTGCAGCGCAATCCCGAAAAGGACGACGCCCAGGATCGGGAGCAGCGCGAGGAAGATGAGCGCCATCCGGACATTGATCGAGAGGCTCATCACCAGGGAAAAGATAAGCATCAGCGGCGTGCGGACCGCGATACGGATGATCATCTGGTACGCGTTCTGGATGTTCGTCACATCCGTCGTCATCCTCGTCACCAGCGAGGAGGTCGAGAAATAGTCAATATCTGCGAAGGAAAAATCCTGAATTCTGAAAAACAGGTCTTCCCGCAGATTTTTGGCGAAGCCGCAGGATGCGGTAGAGGCCATCGCGCCGGAAAGCACGCCGAAGAGCAGCGAGAGCAGCGCCATGACGATCAGGATGACCGCCAGCCGCAGGATCGGCCCGATCGCCTCGCCTGTCATCTGATCGATCAGGCTCGCCATGATCAGTGGCAGCAGACATTCAAATACCACTTCAATTGCCACAAAAAGCGGCGTCAATATAGATTCCTTTTTATATTGCCGCACACTTTTCAGTAATGTTTTTAACATAGTAAGTAATCCTTCCTTTCTGCATTTTAAAAGCATATGTTTAATAGCATGCGTTTGATTTGCCTTAAATTAACGCCCGAACAGGAAACCGGGCATTCGTTACATCGAATCATTTACTTTTCTGAGCAGACTGTAAAACTGCATCCGTTCTTTCTCGTCCATACTCTGCAGCAGAATTCTCTCGCCTTCTCGCATATCCTCTTCGATCGAGATACAAAGTTCCTTTCCTTTTTCTGTGAGCCGGACAAACTTCTGCCGTTTATCGTCAGCGGGGACATAGCCCTGCACCAGCCCCTTCTTTTCCAGGCGGACAACGAGACCGGCTGCGGTAGATTGAGCAACCTCAAAGCGCTTTTCCAGTGATTTCAATGATACGGCCTCAGCCCCCATCTCCAGAAGAAACATCAGCAGACGCACCTGCCGGAAGGTAACGCCATACGTATCGAAGCGTTCGTTTGCTTGCTTCGTCATCTTGGTGTCAATGTGCTTGATCAGAGCGGCGCAGTCCCTGCTGTGATCCTGCATCACGAATTTCACCTCCTTTGTCTTCTGAGCTACTATACCACGGCTTGTTAGCACTGTCAAGAGGCGAGTGCCAGAATTCTTTGTAAAAAATCAGTGAACGATTCCTTTACAAAATCTTAGCGGCTGAGATAACAATTTATTTATAATTCTGAATCATACTCTCTGATGAGGAGGCATGGCCGTATGTGCCGGTAAAGGTAAATCTCAAAATGGAAAGCAGAAAAACAGTATATTACAGGACATACGATGAGGATGTTGTGGCGAGCCGCGATCAGGATCTGCGGCTGCCGACGGGGTATCACTGGTATCATGAAAATCCCATTTACCGTGCATTTGCCGGACTTGTCTACGTCCTATTTGTCCCGGTCGCATGGTTCTATGTGAAATGCGTATTGCGCGTAAGGGTGGTGAACCGGAGCGTTCTTAAGGAGTGCCGGGACAGCGGATATTTTTTATATGGAAACCACACGCAGCCGGTCGGGGACGCCTTCGCTCCCGGCCTCTATGTCGCACCGAAGAGAATCCGTACGGTCGCGGCGCCGTCCAATCTGGGCATCCCGCTGCTCGGGAAAATCCTGCCGTTGCTCGGCGCGCTGGTTATCCCGGAGTCTTCCGGCGATATGAAGAAATTTCTGACGGCGATGGGGAAATACCTGGAGAGGGGAAACTGTATTGTCGTTTATCCGGAGGCGCATGTGTGGCCCTGGTGCAGCTTTGTCAGGCCATTTCCGGAGACGGCCTTTCGCTTCCCGGTTCGCTTCCACGCGCCCTGCTTCTGCATGACGACGACCTATCAGGAGACGAGGTGGGGAAAGAGGCCGCGTATTACCGTGTATTTTGACGGGCCGTTCTATCCTGATGAGGGTGTGAAGACAAAGGAGGCGCAGCACAGGCTGCACGAAGAAATTGCGGCCTGCATGGCCATGCGCAGTAAAAACAGCAACTGTGAATATATTCATTATGAAGAAAGGACGGAAGCATGAATATTCTGTATTGTGGAGACAAAAAGATGGAGAAAGGGTTTGTACTCTCCGCGCTTTCGCTCAGCAGGCATGTGAAAGAGCCGCTTCATATTTATATTATGACGATGTCCCTGTGGGCGAACGGGAAGAACTATGCTCCGGTGTCCGGAAGAACTGTGCTGTCTCTGGAGAGGCATCTGAGAGAGAAGAATGCACGATCCAGCGTGCGGCTGTTCGATGTTTCCGCCGAGTTTCAGAAGAGGCTTCCGGTCCCGAATATGAACTCGCGCTTTACGCCGTACTGCATGCTGCGCCTTTACGCCGACCTCATTCCGGAGATGCCGGACCGTATCCTGTACCTCGATGGAGATGTGCTCTGCCGCCGGAACTGCAGCGCTTTTTACTATCAGGCCATGGAGGGGCGGGAGATTGCCGGTGTGCTTGACTATTATGGCAAATGGTTTTTCCGGGAGAATCCGCTGCACTTTGATTACCTGAACTCCGGCGTGCTGCTGCTGAATATGAAGGAAATTCGTCGCACGAGGCTCTTCCGGCGCTGCCGCGGGCTGTGCCAGGCCAACAAGATGTTCATGCCCGACCAGTCCGCTCTCAACCGGCTGTCCTCCTCCAAAAAGATCTGTGACGGCAAATACAATGAGCAGAGAAAACTGCAGGAGGATACGGTTTTTCAGCACTTTACGACGAGCTTTCGCCTCTTCCCGCTCTTTCATATGGTGTCGGTGAAGCCCTGGCAGATTGACCGGATGCACGAGACGCTGAAATTGACAGAATATGATGATCTTCTGGAGGAATACCAGACATTTATGACAGAAATGAAAGGAAAAAAAGTATGAAGGCTTCAATCGTTCCCATTTTTTTTACCGTTGACAAAAACTACGCCCCCTGGCTGGACTGCGCGGTGCGCTCACTTACGCAGAACGCCTCGAAGGATTACCGTTACCATATCCATGTGCTGCATCAGGATCTGACAGAGCAGGATATCGAAAGAATCCGTTCCGCAGTGCGGCCGCCCTTCGACATTTCCTTTACACACATGGAGGAGAGCTATGCGGGGCTCACAGACCGGAAGGAGAACCGCCTGCGCTGCGACTACTTCACGATGACGATCTTTTTCCGGATTTTCATCGCGGATATGTTCCCGGAGTATGACAAGGGCATCTACCTCGACAGCGATATCGTCGTGCCCGGCGACATCTCGGAAATGTTTCAGTTGAATCTGGGAGAGAATATCATTGGCGCCTGCCCGGACTACTCGATCATGGGCATTCCGGAGCTGGTGCGCTACACGGAGCAGGCCATCGGTGTGAAGAGTACGGAATACATCAACTCCGGCGTGCTGCTCATGAATCTGAAAAAGATGCGCGAAGTTGATTTCAGCGGACATTTTCTGCGTCTTCTGAACAAGTATCACTTCGACTGTGTCGCGCCGGATCAGGATTATTTCAACGCCATGTGCCGGGAAAAGATCCTGTTTCTTGATGAACGCTGGGATACCATGCCGCCCGAGGCGGGCGAGCGGGGGAGGGTCGGGAGTCCGGGACTCATCCATTACAACCTGTTTCAGAAGCCCTGGTGTTATGACAACATTC
>JAJBTX010000060.1 GCA_020860645.1 Lachnospiraceae bacterium | reverse complement strand
TTCTGTTTTTCATCCGTATTCCGGACATTTCAGAATAACATGAAAAGTAAAGAACTTGCACACGCATACGAAATAAAAAGCAAAATCCATTGTCTGAGGGTTTATTTTCTGCTATAGTTGGGACAGGTAAAGGTTTTTTCTGCTGCTTGCGGAAAGGACAGAGTTTGAATAGAGAAAACCAAAATGCAGTGCCTAAGGTGAAGACGGCGAAGTCTGGAGCTTCATAAATCTTATGAGGACTTTAATCTGATTATGGAGGACGGAAGCTGGAAGCATTTTGAATTTCAGAGCAAAAATGGCGGTCTGGAGGATCTGAAACGCTTTCGGGTTTATGAGGCAAACGCAAGTTATCAGTATAAGGTTTCCGTTACAACCTATGTATTGTTCTCCGGCAGAATCAAAAGGCCTGAGACAGAATTCACGGAAGGAATCAATACCTATCGGATTCAGCCACTTATTATGCAGAACCGGAATGCAGAAAAAGAATTTGCCGGAATTCGCAAAAAAATACAAAAAGGAGGGAAGCTGACAAAGGCGGATCTGGTACCGATGGCGTTGACCCCTTTGATGGGAGGAGAAATGACGCAGAAGGAAAGAATCATGGCGTCGCTCGAGATCCTTCGTGAGTATGGAAGTGCGGAAGTGGGAGCGCAGGATCGGGACTGCATAGAAAAGTTGGAGGCAGTGATTTATACGATGGCGGAAAAGTTTTTGGACAATCTGGACATGGAAGATGTGAGGAAGGGAGTTGCGATGACAAGACTGGGACAAATGCTTGTAGAAGAAGGGCGAGAAGAAGGACGAGAAGAAGGGCGAAAAGAAGGAATGAAAGAGGGCGAACAGTATACACTGCTCGAAAGCATCCGCAGTCTGATGGAAACGCTGAAATTGTCTGCAGATCAGGCAATGGAGGCTCTGAGGATTCCAACTGAAGAGAGGGAGAAATACCGGGCGCTGATTGGAGGCTGAGACATGAAGGCGGCACTGGGACAGATAAACATCATCTGGGAAGACAAGGACGCGAATTTTAGCAGAGTTCGGGCAGCACTGGACGTGCTTGCGGGTGAGGGAACCGAACTGTTCCTCCTGCCGGAGATGAGCCTGACCGGTTTCTCCATGCATACGGAGCGGACGAAGGAGAGCGGAAGGGAAACCGTGGCGCGTATGCAGGAGCTGGCCGCGGAATATGGGATCGCCATCGGCGTTGGCTGGGCGAAGGACGCGGGGGAGAAGTGTGAGAACCGCTATACGATCGTTTCGCCGGAGGGGGAGATTCTGGACTATGCGAAGCTGCATCCTTTCGGCTTTGGTTTTGAACCAAAATTTTTCCGGGGCGGGAATGAGCTTCCCTGCTGCAGCTACGGCGGCTTCGGAATCGGCGTGCAGATCTGCTATGACCTGCGCTTTCCCGAGCCGTTCCAGATACTGGCGCGTCAGGCGGGATTTTTCATCGTCCCCGCAAACTGGCCCGCGGTTCGCAGGGAGGCCTGGGGCTGTCTTCTGAGAGCCCGGGCGATGGAGACGCAGGGCTATGTGGCCGGTATCAACTGTGCGGGCAAGGTCGGGAAGCTCTACTATTCCGGTGACAGCGTGCTGTATGATCCGGAGGGAAACGCGCTGCAGGCAAAGGCTCTGGATGTGCCCTGGCCGGAGCGCTGTCCGGAGGAAAAGCTGCTGCTCTACGAATTCTATGATGACACGAAGAAGTACCGCGAGAGCTTTCCGGTGCAGGCAGATCGGCGGGAGGAGCTCTATGGCAGGTTCTTTCAGGCTCCTGATTGACTTTTACATTTGATATGCTATAATATTCTATGTGCGCAGCAGTGTCTTGAGGTACACGCTGCGCATATTTTTGTCTGGAGACAAGGCCGGTTTTCAGATAATATTTATTATACGGCAGGAGGATTAGAGATGGCAAAATGGGTGTACCTCTTCAAAGAGGGCGATGCGAGCATGCGCAATCTGCTGGGCGGAAAAGGTGCGAATCTCGCGGAGATGACGAATCTGGGACTTCCGATCCCGCAGGGCTTCACGGTGACGACGGAGGCCTGCACAGATTACTATGAGAATGGAAAGAAGATCTCGCGGGAGATCGAGGCGCAGATTAACGCCGCGCTTGTATTCCTGGAGGGAATGCAGGGCAAGCAGTTCGGCGACAATGAGGATCCGCTTCTGGTATCGGTGCGCTCCGGCGCGCGGGCTTCGATGCCGGGCATGATGGACACGATCCTGAACCTCGGCCTCAATGACGTGGCCGTGGAGGGCTTTGCGAAGAAGACGGGCAATCCTCGTTTTGCCTATGATTCCTATCGCCGTTTTATCCAGATGTATTCGGACGTCGTGATGGAGGTTCCGAAGTCCTTCTTTGAGAAAATCATTGATGAGGTGAAAGAGGCAAAGGGTGTAAAGTACGACACCGAGCTGACAGCGGACGATATGAAGGAACTGATCGCCCGTTTCAAGGCTGTCTACAAAGAGGCGAAGCAGGAGGATTTCCCGCAGGATCCGAAGGAGCAGCTGATGGGCGCGATCAAGGCCGTGTTCCGTTCCTGGGACAATCCCCGTGCGATCGTGTACCGCCGCATGAACGACATCCCGGGCGACTGGGGTACTGCGGTCAACGTGCAGGCCATGGTCTTCGGAAATATGGGCGAGACCTCCGGTACCGGCGTGGCTTTCACGAGAAACCCGTCCACCGGTGAGAAGGGCATCTACGGAGAATACCTGATCAACGCACAGGGTGAGGATGTCGTGGCGGGCGTGCGCACGCCGCAGCCGATCACGAAGCTGAAGGAAGATCTGCCCGAGTGCTACGAGGAGTTTATCAAGATTGCCAACAAGCTGGAAAATCATTACCGCGATATGCAGGATATGGAGTTCACGATCCAGGAGGGCAAGCTGTACTTCCTGCAGACCCGCAACGGTAAGCGCACCGCTCCGGCCGCGCTGCAGATTGCCTGCGACCTTGTCGACGAGGGCATGATCACGCAGAAGGAGGCTGTGCAGCGTATCAAGGCGAAGTCGCTCGACCAGTTGCTGCATCCGACCTTCGATCCGGAGGCTTTGAAGAAGGGCGAGGTGATCGGCTCCGCACTTCCGGCATCCCCGGGAGCCACGGCAGGCAAGGTCTACTTCAACGCGGAAGACGCGAAGGCCGCGCATGAGAGCGGCGAGCGCGTGATCCTGGTGAGACTTGAGACCTCTCCGGAGGATATCGAGGGTATGCACGCGGCGCAGGGTATCCTGACGGTGCGCGGCGGCATGACGAGCCATGCGGCGGTCGTGGCCCGCGGCATGGGCACCTGCTGTGTATCCGGCTGTGGTGAAATCCGCATTTCCGAGGAGGAAAAGTGGTTCGAGCTGGGCGGTCATCGCTTCGTTGAGGGAGACTATATTTCCCTGGATGGTACCTCCGGTAATATTTACAAAGGGGATATTCCGACGAAGCCGGCGACCATCACCGGCAATTTCAAGAGAATCATGGGCTGGGCGGACAAATACCGTCGCCTGCAGGTTCGCACGAACGCGGATACACCGGCGGACACGCTGAACGCGATCCGTTTGGGCGCTGAGGGTATCGGCCTGTGCCGTACTGAGCACATGTTCTTCAACGAGGAGCGTATTCCGAAGATCCGCAAGATGATTCTTTCCGACACGCACGAGGCGCGTGAGGCCGCCCTGATGGAGCTTCTGCCCTATCAGAAAGAAGACTTCAAGGCCATGTACAAGGCGTTGAAGGGTCGTCCGATGACGGTGCGTTATCTTGATCCGCCCCTGCACGAGTTCGTGCCGACCGAGGAGGACGATATCGCCGCGCTCGCGGAGGATATGGGGCTGTCGGTCGAGGAGGTCCGCGCGAAGTGCCAGGAGCTGCATGAGTTCAACCCGATGATGGGACACCGCGGCTGCCGTCTGGCCGTTACCTATCCGGAGATTGCGAGGATGCAGACCCGCGCCGTGATCGAGGCCGCGATTGAGACGGAGCGCTCGGAGGGCTTCGACGTCACGCCGGAGATCATGATCCCGCTGGTCGGCGAGCGCAAGGAGCTGAAGTTCGTGAAGAAGATCGTCGAGGAGACCGCGGAGCTCGTAAAGAAGGAAATGGGCAGCGATATCCAGTATCACATCGGCACGATGATCGAGATTCCGCGTGCAGCGCTGACCGCGGACGAGATCGCGGAGGAGGCGGAATTCTTCTCCTTCGGTACCAACGATCTGACGCAGATGACCTTCGGATTCTCACGCGACGATTCCGGCAAGTTCCTGGATTCCTACTACAAGGAGAAGATCTACGAGTCGGATCCCTTCGCGAAGCTGGATCAGGAGGGCGTCGGCAAGCTGGTGAAGCTGGCGGCTGAGCTTGGACGCAAGACCAGACCGGACATCAAGCTGGGCATCTGCGGCGAGCACGGCGGCGATCCGTCGTCTGTGGAGTTCTGCCACAGAGTCGGCCTGAACTATGTGAGCTGCTCCCCGTACCGTGTGCCGATCGCACGTCTGGCGGCCGCACAGGCAGCTCTGCATGAGGAAGAAGAAACCGCATAAGTGATAAAGTATAAGAGAGGAGGGCGCGCTATGGTCAGGCCGAAGGTAAAAGTTCAGCTTGTCGCAGACGCGCCCTTTTTCGGTCCCGGCGTCTGCGAGCTCATGGAACGGATTGAGGAAACCGGATCACTGCAGAAGGCCTGTCTTGCGATGAATCTTTCCTACAGTAAGGGAAGTCGGATGATCCATGGACTGGATCGTCAGTATGGACATCCGATGGTGGAGAGAAGAGTCGGAGGTTCGGATGGAGGAGGCTCGACGCTGACCGAAGAGGGCAGACGTCTGGTAGAGACCTATAAACAGATGATTGCGGAGGTCGAAAGCGAAACAGAGAGATTATATAAAAAATATTTTGAGGAGGGGGATTTTGCATCATGAAGCTGATTAAAACAGAAGACGCGGTCGGACATGTGCTCTGCCATGATATCACCCAGATCATCCGGGGCGTGACGAAGGATGCGGTGTTCCGCAAGGGTCATGTCGTGACGGAGGAGGATATCCCGGTCCTGCTGAGCGTGGGAAAGGAGAACCTCTACGTCTGGGAGAAGGAGGAGGGCATGCTCCATGAGAATGGGGCGGCAGAAATTCTGCGGAAGATCTGTCAGGGAGAGCATATGCATCCTTCGGATATTAAGGAAGGGAAGATCGAGCTGATCGCCGATGAGGACGGCGTCCTGAAGATTGACCGGGAGAAGCTGAAAAGGATTAACGCGCTCGGGGAGATGATGATCGCTACGAGGCATGGCGATTTTCCGGTGAAGAAGGGCGATAAGCTTGCCGGGATGCGTGTGATTCCGCTTGTGATCCGCGAGGAGAAGATGAAGGAGGCGGAGGATGCCGCCGGGGAAGAGCCGATTCTTACGATTCTTCTTTATCAGAAGAAGCGTGTCGGTATCGTGGCGACGGGAAGCGAGGTCTACTATCATCGGATCGAGGATACGTTCACTCCGGTGATGGTCGAGAAGGTGGAGGAGCTCGGCGCGGAGGTCGGCGGCCAGCGTACCTGCAACGACGATCATGAGATGATTACGGCGGCGATTCTCGAACTGATCGGGGAGGGCTGTGATTTGATTCTCTGTACCGGCGGCATGAGCGTCGACCCGGATGACCGGACTCCGCTCGCGATCAAGAATACCGGCGCGGATATCGTCACCTACGGCGCGCCTGTTCTGCCGGGTGCCATGTTCCTGCTCTCTTATTACAAGGAGAATATCCCTATCCTGGGCGTGCCGGGCTGCGCGATGTACTCGAAGAGAACGGTGCTGGATCTGGTTTTGCCGCGGCTGATGTGCGGCGAGCGGCTGTGCGCAGAAGATCTCAATCGTCTGGGAGAAGGCGGGCTCTGCCTGAACTGTAAGCCCTGCACTTTCCCGAACTGCGGATTTGGAAAAGGAGCCTGAACGCCATGACAGAGCTGTATCAGAGGCTGGCTGAGCAGGACCGGAACCGGAGATGCGTGGTGCTGCGAGTGCTGGAGAAGCCGTATCTGGGCGAACAGGCGCTGTTGAGCGAGGGAAAGCCTGTCTATTGCTCCGATCCGGAGGGACTGTTGCCGCGGCATGAGGCAGAGCTTTCCGGTATGGAAGCGTGCGGCGTGATCGAGCTGGAGGGGAAGGCAGTGTTCTGCGAACCCGTCGGGCGGGAGAAGACGCTTGCGATCTGCGGAGGAGGACATGTGTCCGCCGCGGTGGTCCGCCTGGGAAAGATGCTCGGATTTCACACGGTCGTGTTCGAAGACAGACCGAAATTCGCGGACAATGTGAGACTGGCGGGAGCCGACGAGGTGTACTGCGAGCCCTTTGAGACGGGGCTTGACAGGATAGCCGGAAGTGCGGATACGTACTTTGTGATTGCGACCAGAGGACACCGTTATGACCACGTGTGTCTGCGGAAAATCGCGGAGAAGAGCTATGCCTACGTTGGCATGATCGGGAGCAGACGCCGGGTGGCGATGCTGAAGCGCACGCTGGAGGAAGAGGGCGTGAAGCGGCAGGTGCTCGCCGATCTGCATGCGCCGATCGGTCTCGCGATCGACGCGGAGACGCCGACAGAGATCGCGGTCTCGATCATGGCGGAGATCATCGCAGAGAAAAACGGCAGAAACCGCGCCGGAGAATATCCGCGGGAGCTGATACACGCGCTGCTCGATGAGAGTGGAGAGCATGGCGGAAAGGCGCTTGCCACGATTGTGAGACGGAAAGGCTCCGCGCCCCGCGAGATCGGGACGAAGATGCTGATTTATGAGGATGGTATGGCGGTCGGGACGATCGGCGGCGGCTGTGCGGAGGCGGAGATTTTCAGCCAGGCGCGCTCCCTTCTGATGACCGGCGGCGCGCGTATCTGTCATGTCGACATGACGACCGAGAGTGCTGAGGATGAAGGTATGGTCTGCGGAGGATGGCTTGATATCTTGCTGGAGGTGGTGTAAAGTATGGGTAAATTTACACATTTCGATGAGAACGGCAGCGCGCTGATGGTGGATGTCAGCGGGAAGGCGGACACGGTAAGAGAGGCGACCGCCTGCGGCCGGATCCATATGAGCCCGGAGTGCTATGAGAAGGTGAAGGCCGGTGCGATGTCGAAGGGCGATGTCCTGGGTGTCGCGCGGATCGCCGGGATCATGGGAGCGAAGAGAACATCGGAACTCATCCCGCTCTGTCATATTGTGAAGATTACCGGGGTCAGCGTTGATTTTGAGATGATGGATGAAAGCCATGAGATCGAGGCGCGGTGTACGGCGCGGACCGTCGATAAGACCGGTGTTGAGATGGAGGCGCTGACCGGTGTGCAGGTCGCTCTGCTCACGATTTATGATATGTGTAAGGCCGTGGACCGGGGGATGCGGATGGACGGGATCCGGCTGCTTCGGAAGTCCGGCGGAAAGAGCGGCAGTTACAAAGCGCCTGTGTGATACAGGGAATTACGGATTCTTCGGAGTTCGTTTTTCTGTCAGACCGTTATATTTTTAAAAAGGGAACGATCTGACAATATAATATTTCTCAATGGGAAAGGAGAGAAGTTTGAAACTGGAACGTGGCGGTTAGAAAGCAAAAAGGGTATAGCAAACAA
>JAJBTX010000083.1 GCA_020860645.1 Lachnospiraceae bacterium | reverse complement strand
CTTTTTCACAGTATGTGTTAGAATAGGGAAGGCTATGCAGAGGGAGAAAAGGGATTTCTTTGGAAAATCTTCAGAATTTTATGTGTTTCATCTTTAGATTTCAATTTTATAGTGAGAGCGGAACAGGAGAGAAGCGATGATGGATACTTATCATGTGTTGGTCGTGGAGGACGATCAGGAGATTCGCGACGGGATCGCAATTTATCTGAAGAGCCAGGGCTACGAGGTCTACAAGGCCGCGGACGGCATCGAAGGGCTTGAAATCATTTACCGGGAGGAAATCCACCTGGCGATCGTGGACGTCATGATGCCGCGCAAGGACGGCATCCAGATGGTCATGGAGATGCGGAAGGACTACGATTTCCCGGTCATCATGCTCTCGGCGAAATCCGAGGAGGTCGATAAGATCCTGGGGCTCAACATGGGCGCGGACGATTATGTGACGAAGCCCTTCACGCCGCTTGAGCTGCTCGCGCGCGTGAACTCACATCTGCGACGCTACCGTCGTTACCTCGAGATGGCGGCGAAGGGCGGCGCGGAGGAGGAGCACGTCTACCGTATCGGCGGTCTCGAGCTCAACGAGGAGAAGGTCGAGCTGCGCGTCGACGGCGTGCCGGTGAAGGTGACCTCGACGGAGTACCGGATCCTGCTGCTTCTGATGAAGCATCCGGGGCGCGTGTTCTCGGCGGACGAGATCTATGAACGCGTCTGGAACGAGCGGGCGGTGAACTCCGACACGATCATGGTGCATGTGAGAAACATTCGCGAGAAGATCGAGATCGATCCGAGAAATCCAAAATATCTGAAGGTGGTGTGGGGAGTTGGCTACAAAATGGAAAAACAGTAAGGCGGCAGGAATCCTGCTCGTGCTTGTCCTGTCGATGCTCGCGGGCATCGTCATGTGCAATCTCTATCCCTTTTTCCGGGAGCAGGCGGCGAGGCAGATCGCGGAAGGACTGGAAGAGGAGACGGTAGATGAGACGAAGGCGGAGGAGGTCGTGCTCGAGGTGGATGAGGAGTACGCGCGCTATCTGCTCTCATCGATCTGCTATCTGGACTATGAGATCACGCCGGACATGGACGCTTTCGCCTGGTTTACGCAGAACTACGACGTGGACGGGCTTACGGTCGCGCAGCGGGAGCAGCTGACAAATGAGGCGAATCAGCTGATGGCCAATCTGCGGAACCAGTATGTGAACATGCAGGGGCTGAACGGTTGGTACGGCTACGCGGCGAATACGGAGAAAAATTACGGCAACGGCGAACTGGCTGCGGAAATATCAGGCTACGAGGCGGAGGATTACGGTGCGGTCGTCGTGATCAGCTACGACAGCCGGGGAGTGCCGAGTATCATCAGCAGCCGGGGGATGCTCTTCGAGGACACGGAAGGGCTTGACTATCTTATGAATGCGTCCATGTCGGTGCTTCTTAAGGATAATGGGATGGCGGAGTCCGATGAGACAGACGTTACAGAATCTTATCCGGAGACGACTACGGAGGAAGCTGTGGAGGAAACGGATATCGCCGCGGAAGAGTCCACTTGGGAAGTCGCCATTGAGGGTGACAGTGTTGATTCGGAGTATGGAGCTTATACAGAGAGACCGTCAGGTTACGGTGAGGTGACGATCGAAACATCGGATACCTCGACGGCGGAGCTGCTGCGGGAAGTGCCGCTTCCGAGAATTCAGAACGCGACCTTTGTGTTTGGCGTCTATACCGGCGCGTCACAGAGCGGCTATGTGTCGGACTATTACACACAACTTTCCGCGTATCGGCAGAGCGGCTACACGATCGCGGTGATGGGGATTCTGCTTGTGATGCTGACGCTCGCGCTGTTTCTGCAGAATATTCCGGTGCTGCGGCTGCGGGAAGTGCTGTTCTTCCGGCTGCCGTCGGAGCTGAGCCTCTTCCTTGCCATCTGCGGAATTGGTGTAACCACGAATCTGGCGCGGTCAGAAATCTTTGGCTGGTACACGCTGTCGGGAGAATTTGTGGATGATTTAAGCCGTATGGGCTTCGGGGATGCCGCGCCGCAGGCCGCGACGGGACTGCTCTGGATTCTGTGGAGCCTCTTCGCGCTCGGCTGGTACTGGATGGGCGCGTCGCTGCTGCCTTATCTGACGCATCCGCTGCGCACACTGAAGGAGCGGACGCTCTGCATTGGCGTCTGCCGCTGGATTAAAAAGAAATGGCTGAAGCTCTGGAGCTGGGCGACGGAAGTACAGCTCGACGAAGAAAAGAAAAAGACGCTCGGCAGGCTGGTTCTGGCAAATGCGCTGCTTGCGTTGTTGTTTGGCGGCGTCTGGCTGCTGCTTGTCCTGCTTTTCGGCTGGAGACGGTCACCCGCGGTTATGCTGTTCTCCGGAATCCTGTGGATTCTGCTCTATTCGGCTCTGCTGTATGTATTGGCAAAGCGGAAATCGGCGGGTGTGCTCTCCGACTATGATAAGCTGCTCCGGGCTGCGAACTCAATCGCGGAAGGACGGGCGGATGAGACACTCGGGGAGGAGATGGGTGTCTTCGAGCCGGTGCGCGCCGAGCTTGGCAGGATACAGGACGGTTTTCAGAAGGCCGTGCGCGAGGAGGTGCGAAGCCGCAATACCAAGGCGGAGCTGATCACAAACGTTTCGCATGACCTCAAGACGCCGCTGACCGCGATCATTACCTATGTGGATCTCCTGAAAAAGGAGGATCTGACGGAGGAGGAGCGCAGGAGCTATGTGGCGACACTCGAACAGAAATCACAGCGGCTCAAAGTCCTGATCGAGGATCTTTTCGAGGTGAGCCGTGCGGCGACCGGGGACGTGGTGATGAATTACGACGAGGTCGACCTTGTGAACCTGATCAAGCAGGTGCGCCTGGAAAACGAGGATAAGATCAGGGAAAGCCCCGTTGATTTCCGCTGGAATCTGCCGGAGGAGAAGTGCGTGCTGCGGCTTGATCCGCAGCGGAGCTACCGGATTATCGACAACCTGCTGCAGAATATTCTGAAATACGCGATGCCGCAGTCCCGCGCCTATATCGAGCTTCAGGAACGGGAAGGAAGAGTGACAGTCAGCTTCAAAAACATGTCGGCGGTGGAGATGAATTTCACGCCGGAGGAGATCACGGAGCGCTTCGCGCGCGGCGATCTCTCGCGGGGTACCGAGGGCAGCGGCCTGGGCCTCGCGATCGCGCAGAGCTTCACCGAGCTGCAGGGCGGGGAGTTTAAGGTGGAGACGGACGGAGATCTTTTCAAGGTTACGCTTACCTGGAAGCGATAGGTCAGAAGTAAAAAGCCCTGTGGATGTAAACGTGTAAAATGTATACATTCACAGGGCATAGTCATTGTAGATATTGTCAAAGGCAGATGCTTTTACTGCAAAACAACTCATTGCCTGGTTGCGACCGGAGGCCGCGATGCATGATCACAGTTCGAAGGGATCGTCCGCATTCTCATCAGAGGAAGGAGCCTTCTTCACATTGAGCGCGGCTTTCTTCTCCTCGATATTTGCCTTGTGTACGAGAATCGCGGTGCAGACCTCGCGGACATCCTCGTCGACCTCTTCTCCGGCGGCGAATTTTTCAAAATAGTAGGCACCGAGTTTGATCTCCAGTTCCTTGATCGACTTCTCATCATTCGCGATCTGTGCTTTCAGACGGGTGTCGTCGGCAAAGTCGGAAGTCTTTTCCGCGGCTGTCTTTGCGAATCGGTTTACCTTGTCCATAAAATCCATAATTATTTTCCCCTTTCCAGATAGACTTTTATATTTGGAGGTGTCTGTATCAACAGACGTATCTGTCTATTATCTTATCATCTGATTTATGATTTGACATCAATTAGCATTAAGAAATGCCTCTACTTCCTCCACCGTCGGCATCACCCGCAGCGCTCCCTTACGTGTCGTGATGAGGGATGCGGCGGCATTTGCGAAGACGAGCATCTCCTTCAGCTGCGCTTCCGTCAGGTTTTCCAGCCCGTGGTCGAGCACATAGTTCAGTACGCAGGCGCAGAAGGTGTCCCCGGCTCCGGTGGTCTCAATCGTATTCTCCTGCAGGAAGGGCGCGGCTTCGACGAAGCCGTCTCCATAGTAAGCGCGGCTGCCGTCCCGACCCATCGAGACGAGAATCAGCGGGATCGGGAACTCCGAGCGGATCTTCTTGACGCCCGCCGTAAAGTCCTCCTCCCCGGTGTACCACTGGATCTCATTGTCCGAGATCTTCAGGATGTCGCACTGCCCAAGTCCCCAGCGCACCTGCTCCCTGGCATCCTCCAGTGATTTCCAGAGCGGCTCGCGGATATTCGGGTCGAAGCTGACGAGCGCGCCCGCGGATTTCGCGGTAGCGATCGCTTTTTTCGTGGCGGCGCGCACGGCGTCGTGTGTCATGGAGATCGTGCCGAAGTGGAACAGACGCGTGTCCGCGATCAGATCGAGGTCGAGCTCATCCTCCCGCAGCATCATGTCCGCGCCCGGATTGCGGTAGAAGGAGAAATCCCGGTCGCCGTCCGCGAAGGTGTGCACGAGTGCGAGTGTCGTGTGGATCTCCTCATCCATCAACAGGTTTTCCGTGCCGATGTGCAGCTCGGTGAGCGAGCGTTTCAGAATGCGGCCGAACTCGTCGCTGCCGACTTTGCCGATAAAGGAAGTCCGCTTTCCCAGGCGGTTCAGCATGGCGAGAACATTACAGGGTGCGCCGCCCGGATTGGCCTCGAAGAGCCCGTTCCCCTGCGCGCTCAGGCCGTTCTGTGTGAAATCGATCAGCAGCTCGCCGATGGCAATAACATCATATTTTTTCATGCAAATTTTCCCTCCCGCAGTTTTCATCATTATACTGCAGTCAGTTGAAAAAAGGAAGGGCAGCGCGCAAAGTTTACGTTTAATTTATAAGCATCCTGTAGAAATAAATGAAGTTTAAAAAATAATGAGAAAGGATGCAAATAGATGAAGGAAGTAAAGAAACCCAGCAAGAAGCCTCTGATATTTTATTATCTCATCGTGCTGCTGGTGATGATTATTCTGAATACCTTTGTGCTGCCGTCCATGCTGCAGACTCCGATTACGGAAGTGGATTACGGCACCTTCCTGACGATGCTCGACGAAAAGCAGATCGACACCGTGCAGGTGGAGGACGACGTCATTTATTTTACGGATACGGAGGAGGAGCCGAACTATTACTCCACCGTGGTCTTCAATGACCCGGATCTGGTGGACCGGCTCTATGAGTCGGGCTGCTCGTTTGGCAAGGTGCAGACGGAGGAGGCTTCGGTATTCAGCCAGATTATTCTGTTTGTATTGCAGATTGTAATCTTTATCGCCATCGGGCAGATGATTTCGCGCTGGCTGATGAAGCGCATGGGCGGAGGTATCGGCAACGCGATGCAGTTCGGAATGGGAAAGAGCAACGCGAAGGTCTATGTGGCGAGCGAGACCGGCATCAAGTTCAGCGACGTTGCGGGCGAGGACGAGGCGAAGGAGCAGCTGCAGGAGATCGTTGATTTCCTGCACAATCCGGCGAAATACCAGGCGATCGGCGCGACGATGCCCAAGGGCGCGCTGCTCGTTGGCCCTCCAGGGACAGGAAAAACGCTGCTCGCGAAGGCCGTGGCCGGCGAGGCGGAGGTTCCCTTCTTCTCCATCGCGGGTTCGGAGTTTGTGGAGATGTTCGTTGGCATGGGCGCGTCCAAGGTGCGCGACCTCTTCAAGCAGGCGAATGAGAAAGCTCCCTGTATCGTGTTCATCGACGAGATCGATACCATCGGAAAGAAGCGCGACAGCCAGGGCGTGGGCGGAAACGATGAGCGCGAGCAGACACTGAATCAGCTGCTGACGGAGATGGACGGCTTTGACGGTTCAAAGGGCGTTGTCATCCTCGCCGCCACGAACCGCCCGGAGACGCTCGACCCGGCGCTGCTGCGCCCGGGACGCTTTGACCGCAGGATTCCGGTGGAGCTGCCGGATCTGAAGGGCCGCGAGGAGATCCTCAAGGTGCATGCGAAGAAGGTCAAGCTCGGCGACGACGTTGATTTTCATGCGATTGCGCGGGCGGCTGCCGGAGCTTCCGGCGCGGAGCTCGCCAATATGGTCAACGAAGCTGCGCTGCGCGCAGTGCGCGAAAACCGCAGCTTTGTGACGCAGGCTGATCTGGAGGAAAGCATCGAGGTGGTTATCGCGGGCTACCAGAAGAAGAATGCGGTATTATCCGACAAGGAGAAGCTGATCGTGTCCTACCACGAGGTCGGCCACGCGCTGGTGTCAGCGATGCAGACCCATTCCGCCCCGGTCACGAAGATCACGATCATTCCGCGCACCTCCGGCGCGCTCGGCTATACGATGCAGGTCGAGGAGAAGGATCAGTATCTGCTGAGCGAGGAGGAGCTGATGGATAAGCTCGCAACCTACGCGGGCGGCCAGGCCGCGGAGCGCTTGATCTTCGGCTCGATCACGACCGGCGCGTCCAACGACATTGAGCAGATGACGAAGCTCGCGCGCGCCATGGTCACGCGCTACGGCATGAGCGACGAGTTCGGCATGATGGCGCTTGAGACGGTGAACGGTCAGTACCTGGGCGGCGACGCATCCCTGGCCTGCGCGGCGGAGACCTCCGCGGTTGTTGACCAGAAGGTGAAGGAGCTGCTGAAGCGGCAGTGCGACCGCACGATGGATATTCTGACGGAGAACAAGGACAAGCTCCACGCGATCGCGAAGTATCTCTATGAGAAGGAGACGATCACGGGCGACGAGTTCATGCTGCTTCTGCGGGAGTGCTCGCGGCCGAAGGAACTGCCGGGCAGCGAGGTATAGGAAGCGCATGTAATGAAAAAACGTATTACCATATATGAAAGTGCCTGACACCTGCATTTTGGAATACTTGGGCACAGGAAAGTTTAGCAGACAAAGAGAAAGGGAATCGGCTGTATGTCGGTTCCTTTTTTATAAATGAATATTTCCTGCTGCGACTGCTGCTCTGATAGGTCATAAGGTTGGAAAAATACAAAATCTGGTTAATGATTAAACAGAAGTGGAGACTATAGAAACGCTGTCCAGATAACAGCTGTCCGGGCAGAGGTCGATCTTATTATTCCAGATCAGATTGCTGTCCACAGAGGGATCTATATCCCACGCGACAGCGTGCTGCTCATCAATATAAGCTCTGCTGAATAGCTCTTTATCAGAAAGCGCCTCAAACACCGTATTTTTTTGTATTAACGGAGCAACATTATAAAGCCTTCTTTCGCCATTATCAAATTCGAGGGTCAGAGTATAATCATCATTAGGGATAACGTTGAGGATTTTTCTCCGGCCACTTGAAAAATACTCCGCGGTTCTCTGATCCAGGCCTTTGGACAAATAAAAATCGATTGAATTCTTCAAAATATCACTCTCCAGACTATGGTTATCTCAGCGGCTCAATTGCAAACAATTCCTGCTTTTCTCGAGCAAGCTCCCAATTCTCGCGTAATTCTTCCTGATGAAAAGCAGCCCATCCCAAAAGCATTTTTAGCTGTTTGGATGGAAAATCTCCATCAATAACTTCCAGCTCTTCAATAGAAACAAGAACTTCGAATCCACCATAGGATGCATGAAAATGGGGCGGCATATGATCACGCCAGTAAATATAGATTTTAATTCCCCTAAATGCACTGATGATTGGCATTTCTATATCTCCTTTGCTTGACGATTCCCAATAAAAGTTTAACAT
>JAJBTX010000082.1 GCA_020860645.1 Lachnospiraceae bacterium | reverse complement strand
CAGCAGCGCCGCAAAAAGGGTTACCACGATATGTATAATGACCGAGGCGGTGTACACATTATAGTGTTCCGTCAGCGTCCCGTTGATCGTAATCATGATGGCGCAGATAACGCCGTTAAAGACTGATAAAAACTGATACATGCTTTTCACCTCGGAGCCTATTATAGTCGATACGGGCTGCCCTGCCAAGAGAAAATTCCGGAGAAAAATTCCATTCAGAAGGAGCGCGTATGAACGCAGGCTATGTCCGTCTCTCCCGGGACGACGACCACAAAAACTATGTTTCCATAGAAAATCAGAAGCTGATCATCAGCCAGTTCGCTGCCGGGCAGGGAGTAATGATCGATCGCTGGTACGAGGACGACGGCGTCTCCGGTTACGTTTTCGATCGCCCGGGATTCCGGCAGCTCATAGAGGATCTGGACAGGGACATTGATACCGTCTATGTGAAGGACTTCTCGCGCCTGGGCCGACATAACGCGAAAGTTCTTCTTCTGCTGGATGAATTTCAGGAACGCGGGAAGCATCTGATCGTCGTCGACGATAATTATGACTCTATGGATCCCGGCGACGACACCGTCGGCATCAAGACCTGGTTCAATGAGCGCTATGTAAAGGATACCAGCAAGAAGATCAGACTGGCCATTGGCGCCAGACAAAAAGAGGGAACTCTGATCACAAGGCCGCCCTTCGGCTACCAGAGAAACGAAAAGGATAAAAGCATTCTGGAAATTGTGCCCCGGGAAGCCGAGGTGGTAAAAGAAATTTTCGACCTCTATCTTTCCGGTTCCGGTTACCGCAGGATCTCTGTGTATCTGACCGAACAGGGGAAGCCGACTCCTTCCATGATACAGCGGGAACGCGAGCTGAAAGCGGGACGGGTGTCGAAAAGGGCGCCCGCTTCCAGATGGTCAGACGGAATGGTTAAGGATATTCTGGATAATGATTTTTATATCGGTACCTTTCGACTGAAGAAAAGAGCGCGGATCACCGTCCACGGGAAGGACCGGCGCGTTCCTGGGGAAGAGCAGTGCGTTTTTGTAGATCATCACCCGGCGATCATTGATAAGGCGACGTTCGCTCTGGTGCAGGAATTAAAGAAGAAGCGAGACCGGACAAATTACCGCGGCAGTCGCTGGCAGCGGCCAGGCTCGGAAAATCCCAGTCCGTTCGGAAGCTGCCTCTTCTGCAAGGACTGCGGCAGCCGTCTCACGCCGATTAAGCGCGATGCCGCCGACCGTGAACGGAAATATTATATTTGCACGACCTATAATACCAGAGGGCGGCGCTACTGCGCAAAGGCGCATTTGATTGAAGAAGGGGATCTGATGGAAGATATCCTGACCTGTATCAAACTGTGCCGGAACGCCTTATGCGAGGCAATCGCCGCCTATGATCAGAAGGATTTTGAAACGGAGAAAAAGTCTCCGGAAGAGAAACGTCAGGACTTATCTATCGAAATTGACGACCACAAAAATCAGTTAAAGCTGCTGCTGACGCAGAAGGTAAGGGATCTGGCGGCGGCCGCGGGAAGTGAAAAGCTGGTAGAAGAGGCCTACGACTCTCCGCAGAAGAATCTGTTCGACCGGATCCACAGTCTGGAAACGCAGCTGAAAAAACTGGATGAAACCGCTGCGGAAACGCCGGACACAAAAGACAAACCGAAAAACGCGCTGGATGTGATGGATACGATTATCGCTGACGGAACGCTTAACCGAAAAGATATCGAGCTGCTGATAGAACGGATTGAAGTGGATGAGGATGGCATGCCGGAGATCACGCTGAAATATGGTCTGTCCCATCTGATCCCGTACAGTCCCGCCAGGGAGATGAACCGCCGGGAAAATACCATCATTGCCATCGTGTTGAAGCTGATCGGCGAGGACGAACGCGGCTACACCTCCGCAAAGTATTTATCAGAACATATTACAGCACTCGGGTGGAAAAAGACAAAGCAAAGTATCCTGCCCTACATCAGGCTCATGAAAGAGCTGGGGATTCTGGAAAACGCAGACAATCCGCGGAGGCCTTACAATATTCTGAAGTCAAAGGAGAAAATCGCGGCGCTTGCCTGCAATTATACACCGGGTTCCGCAGGAAACAGCGCAAAAGAGCTGTCGGACGAATATTTACATTGCTATAGTGACAGCAGGTGGCATGCCGGAGATGGTCTTTGAGTTCATTCTGAAGAAAAACGGAATTGACCCAGCGACAGACCTGACGATCGACCAGAGCATAGATTTCGGCTCGACGGCTGCGGCCTTTACAGGAGGCGACGCCGACTTCACAGTCGAGTTTGAACCGAGTGCCACCGCGCTCGAACAGCAGGGCGAGGGCTATGTAGTCGCCTCGCTCGGCGAAGCGTCCGGCTATGTGCCCTACACCGCCTACTGCGCAAAGCAGAGCTATCTCGCCGAAAATCCGGAGCTCGTTCAGGCCTTCACGAATGCGCTGCAGAAGGGCATGGACTATGTACAGACCCACACACCCGCCGAGATCGCGGAAGTCATCCAGCCGCAGTTTGCGGAGACTGATCTCGACACGATCACGACAATCGTCACGCGCTACTATGAGCAGGATACCTGGAAGGAAAATCTGATTTTCGAAGAGGAAAGTTTCGAGCTCCTGCAGAACATTCTGCAGGAAGCGGGCGAACTGGACGCATGGACGCCCTACGGGGAGCTGGTCGACACCGGTTTTGCGGAGGCTGCCGTGCAGTAGCGCAGATGCAACTCTTAAAAAAACTTCCGGCGATTTTTCCGATCGCCGGAAGTGCTTTTTAAAAGTCTTCTTCTTTCAGCAGGAGATTTCCGTCCTCATCCGTATTTTTCCCGGTAATGCGGGCAAACATATGCCCGATCGTGTTCCGCTCCGCGTGTTCGACCGCCGCGTCAATAATATCCTTGACCTCGGCCACCGTCACGTTGTGATCAATCGTCTGTCGGCTGCCAATCCGGTCGTACAGCGCCAGAACCCCGAATTCATCAAAGGCGTATCCCGCCTCCAGCGCATAAGACTTCCCGAAATTCACCAGCTCATCGTTGCTGAAAATCGGAATATCGATCGTGTAATCAAATTTTGAGGCAAAATTCTTATTTTTCAGGAAGATGCGGTCAATCTCCTCCGCGGAATCCTCCAGAATCACCAGAAGACCGCCTGTATCGCCCTCCATCACAAGGCTTAAGCTCACCAGCGTCTCATCCGACAGGCCGCCCGCGCTTTCAATGATCAGCGCGCCGCCCTTCAGTTTGGAAAAGACTTCGTAAATGTCCTTCGAGTTCAGTTTCTTTCCGCTGACCTTCGCAAGCTTCCGGCCCTCGATCCGCTTTTCCTTCTGCAGCGCCTTCACCACGTCGATCGCCAGCGTCGTCTTACCGTTTCCGCGCGGACCGGTAATCACGAGGTTCCCGTTGGCGGAATTGCTCTTATCTTCATCCGTGGCTCCCTTCAGCAGCCCGGACAGCTGCTTGCTCATGCCGCTCACGGAGGTAAAATAGGTGAACAGACGCGCCTGCTCCCGCGTCAGATGTCCGGCCTTCACTGCCTTCTCCGCCGTCTGCGCCGCCAGGGAACGCTCAAGCTCCTGGATCGTGTTCAGGGACGCCGTCTCGGAAGATACCGGTCCCCTTTTCTCTTCGGTCACAGAATTTCCCAGGTCCTGCAGAAGCTCTCCGGCTTCCTCGTCCTCTTCCTCCGCGTTATCCACATCCTGCGGCAGATCATCCTCCGTCACGACAGAAGACGCCGCCTCCTGCTGTTCCTGCGCGATCTCGTCCAGAATCTGGCGCACATCCTCCGGGACCTCCGCCGTCGCCCCGGAAATGATCTTCATCAGTTCCGCGGTCTCCTGTTTCACCCGCTCCTTACGCGCCTGCGCATTCTCAGCTCCCGCCTCCAGAATGGCCTCGGTCTTCGCTTTCTGATCCTCCCACTCAGCCAGTACATCCGGTATGGAGAGCGAGCCGGTCTGAGACTTTGGCTCCGGCACTTCCGCCTGCGGCTCCTCCGGAATGTCCGCTTCGACAGGTTCCGGCTCTATCGGTTCCAGCGCCACGGGTTCCAACTCTACCGGCTCCACAGACTCCGGCTCGGTCTGCTCCGAGGCCTCCGGCTCAGGCTCCGTCGAGGCCGACGCGGCTTCTTCCTGCAGGTCTTCCAGATCGCACAGCAGCTCAAACTCCGGCGCCAGATCTTCTTCCGGTTCGACCTGCGGTGCAGACATCGGCTCTGCCTCCGACGCCGACTCGGCTTCCGGAATCACCTCAATCTCCGGCACAGCTTCTGCCTCCGGAAGCGATTCCAACTCAGGTATTATCTCCTGTTCTGATTTCGGCTCAGATTCCGGTATCGGCTCCACTTCCGGCACGGCTTCCATCTCCGGCACGGAAATTTCGGGGATACTCTCCTCCGGAATGGCTTCCTCCGGTCCATCCAGGCTCAGCTCCACCAGCTCGATTCCGATTTCTTCCTCTTCTGCTTTCTCCTCTGGCTCCTGCATGGCTGGTTCCGGCTCAGGCTGCTTCTGCTCTTCCTCTCCCAGATCCGGGATATCAATGGTCGCCTGCGACTGCAGCAGCTCGTCCAGATTTGCCGCCAGCTCCGCCTGCAGATCCATCGTGCTGAATTTACCGGCACTGACCGCGACCTCCGTTTCTTTGAAATCGTCGCCGGATATGGCAGATTTGCCCGGATTATCGTATTTTTCCTGCTGCGCGGCGGTCAGCGGCTGATACTTCTGCTTCAGCTCCATCGCCTTGCGGACATACTCGCCCTCGCTGAACCACAGAATCAGCTCGTCACACTCGCGGACACAGTCCTCTTCCATCCCCGCCTCTGCGTAAAGACTGGCCAGCTCGTAAGCCCAGCGCTCCTGATACTCATAAGTTTTATAGTCCTTCAGAATCCGGATCTGATCCGTCACAGCGGAACCGCGCTCACGATAGATCTGATATTTCAGAATATAACGGCTCTGGTCATGGGGCGCGGCCTTCACAAACTCGCGATAGAGGGCGATCGCTTCCTTGAACTGATGCATCTTCGTCGCCACTTCCGTCATCTTATACAGCAGCATCCGTCCCACCGGAGCGCGGTCATAGGCGATATTCAGGATCTCCATACAGTCCTCATAGCGCTCCAGTGCCTCATAGACCTCCGCGACGGTATAGAGCATGTTCAGATTGCGCACGCGCCGCCAGTCGATCGAGTCCGCGATCTTCGCTGCGGTTTTATAATCCTTCTTTTTGACCAGCTTTTCTATCTGCTCCGCTTTCAGACGATACTCATATTTGTCCAATGGATCATACCCTCTTTTCTATCTAAACTTCCATTATTCTGGCGCAGCCACAGGCCAGGGCTCCCGCCCCGATATGGCAGGCAACGCTCAAAGACAGCTCATGCACCAGAATATTCGTCTGTTCCGGAAACTCCGCCTCAATCTCTTTTTTGAATTCCTGCGCGGCCGCTTCATTGCGCGTATGCGCGATCGCGAACTGCATCCTGGCACCCGCGAAGCGTTCCTTCATATCCTTGTGCAGGGCGTCCAGCATCGTGCGCTTTGCCGCGTTGACCGTGCGCACCTTCGCGAAAGCGTCCAGCTTTCCACCCTGAATCTGCAATACCGGCTTCAGTCGCAGCATCGTACCGAGCGCCGCCCCGGCCGGCGTCACTCTGCCGCCCTTCTTCAGATACTTCAGCGTCGGCACCATAATATAGATACTGGCCTCGAGCCCCTCTCTCTCCAGGGCTTCCCGGATCTGAGCCGCGTTTTTCCCGGCCTCAGCCAGATGAATCGCATCCAGAACGGAGCAGACCTGTGTGACGGAGATACGCTGGTTGTCAACCACCTGCACCCTTCCGCCGTAATCCTCCGCCAGCATCCGTGCGGTCTGACAGCTGCCGGAGAGTCCGCTCGACATGGGAATATGGACGATCTCATCATGCGTCCTGAGCAGCTCCTCCCACATCTTCGTAATAGCCTCCGGCGAAGGCTGGGATGTGCACACATCCGCATCCTGCTCCAGATAGGCGAAAAAGTTCTCCGGAAAGAGCGTAACTCCGTCGAGGAATTCCTTCCCATCGATCGTAAACGGCATCGGCAGAACATAGATCCCCAGCTCTTTTGCCCACTCCTGCGAAATGCCGCTATTGCTGTCCGTCATGATCGCTATATTTCCCATAAGATAAGTGTCCCCTTATAATTTTTCCCAGCAGAAATAACAGTGATAATGCTCTCTGCTCCCTGACGGAACCAGATTTTCCGCGCCGCAATAACCGCAGCGCACGCAGATCTGTCCCTGTCGGACTTCCTCCCCATAATCGCCGCGAAGCCCCAGTCTGGCGGGCTGTCCTTTCGAATAGGCCGCCTCATAGCTGCAGTTGTCACTCGAGACCTGCGTCCTGGCGCTATACTGCTTTTCCTGCACAGTCTGCTTCGTCTTTCTCTCCTGATTGGGTCTGGCCGACGCCTTCTGCTTTTTCGGCTTCGGCTGCTTCGGCGCTTTCGTCATGGCCGAAGCGGACGGCGACGACTGCCTGACCGTATCCGATGCACTTGCTTTACTGCCGGAGCTGCCTTCCCTCTTCTTCTTTGTGTATCGAAAGATCAGTACAATAATAACGACATAAATAATGAAGGTCATCATAGGAACCGTCAGCCTCCTTTTCAAGCACTTTTAACCCTATTGTATTATAGCAAAACGCATCGGATAAAACAAGGACGGCTTAGACAGATTAAAAGATTTTCGGCAGAAAAAGAGCACGAAGACCTTTGCTGTGATCTTCGTGCTCCTGTGTAATAGTGGATAGGGGAATCGAACCCCTGTTTCCGCCGTGAGAGGGCGGCGTCTTAACCCCTTGACCAATCCACCATGCGGCTTTCGTGCCGACTGCATTACTATACCATATGTTTATTTAAAATGCAAGCCCCAAAATCTTTCTTTTTTTGCTTCATTTTTTGCGAAGATTGTGAGGCTCATATGGCCAGCATGCTTAATAGAAAACATGATCTCCTATAACATAACCGTTCGCGCTGCCTGCGCGCTTGAAATGCGTCGCCGTGCCGACGGTCGTCTCGCCGTTGATCGCTGCCTGCGCCGCCTGGATACAGCTCGCGCTCGGACCCGAAGCCATGATCTGCGCCACCCTTCCGCTCGCCGCAGGTCCAAACTGCCCCGGCTGCGCAATGACCGCCTGAATGGTGTTCGGATAACCAGCACTGCGAACCCGGTTCATGACAACCGCGCCGATTCCAACCTTGCCTTCATAGGGCTGGCCGCCGCCCTCCGCCTGGATCAGAGACGCCAGAAGCGTCACCTCATCCGTCGAGGCCGCAATCGCGCCGAGGTTCGTCGTCCGCTTTGCCTTCTCCTCGGCTGCCTTGCGCGCGGCTTCCTCCGCCTCGATCTCTTCCATCGTCTTGGCCTGCCCGTACTCGCAGGACACCTCTACATACTCTGCGGAGACATAATACACGTCCCCGTCTGAGTAAATAATCTCGAGCCAGCCGTCTGCCTCCTCGCCAACCTCGATCTGCTCGCCGCAGCCAATCAGATCAATGACCTTAGAATCCGTATTGGCTTCCGCGCGCACCTTCAGCGTCTCCACCACGACGGTCGCGATCCTCGATACATCTTCCGCAGCACGCGCCGCGGCGTCCGAACCGAACGCCAGATATTCGTCCCTGACCCAGCCTATCACATTGCCGGACTGAATCTTTGTCCAGCCGTCCGCCTGTTCGAGAATGTCGCCCGCGTCTCCCTTGAACAGCTTCCCGACCGCTTTGGAATCCTCGCTCGTCTCCTCGCGGACGTTGACAGACTCCTCCACATTCGCCATCACGCGGTCTGCCCACTCGGTGCTCGCGAGCGCCTCGTCGATCTCCTCTTCCGTCAGATCACTGAGGACATTCATCCACATATCTTCGCTCTCGCTGCCCAGACCGGTAAAGCCGGTCAGTCCCAGCCACATGGCCAGGAGCAGAATCGAGAACATCGCCTTCTTAAACATCTGAAACCTCCCGTAGAAAATGCGATAATTTCAGAGCCAGAATCGAAAATGTCCGGCTCTGAAAATTAATTTATTACAAACTTATTACATTTATTACAG
>JAJBTX010000002.1 GCA_020860645.1 Lachnospiraceae bacterium | reverse complement strand
GGCAAATTCTATATATAGGTTTTTCTGAAATTCCTTTAGATCGTAATCAACACATATTTCCCATAAATAAATGAATGGAGATTTTTTATTTATGGACAACAGAGATTTAATCATAGGATTGCAAAACGCATATAAAGAAGCTAAAATAATAGATGGTGGTTCTGCTTATGTAAATATGCTGGAACGCGAATATATAAAGGCACTGGAGGGTAAATTTGATCTAGAAAAAATCTATAAGACAAAGGACGGACGTTATAAAACTTATGTTCCCATTCAGATTTGCAGGAAGAACAAAATTGATGTATTGAAAGGGCTTTATGCCTACTATTACGGAGCGGATGATCTCACGCTTGAAGTCGTTTATAAAAAATGGATTTCTGATTTTGAAGAACTGGCACAGGAAGGTCATAGATCATTTGATACATCCGACCATTACAAAAGCGACTGGAAGAAATTTCTTGAGGGGACTGCACTTTCAAAAACTCCTATATGTGAAATTAAGGTTTCTACATTAAAGAGCTTTTACCGAGCCATTACAGCACACGCCGCAATTACTAGGAAAACGCTTAATAATGTAAAATCCCTTATGAATCATATTTTTGATTATGCTCTTGACCTTGACTATGTTTCTGATAATGTCGCCCGTAAGGTGAATACGAAAGACCTGATCTGTAAAGAGACTGTTTCAAATGAAGCCGTTTATTCAGATGATGAATGCAACGCCATTATTAAAGCGGCTCTTGAAAAATCAAATACTTATGCCCGCGCGATTGTTTTAATGTTTTGTCTTTGTGTCCGCGTCGGCGAGGTGGAAGCTCTGAAATGGGAACACATCAATTTTGAAGACCGCACAATTTATATTGGCAGTTCTATGCGCCGGACACGGGATGAAAATGGAAAACAGATTTATGTCTGGACTGACAGTTTAAAAGGACGTCAAAAAGAATCACAGCGTATGTTACATATGTCTGACCTTGCTTATACTGTTTTAAAAGAACAGCGCAGGAATGATCCTTTTAGTGAATTTGTTTTCATGGAAAATGGACACGCTCTACTGACAACCCAGTTTAACAGGTGGTTAAAACGGTTTTGTGAATCAGCAGGTGTTACTTATTATTCGAGCCACAAGATCCGTTTTACCAATATAACCAAGATTGTTAATTGTGGTGGAAGTCTCGCACAGGCACAGAAAGCTGCAGGACATAAGCACATAACAACGACCGATCACTACATCAGAAATTCTAAGATCAACCAGATTGAAGAGTCAAAATGGAATGAGATTTTCGGTTACAATAATGTCAATGTTATGTAAATCGTACTAACCGTACTAAATTTTCCCCAAAACAGGAAAAAGGAAAAGCCTTAAATTTCAAGGTTTTTCCTCTCTCACACCAAGCTGCTGACGGGAATCGGACCCGTGACCTCCGCATTACCAATGCGACGCTCTACCGACTGAGCCACAGCAGCTTACTGCCGTCGCGTTTCGCGACTTGAATATCTTATCATAGCGGCTTTTGGGTGTCAACTGTTTTTTCGTGAAAATTCAGCTGAAAATTCGGCCTCTTTATTATTCCTGGCGCAATCTCCATCCCTCCCTTCCACATATTTTCCCTCGATGCGGGAAATACTGCAAAAGAGGTGATACGATGGACTATATCAATGCTTTCTGGATCGGCGGGCTGATCTGCGCGCTCGTCCAGATTCTGATGGAAAAGACAAAGCTCATGCCCGGACGCATCATGGTGCTGCTGGTCTGCACCGGCGCCACTCTCGGCGCGATCGGCGTCTACAAGCCCTTTCTGGACTATGCGGGGGCTGGCGGCAGCGTGCCGCTCACCGGTTTCGGAAATGTGCTGTGGGAAGGCGTAAAGACCGCCGTGGATGAAGAAGGACTGGTCGGCGTCTTCAAGGGCGGCTTCACCGCCGGTTCCGCCGGTACCTGCGCCGCGCTCGTGTTCGGCTATCTCGCGAGCCTGGTCTTCGACTCCAAAATGAAAAAATAGGCTGCCGGAACAGCTTCTCCGGCAGCCCTTGAAAAGACCGTTTACACCGCGGCATCTCCGCGGAAAATCAGACCCTTATAGCGTAGCAACACGCTCAAAAGAATGCTCCCCAACACTCCGATCGCGAGAATCTCCCCGATACCAACTGTCAGCATCATAAACGGAATCGGCAGGTTCGTCCCATAGCCATAGCGCAGGACGAAGGGCACAATCAGCGTGTTCGAGATAATCGGCGGCAGCAGCGCCAGAAAACGGTGTCCGCGCAGCTTCCAGGTTCCGATCGCGCCGATGAGCGTCGCGATACTCCCGAAGATCACATCCGGCAGGATACTCCCACCGACGATGTTCGACAACAGGCAGCCGATAAACAGCCCCGGTATCGCCGCCGGTGTGAAATACGGCAGAACCGTCAGCGCCTCGGCGATTCTCGCCTGGATCTCCCCGTAGCTGATCGGCGCGAACACCACGCAGAGTACCACGTAGACGGCCGCGATCAGCGCGGCCTGGGTCAGAAACAGTGTCTTCTTTTCCTTCATATTCAGTTGTCTCCTTTAGTTTTATTTTAGGTCAGGAAGGTTTCGAACTGACCAGTTTCTTTTGCCGGAAACGCCTTAGTTTCAGGCTTTCCGGACTTCGAGAGTATATCATAGACTTTCCGGAAATGCAAGGAATGTCCGAGATGGGAAAGCAACTTCCCATCCGGTATTTCGCCAGCTCCTTTATGCGGCTTTCCATAAGGTCACCCCTTCCTTCCGGATATTTTTATAAAATGGAAGGATATCTCCCCATTCATCAAAGCGTTCCTTCTCTATATCAATAATAGAGAATACACATTCATACTTCATATCCATATCAGACGCCCAGGAAATAAATGTTTCGCGTCTTTGCGCATCCAGTTCTGTCCATAAAATTATGGCAATGTCTATATCACTATCCATCGCTGCCGTTTCTCTGGCAACTGAGCCATATAATATGATCTGGAAAATATCATCTTCAAAAATACGACGCAGACCATCCACCAGCTCTGTCTTCATTTCCTGCGTAAATATTGTCTGCATTTGCCTCAACTCCTTCATCTCCTGCGCTCCAACCGTTCAGGCTTTGACACCTCCAAGGCTGCTATTCATTACCTGCTCAGCTGTCAATTTCCCTGTTTTCCTCCTCCGACGAATGGTAATCGCAAATACTTAGTAGAAAACTAATGCATAAATGATCTGCCTTCACTATATAATATTTATGCGGTTATCCCTGCAAATGCGTCCGGAAAGTATTGACTTTCTCAGGTGCAACTGTTAAGATAACCGTAGTGATCAGGTTGCAGAAACTTGTGATGCCTGCGACCGGAAGGAGGACCTGCGGGCCCTCCTTTTTCTTTTATGGAGATGCAAAAATGCTGAAAAAACAGATAAAGCCGTTTCTGACCTATACCGAACAGCTTGCAAAGCTGACAGAGGAAAAAAAGCTACTGATCACAGACCCCGTCCATGCGCAGAATACTTTGACAAACATCAGCTACTATGCCTTGATCGGCGGTTATAAGCAGCTCTTTTATAATCCAATGACACGCCAGTACCGTCCTGGCACGACGTTCGATGATCTTATACAACTTTATTATTTTGATGAATCTCTCCGTGCGCTGTTTTTCAAGTACCTTTGCCATATTGAGCAGAAAATGCGTTCTCTGATTTCTTACCATTTTTCCAAAACCTACTCTCACATGGAAAAGGATTATCTGAATGCGGCTAACTACAATAACTCTCGAAAGAACAGCGCGAATATCCAGCGTCTGATTCAAATGCTCACCATCGAGGCACATTCCAACACTAATCACCCCTACGTTGTCTATCAGAGAAATACCTATAGAAATGTTCCTCTCTGGGTTATGATGAACACCCTGACCTTCGGACAGTTATCAAAAATGTATTTCTTCCTGAAAACCAGTGTACAGGCAAAAATCAGTATTCATTTTAACGGTGTGAATGAGAAGGAACTGGGGCAATACCTGAAAGCACTTACCTACTACAGGAATGTCTGCGCTCACAACGAACGGTTTTATTCTTTCCGCTGTCCTTTCCGCTGTCGTGTGGATATGCCGGATACCATACTCCACAGAAAGCTTGGCATTCCCAGAAAAGGGAACCAATACATTTTGGGAAAATCCGACCTGTTTTCCGTTGTAATTGCTTTCCGTTATCTGCTTCCCAGATCTGAATTTATTGACTTTAAGAAGCAGCTTGTAAAATTAATCAGTTCAGTTTTAATTCACTCCCATACGCTTACAGAGCCAGTGCTGTTAAATGCAATGGGATTCCCGGAAAATTGGAGAAGCATCACTCGCTACAAACTATAGCAAATAACGACGGCGCACTTTACTAATCTCTTATCTTCAAACCTCGCCCTTCTCTTTACATCATCCATAGATTACCTCGCCTTCAGTCGCAATATTCCGGAAATACGCATACCACGCCTTTTTCTGCTCGAACTCCGAAAATGGTAAACTCACAAAATTGACCTCCGCGAAATATTTCATCGCCAGAGCCGTAGCTATACCGGCAAGGCCATCGTCGTATTTCTTTGCTTCTATACGATCGCATCCGGTAATGACCGCTATATCAATATCGGAGTCTTCCGAATAGTCTCCTCTGGAACAGGAGCCATATAATATGATTTCTATTACGTCATCTTTCATTAACTGACGTATCATCTTTGTGGCCTCGTCTTTTACCTTTTCAATAATGTCATCATTTAAAGCCAGATCTTCTATGCAGTTTCCCATAGCACCAGCCTCCTGCAAATTTCTCTTTAGAGTATACCATAAACATCATCTGACCACCAACAAAATTATTCTACTACGCAGTCTCTACTTATTCATCAAAAAAACGGCGGATATCCTGTGAAGTCTTTCTAAACCATTACCGTTTTCATTTGCGGAGTAACTATCACAGGTACTTTTTCAATTGTTTCCGGCACATTTTGGGCAACAGAATCGCTGGCATTCATGTTAGGCGGCACCAGTTTGAATGTATTGGTGGTCACTTCGATGCGGGGCTGCACGCATTTCCTCGAACACATCGCCATCAGAATCTTTGATCATTCTGCGAATTTGATCCGAAGATGCCTGTACGCTTGATGCACCCTGACGAATATAAACGCCACTGGGCTTCATTACCCTGGATTTCAGATAATAAGGCTTATAGCTGCCCTCTCCAACTTCAATCTGAATTACTTCATTATTATAAGGTGAAAATTCACATTTCATTCACCGTCTCGATGTGAAAATCCGATTTTGTATTGCAAACAATGATATGCCACGATAAAATGTATACAATACAGTTTGACCAGACGATGAAGAAAGGATCAGACCAGGCGCCTTCCATGTGGCTTGACAAACGCTATCATTCTCTCGATTTTGAAATGAAGTCCAGATATGGACAGAAGCTTTATAAGCTTGCGCTCGACGGCGGCTTTACCTGCCCGAACCGTGATGGGACGCTGGATACGAGGGGCTGCATCTTCTGCAGCGCAGGCGGTTCCGGAGATTTCGCCGCAGATCGGAGGCTCACGATCACGGAACAGATTGAACAGGCAAAAACGAAACTGTCCAAGAAACAGACCGGCAGCTTATTCATCGCCTATTTTCAGGCCTATACGGGGACCTACGCTCCGGTGGAATATCTGCGCTCCGTCTATGAGGAAGCCATCAGCCGTCCGGACATCGCTATCCTCTCCATTGCCACCCGACCGGACTGTCTCTCGCGCGAGGTGTTGGATTTACTCGAAGAGCTGAACGCCGTCAAGCCTGTCTGGGTGGAGCTTGGCCTGCAGACCATTCATCCGCAGACGGCAGAATACATTCGGCGCGGCTACTCCCTGTCCGTCTTTGACCAGGCCGTAGCCGCACTGACTGCGCGTGGGATCGAAGTCATTGTCCATGTGATTCTGGGATTGCCCGGCGAATCGTCGGACGACATGCTCTCTACCGTCCGCTACATTGCGCGGATGCCCATCTCCGGTGTGAAATTTCAGCTGCTGCATGTTCTGAGAGGAACGGATCTCTATATGGACTATCAGAAACATCTGTTTCAGGTTCTGAGCATGGAGGAATACATGGACATCCTCATTCGCTGCATGGAACTCCTGCCGCCGCACATCGTCATTCACCGCCTGACCGGAGACGGACCGCGGTCGATTCTGGAAGCGCCGGAGTGGAGTCTTCACAAAAAACAGGTTCTGAATTATATTCATCGCAGCATGAAGGTCCGTGATACCTGGCAGGGGAAATTTGACTGCACAACTGTAATCGCTCAAGTTATCTCACCCATATAGATTTGTCAATTTCAACCCTACATATTTGTAATTTTCATCCAGTCATATTTTCCATGTCATCCAAAAACAGCGGATATTTTACAATACCCGCTGTCCGGCGCCTTCGCTCATGAACATATTCTAATTGTCCTGCTTTGCCGGTTCAAGTTTCCGGCGCTCCTCCAGGCCGACCGGAATCGGCTCCTCGAGCGGCTCCACATCACATATCCGGTCCATACGGAAATGGACTACTGTCTTGTCTTCCTTGTCAGCCCTGCACGCCAGCAGATAGAAATAAGAGCGGTCAAACCGGGTTGCGATCGGATATAATACCAGAGCCTCCTGCTCTCCGTCCTGCCCCTCATACACGACGCGAACAGCTTGTCCCTTCTGGATTGCCTCCTCCAGCAGCCACATCCGCTCCGCAATGCTGGCTCCTGCATCCTTTTCATCCGGGTAATAGTCGTTCAGCTCGCGTTCACAAATCTCCCGCAGGAAATCCTGCTGTTCCTTCGTATTGTAAACAGCCAGCTTCTCGAGCAGGCTGCTCAGGCTTTGCTTATCCAATGCCCGGCTGCCGAGAAGAATTTTCAGGATCAAAAGCAGATCACACGCCTGTATCATGTCCTGACTCGACAGGCGATAAGTGCGAGAATCGCCCCTCGGCTTCTCACGCAGTAATTCCAGATTTCCCGTCAGCTCACGATATTCCGACAGGAAGGACTGGATCGCGCTGATGTCCCGCCGGATGCTGTTGGTCGAGACCTCATACTCCTCCGCGCCTCCCGGGATCGTGATCTTTTCGCCACGCATGAGTCGATACAGGATCGACAGGACTCTTCCGGTTTTGTTCAACTTTTTCACAGGTACCTCCTTGTACTCATCCTTAGAAATGTTAAAAATATTTTACACTTATTCAGAGTATTTTTCAACCTTCCAGCGGTGTTTCCAATTTTTCAGGCGGATCTTTTGGGAATTCTTACATTTTTCAGGCGGATCTTTTCGGAATTCCTACACTTTTCAGGCGGTAAAATCAATTAAAGCCCATCACCCGGTTCGCCAACTTGTACAGCGCGACGGACACCTTGCGCCCTCCCTTGCCGGGGATGTTCATGGAACGTCCGAAAATGCTGAAATACAGGCGATAGTAGAGGCGGCGATCCTTTTTCTTCAGGTACTGCCAGAGGTCTTTTTTCTTCGCGAGGCTCTCCGGCGTGCCGGAGCGGATCAACATGATCGAGGATACAGTCATCATAATGTTCAGATAGCTGACCATATAGTTCCGCAGCTTTTTATTCCGGATTTTTCCAATGTCATACTGGTCGATCATGATCTTATTGACTTTGATCTGCTGGTCGACGCGGCTGATCATCACCTGCTCGTTGACCGACTGGTCCGCGCGCCCGATGAAATAATGATAGAGGGCTACGTCCATATAGTAGAGTGTCTTCACATGGGGCAGCGGATAGTAGACGAAAATATTGTCCACATAGAAGGTGTGCTTCGGCAGCTCCATCCCGCAGTCCTGCAGCATCCGAGTGCGGTAGATGACGGAGTGCATCAGGATATACTGTCCCAGATGGAAGTGCTTCACATCCTTCCAGGTAAACAGCGTGTCCTGCGGCAGCGCCGAAGTATAGCGGACCGTTCGTTTGTGCTTTACTCCCTGTTTATCGTAAATGTAATTGCAGAGCACCATGTCCGCAGTCTGTCCGGCACGCACCAGCTCCGAGAGCCGCTCCAGCACCTTCGGATAATTTTCCTTATCAAGCCAGTCGTCGCTGTCCACGACCTTGAAGTAGACGCCGGTCGCGTGCTTCAGGCCGGTGTTGACCGCCTCGCCGTGTCCGCCGTTCTCCTGGTGAACGACCCTGACAATGCCCGGATATTTCGCGGCGTACTCGTCCGCGATCTCCGGCGTCCGGTCCTTTGTGGAGCCGTCGTCCACAATGATGATCTCCACGTCCTCCCCGCCCGGGAGAAGAGACTCGATGCAGTTTCGCATATAGCCTTCCGAGTTATAGCAGGGTACCGCTATGGATAACAGTTTCATTCTCGCACCTCTCTCGTACTCTTGATCTTTTCTGTCAGCTCCAGCGCCTTCCGCACCATCGCGTCGATATTATAATATTTATACTCCGCCAGACGGCCGAGCAGATGAACCTGCGGAACGCCGTTCAGCAACGAGCGGTAGCGCTCATACAGCGCCTGGTTCGCGTCATTTGCAATCGAATAATAGGGAATCTCACCCGCCGCACCCGTATAGGCGAAGGGATACTCCCGCACAATCGTCGTACCCGGCGCTTTCTGTCCGGTCAGATATTTGAACTCCGTGATCCGCGTGAAATCCTCGCTCACCGTATAGTTTACCACACTGTGCCCCTGGAAATCCTCCTGATCAAAATATTCGAAATCAAAGCGCAGCGAGCGGTAGGGCAGACGGCCAAAACGGCAGTCAAACAGCTCGTCCAGCGGTCCCGTATAAATCACTTCGCCCGCGAAAGGCGCGCCGTCCAGCAGCACTTCCTTTTCCCGGATGGAAATGCGCGTGCGCGCATCCACACCCGTCTGCACCGTGATCTTCGGATGGTCGAACATCGCCTCAAACATCGCGGTGTAGCCGCGCAGAGGCATGCCCTGATACGGCTCCTGGAAATAACGGTTGTCATGGGAAATCAGCACCGGCACGCGCCCGGTCACCGCCGGGTCGATCTCCTCCGGCGTCTGTCCCCACTGCTTCATCGTGTAATGAAGGAAAATATTTTCGTAGACAAACTCCGCGATCTCGCGGATCTGCGGGTCTTCATGCTCGCGCAGCTTCAGCACCGGCACGCGGCTGCCCTCGCCGAAGGCTTCGATCAGCTTCTTCTCGAGCTCATCCGCCTTCGCCTCATCATAAACCATATGCAGCGTATTCAGATTGAAGGGCACCGGAATCAGCTTTCCGTGCACGTTCGCCACGACCTCGTGGCCAAAGGCGTACCACTCCGTGAAGCGGGACAGGTAGTCGTAGGCCCGCTGCTCCTTCGTATGGAAAATATGGGGACCGTAGCGGTGGACCAGAATCCCGTGTTCGTCCGGCTCGTCATAGCAGTTGCCGCCGATATGGCCGCGCTGCTCGAGCACGAGCACGCTGCGCCCCGATTCCGCCAGCTCCCTGGCCGCTACAGAGCCCGCCACGCCGGCTCCGATGATGATGCTGTCAAACATGCACTTTCTCCTCCTCGTATTTCTCCTGTCCGAGTGTAATGTTCATATATCCCGCGTAAGCCGCGAAGGCCGCCGGAATCGGATAGCGCTCCTGTGTCTCCTCCGCCTCAATGAAAAGCAGACCGCTCTCCTCCATATCGTCCGTCTCCTCCAGGCTCACCGCGTAACCGCTCATGTGCCACTCCACGTGGCTGAAAACATGCTTCGCGTCGGCGAGCGGCAGGATGCGCAGCGGGGCAAGTCCCCATCTGCGAAGCGTTTCCAGCACTTCGCGCTCCGTCATCTTCCCTTCGACGTTCGGCAGCTCATAGAGACCGGCCAGCAGCCCCTTCGGCGGGCGCTTGCGGATCGCCACGCGGCTGCCCTCCCGCAGCACCAGTACGGTACGCTCCTCGATGCGGCGCTCCTTCGGCTTCTTTTTCCTGGGCAGCTCATCCACCACGCCCAGCGCACGCGCACGGCAAAGTGAGGTAAGCGGACATTCCGCGCATTTCGCCTTTCCGTTTGGCACGCAGACGAGCGCTCCGATCTCGATCAGCGCCTGGGTGAAATCTCCCGCCCGATTTTCCGGAATAATCTCCTGGATCCGCCGCTCAAAGTCACGCTTCACCGACTGCTTCAGGATATCGTCGTAACTCGCCATAAGGCGCGAGATCACGCGCAGCACATTTCCGTCGACCGCCGGCACCGGAATCCCGAAGGCGATCGAGGCAATGGCGCCCGCCGTGTAGCTGCCGATGCCCGGAAGTCCGAGGAGCGCCTCGTAGTCCGCGGGGAACTGCCCGTCATACTCTTCCACTATGATCTGCGCGGCCCGCTTCAGATTTCGCGCGCGATTGTAGTAGCCAAGGCCCTCCCACAGCTTCAGGAGCTCGTCCTCCGGACATGCCGAGAGTGCCCGCACATCCGGCAGCGCCTGCAGAAAGCGCTCAAAATAAGGCCGGACCGCCTCCACGCGCGTCTGCTGCAGCATGATCTCCGACACCCACACGCGATAGGGCGTCGGCTCCTCCCGCCAGGGGAGAGAACGCGCATGCTCATCATACCATGTGAGCAGCGGCCTTACAATCTGTTCCAACATTTGTCCATCTCCTGCTCCGCAGTCAAGTATATCACAGATACTTGATTTTCCTCAACATTTTTTGTAGAATGAGGAGCGGGCAGCCCACAATGGGCATTGTGAGCCCACAAAAGGTGAAAATACCGCAGAACCTGCTGCGAATAACATAAGGGAGCGATTTTATGAAGACGGACGGTATCATTCTGGATGTAGACGGCACGCTTTGGGACGCGACGCCGGTCGCGGCCGACGGCTACAATGACGCCATCGCGGCCCGGGGGATGGATTCGCCCCATGTCACCGCCGGGCAGCTGCGCGGCCTGTTCGGACGGCCTATTCCGGCGATCGCCGACGCGGTCTTCCCGTCGCTTGCCCCGGAGGAGCGCTACGCTCTGATCGGGGAATGCATCGCCTGCCAGGAGAAACACCTGCAGAAGCCGCAGCCTGACATGCTCTACCCCGGCGTGGCCGACACGGTTCGCTCGCTCGCGGCGCATATTCCGCTGTTCATCGTCAGCAACTGCCAGGCCGGCTATATTGAGATATTTCTGGAAAAGTCCGGACTCACGCCCTTCATCAAAGACCATCTCTGCCCCGCGGACACCGGACTGGTCAAAGGGCCGAACATCCGTCTGATCATGGACCGTTATCAGCTGAAAAAGCCGGTCTACGTCGGCGATATCGACGCGGACCGCGTCGCGGCGGAGGAGGCCGGAGCCGCCTTCTGCTTCGCTTCCTACGGATATGGAGAAGCGCAGCGGGCAGACTATGAGATTGACACGTTCGCTGATCTGCTTACGCTGTTCCTCGAATAATAGATAATTCTGAAACATGTTGTTTTCACAGTCTATCCACCCATTGTCGCGGAAAGCCCTGTAACAATTTTTCTGATTTGGAACTCTTTATTGGGATGAACGTCATCTATGAAAGAGACTCCGCACCTGCTCCTCCGTCTCCTGAATACTCTGGTCAGAGACGCCTGCTTTTTTCAGTTCCTGATATTCATCCACGGTTCCCTGCCCGTGCGGCACCATCCATGCTCCGGCGTCGCTGCCGAGGCCGATGTGCGCCCCCAGCGCCGCCGCCTTTTTCACCCGCTCCGCCTGCATGGCGAGGTTTTTTTGCACCTCCGCCTCCGGAAAGCGCCCGTGTCCAAGGAGATTGGCCACCGGCGCGAAGGTCGGCAGCCAGGCCGTCCCGCGCTCCGCGAGCAGCGCGAGCGTCTCGTCCTCCATGAAAAATCCATGCTCCAGACTGTCCACGCCCGCCTCCAGTGTGTAAAAACAAGTGCGATCGCCGTTGCAGTGCGCCATGACTGCCATTCCCGCATCGTGCGCCGTATCGATCATCCGCCGGATGGATTCCCGGTCAAGCCCCTCTTCCGTCAGCACGCCCGCACGGGCAAAATCCAGAATGCCGCTGACCATGATCTTGATGAAATCCGCGCCTTCCGCCTTCGCGCGCCGCACCAGTATCTCATACTCCGCCCAGTCGTCAAAGGGCAGTCCCACGATACCGCCGTAATGATGCCTTTTATGAATGGCAAAAATCGGCGTCCGGTAGTCGATCCCGTACTCCGGCGCGAGCTCCCGCGCGCGCTTTGACACGCCTCTCGCGTCCCCGCCGTCGCGCACAAAGGTAACGCCCGCGGCACGGTACGCCTCCAGGTTCCGGCGGACCGCCGTCTCGCAGACGCCCGTCTCATGCAGGGCGACCGCCGCTTTGTAGTTGACTCCGTCCATGATCGCATGGGCATGGCATTCTCCGAACACAGTTCTTCCCTTCTTTCCTGTCGTATCACGCAAAGAAGACAGGGGGCCTGTAAACTCCCTGTCTTCCTCGCATCCATTCTCAGGTTTAAAACATACAGTTCCGGCACCCATATGTACTCATTATATGCTGTGCCATCTGAAAAATCAAAACCTTTCTCTCTTAGCAGGTCGCGCCGCCCACGAGATGCAGCTGCGCGTCCAGAATCTCCTGCTTTCTCTCCAGCAGATCGTTGGAGAGAAGCTGCGCTTCCACGTTCTCGAAGCCCAGGCGCTCGATGGTCGCGGCGAAACGCTCGCCCGTCTTTCCCTGCTCGCGGAACAGAAGGATGGCTTTCTCGATCACGTCCAGCGCCTCCTCCTTCGTGGTGAAGACCTTCCTGAGCGGCGTGCCGTGGCAGACCTTCTTGCCCCATCTTCCGCCGATGTAGATTTTGTAGCCTCTCGTGCCCTCGGTCAGCGCGTCAAAGTGGCAGCTTCCGACGCAGCGGCCGCAGTTATTGCAGATATCCTTGTCGATCTCAAGAATGCCGTCGACCGTCTTCGCCGCGCCCATCGGGCATGCCGTGACGACCGAGCACTTCTTGCAGCCGTTGCACTCGTCCTCGTCGAACGCCGGAACCAGCTGGCCGATGATTCCCAGATCGTTCAGATCCGGCTTTACGCAGTTGTTCGGACATCCGCCGACCGCAATCTTGAACTTGTGCGGAAGCTTCACCGTGTGATATCCCTTATAAAATCTCTCATGAATCTCCTCCGAAAGGCCGAACGCGTCCAGCAGACCATACTGGCAGGTCGTGCCCTTGCAGGAAACCACCGGTCTTACCAGAGAACCGGTTCCGCCCGTCTCCAGGCCGGCCTTCGCGATATACGCGCGGAAGTCCTCGATCTTATCATAGGGAATTCCCTGTACCTCGACCGTCAGGCGGGTTGTGAATGTGATAACACCGTTGCCGAATTTCTTCGCCGCCTCTACAAGGCACTCCATCTGCTCCGCGGTGACCTTTCCGTTCACCGTGATGATACGGCCGGAGAAATTGTCGGTTCCCTTGTTGTTCAGAAAACCAAGTGCTTTTACCTTCTTTTCATTCTCGTCATTGATGGTCAATGATGATGCCATGATCGTATCCTCCTCATATTTGTGTTTTTATATGCTTAATCCTGCTCCGCCACTTCGGTATTGAAGATCGTGCCGCCTTCCAGCACCTTTGTATTGGTATAACCGTAGTATTTCAGACGGTTCTGCGTCAGGTAGGCACGTTTGCCCTTGCTGCAGACCAGGAGAAGCTTCTCATCCTTGCCATAGCCCTCGACCTCGCCGGTGATCTTTGTCACGTCAAGATACGGGTAAGCCGGCATCGACGGCTGGATCGCGCAGTCTATGATCCGGTATCCCTCCGCCTTTCCTTCCGCGTACTCCACAGGCGTAAAGGAGTCGAGCTCGCCGTTCATCTTGTTCAGCAGAATGTTCGCGGCGTTCGCGATCGGGTGAATCGCCGTCGAGAAGGGCGGTGCGTACGCGAAATCCATCGTGGCCAGCTGGTCGACCGTCGCGCCGAGCGAGATCGCCGTCACCGCGATATCCGTCATCTTATCCACGGCTCCGCTGCCCAGCGTCTGCACGCCCAGGAGCTTTCCGCTCGCCTTGTCCGCCGTCATCTTTACGATGAAGGAGCCTGCGCCGGGATAATAGTGCGCTTTGTCGTCCACCACGCACAGGGCGGTGATCACGTCATAGCCCTCCGCCTTCGCCGCGGTCTCCGTCAGGCCTGTGCGGCCCGCGTTGACGCCGCCCGGCAGCTTCGCCACGCCGGTCCCGAGCACGCCCTTGTAGGACAGCTCTGCCCCGGCCATATTTTTCGCCAGCAGACGTCCGGAAATATTGGCGGTCGAGCCCATCGGGGACCAGGCCGGTTTGCCGCTCTGGCGGTTATGTACCATCGCGCAGTCGCCCGCCGCGTAGATGTCCTCAATATTGGTCCGCATATACTCGTCCGTCAGGATGGTGCCCTTGAACATCTCGATGCCGGAATCCTTCAGGAAGGCTGTATTCGGGCGGATACCGATCGCCAGCACCAGCGCGTCCGCCTTCATGGCTCTCCTGCTGGTCTGCACCTTCTCCACCTTATCCGTTCCGATCACGCCCTCCAGCGCGACGCCGGTCATCGGCATCACACCCGCGTCCGACATCTTGTTTTCCACATACTCGCTCATCTCCGGGTCGAGGAAATTCGGGAGTACATGCGGCGCAAAGTCGATCACCGTCGTCTTCACGCCCTTCGCGGACAGATTCTCCGCCACCTCGAGACCGATGAAGCCGCCGCCGGCCACGACAGCGCGTTTGATGCCGCCTTCTTCCACCGCCTGCCGCAGTGCGATCGCGTCGTCCGGGGTGCGCATCGTAAAGACATTCTTCAGATCGAGACCCGGAATATCGGGGATGAAGGGCGAGGCTCCGGTCGCGATGACCAGCTTGTCATAGCCGTATGTCTTCGTTTCTCCGCTTTCGAGCAGCTTCGCCTCCACGGACTTCTTCTCCGGGCAGACCGAAGTGACCTCCACTCCCACCTGCACGTTCACGCCCGTCAGCGCTGTGAATTTTTCCGGCGTATTGACGATCAGATCCGCTTTCTCATGGATCACATCGCCCACATAGTAGGGCAGTCCGCAGCCCGCATAGGAAATATCCTTTCCCTTCGTCAGGATCTTCACATCCCAGCCGGGATTTTCCCGCTTCAGCTTCGCCGCTGTCTTGGTTCCTGCGGCCACGCCGCCGAGAATCAGCACGTTCATATACAGCTTCTCCTTTCTGTCACACAGATTCTATGAAAATACAAATTTTTCCAACGCTCTGGCCACACCGGAGCGGTCGTTCGTGTCCGTGACATAATCCGCCATCGCTTTGATGCTGTCCGAGGCATTCCCCATGGCTATCTTTTTCATGGACGGAAGCATCATCGTACTGTCGTTGTCGGAATCTCCGCAGACCATGATCTCCTCCGGCTTTATCCCGAGATACTTCGCCAGGAAAAGCACGGCAGCCCCCTTGCTCGCCTCCGCGTTCATGATCTCCAGATTATTGTACAGCGAACAGGTAACCGTGATCTCCGGGTCCTGCTCCAGCTTCCTCCGCACGCGCGCTCTGAGCTCCAGATCGTCGTAATAGTTGTTTATCTTCTCTATCTTATCGGGACTGGACCGCACATATTCGATGATGTTGTCCACCGGAAAACGGGTTCTGCGCATCACTGCCTGAATCGGCGCCTCGATCCCATAGTCGTCCAGATTTTCCAGGAAGCGGGTTTCGGATACGCCTCTGCCGTTGATGTAGGCGTCATACAGGATATGAAACTGATTCACATAACTCAGAATATCCGCCGCCTTCTCCTGGTCCAGCAGGTGCGCCTTCAGCGTTTTTCCCTCCCGCAGATCCATCACTCTGGAACCGTTGGTCAGAATCAGATAACGAACAGCGGGGAGTGCCTTCAGAAACTCCGGCACCCCCACGATCGTTCTGCCGGTTGCGGGAATTACCAGAATGCCGCGTTCATGGCACTTTTCCAGCGCCCGGGCATTATCCTCTGTCAATTCTTTCTTCATGGTCAGCAAGGTGCCGTCCAGATCTGTCACAACCGCTTTTATGCTCATAGCAACCTCTCTCGTATTGCCCGGGAACCAGGCAGGATCACGGGGTCATGCACACGCGCTTCACGCGGAAATATTCCATCAGGGACTCCGTCGAGAAGTCCGCGCCGATCCCGCTGCGCTTTGCTCCCGCGTGCGGGTAAGGAAGCGGAGAACCGCCGCCCCAGACATTGATAAACACCTCGCCGACATCCAGCTCCTTGTACAGCCGGAAGGCCTCTTCGAGATTCTTCGTGTAGGCGTAGGCCGACAGACCATAATCCGTGTCGTTCGCGATCGCGATCGCCTCGTCCAGCGTGCGATAGACAATCACCGGCAGCGCCGGTCCGAAGATTTCCTTCTGGCAGAGCGGCATATCGTTCGTGCAGTTTGTCAGAAGCGCCGGCGTCAGGTAATAGCCTTTCCGATCCGGAATCTCGCCGCCGCATACCAGCGTTGCGCCCGCGGCGACCGTGTCGTCGATCAGCTTCTTCACGCGGTCGCGCTCGGCAGCCGTGATCAGCGGTCCCATGTCGCAGGGCTCATCGTGGCAGCCCAGCCTGCAGGCCTCGAATTTCTCCTTGATAATCGCGCAGAATCTGTCCGCGACCGACTCATGGACCAGCACACGGTTCGCGCTCGTGCAGAGCTGTCCGCAGTTGTTCATCTTGAGGCCCGCGATGAAGTTCGCCGCCGCCTCGACGTCTGCGCTCTCCGTGACGATCGCCGGCGCGTTGCCGCCCAGCTCCAGGGAGAAGCCCTTCACCGTCGTGGAGGCGCTGCGCACGCACTGCAGTCCGGTGTCCGTGGAGCCGATCAGGGTGATCAGCTTCGGAATCGGGCTCGAATTCAGCGTGTTCGCCACATCGTCCACCGTACCGCTGACGATATTGATGACGCCTGCCGGGAAGCCGATCTCATGCGCGATCTCGCCGACCTTCAGCGCCGAGAGCGGCGTGACGGACGCGGGCTTGATCACGCAGGTACAGCCCGAAGCCAGCGCCGGGCCGAGCTTTCCGCCCAGGTTCAGCATCGGCATATTCCAGGCCAGATGCCCTACGACGACGCCCACCGGTTTGTACTGCGTCAGGTGCCAGGTCTTGTAGTCCGTATTGTAATCGGGCGTAACCCGGCCATAGACCCTGCAGGCCTCTTCATAATAGAACTTCAGGGAATCACAGAGTGTATTGAAGCCTCTGCCCGCGGCGAACGCCGGTTTTCCGGCCTCACGGCCGACCAGATCCACGATCTCATCCCGGTGCTCGAGCAGGGCAAGGCGCAGCTTTTCCATCCACTGTCCGCGCTGTGCGAGCGGCATGGCCGACCAGGATGGAAAGGCGGCCTGAGCCGCATCCAGCGCGTCAAGCGTCTGCTGTCTGCTGGCCCCGGCCAGGGACGCGATGACCTCGTCAGTGCCGGGGTCATACACGTCTCTCACCGCGCCTGCGCCTTCTACAAGTTCTCCGTTTATATAAAGACGATAACTCATAAATGGCTTATCCTTTCCGATTTTTTAGTTTACTGCCAGTCCCGCATCTTCCAGAATCGGCACATAGGTGTCAACCTCGTCCTTCATCCACTGCGTATACTCTTCCGCGCTCAGCCAGCGGATATTGGAACTCTGGGACTCGATGAACTCAACATACTCGTCGCTCTCGACCGCCTTCTTGAACGCATCCTCGAGAACCGCGATTACCTCAGCCGGGGTGCCCTTCGGCGCAATGTATCCTCTGGTGGAGTACACCTCGATGTCATAGCCCTCCTCGATCGCCGTCGGCGTATCCGGGAAGCTCGCCATGCGCTCGTCCGTCATGGACACGATCGGCGTGATCTGTCCGCTCTCGATCTGCGCCATGCAGTCCACCGGGCTGAACACTGCCGCGTCGATGTCGCCGTTTGCCAGATAGAGGCCGACTCCGGTGCCGCCACCCGCGTTCGGAACAATGTTCACTTCGATGCCTGCGATGTCACAGAACTTCAGGATGGCCATATGCCACATACCGCCTGCTCCGCCGGTACCCCAGTTCAGCTCGCCCGGATGCTCTTTCGCATAGGCGACCAGCTCCTCGAGGTTGCTGAAGCGTTCGTCATCCGTGCGGATCATGATCGAAGCCGCGTCATAGTTGACGCCGCAGATCGCCTCGAAATCATCCGCGGTCAGCTCGGAATAGCCGAGTGCCGACAGAGTAGCAAGGTTCGTCATGGTCATCGCAATCGTGTAGCCGTCCGGCTCGGAATCCGCCAGCTCCTGCAGGCCGATCGATGTGGAACCGCCGTCCAGGTTCGTGCAGACTACAGTAACGCCCAGTTCCTCTTCAATCTGCTGCGCGAGCACTCGGGCGATCAGGTCACTGCCGCCGCCTACGCCCTGCGGAATGATCATCTCGATCTGGTCGGTCGGGAAATCTGTCTCCGCCACCGTCTCGGTTTCCGCCTCTTCAGCCTCCTCGGCCTCCGTTGTCTCCTCCGCGGCGCTCTCCTCCGTCGTGTCGGACGAGCTGCTGCTGGAGCTGCTGGAAGAACAGCCCGCAATCGCGGCCGCCAGCATGGCTACGCACATAAGTAATGCAACCTTTCTCTTCATGATACTACCTCCTTTTTCATTTTTATTTTTGAGCATCAGTTGCTTTTGCTTTCTTCTTTTTCACGATCTTATTGATCTGCGGTACGACGACCATGATGACCGTCAGAGCCCAGAATACCATCGTGATCGGACGGAAGAAGATCGACCAGCTTCCCTGCGACATCGTGAAGGCCGAACGGAAGTTTGTTTCCATCAGATCGCCCAGAACCTGTCCGAGTACAAAGGCCGATGTCGAAACCCCTACCTTCTCCATCAGGAATCCGAGGACGCCGAAGAAGATCATGACATAGACGTCAAATACATTGTTGGACGCCGCATAGGATCCGATGACGCAGGCCATCAGGATGATGGGGATCAGGATCGTCTTGTCCGTATTGACCAGCCGCGCGAAGTATCTCGCCGCGATCAGGCCGATGGTCACCATGAAAATATTGGCAACGATCGTGTAGATATATACCGTAGACACGATCTCCGGGGACTCCGAGAAAATCGTCGGGCCCAGATGGAAGCCGTGAATCGCGAAGGCCGCCATGATGATCGCCGTCACGCCGTCGCCCGGGACACCGAGCGCCAGCATCGGAACCAGGGCTCCGCCGACCGTCGCGTTGTTCGCGCTCTCCGGCGCCGAGATACCCTCCGGAATACCGGTGCCGAACTTCTCCGGCTCCTTGGAAAGACTCTGCTCCGTGTTGTACGCGACAAAGGCAGCGATCGGGCCGCCCGCGCCGGGCAGCACTCCGACAATCGTGCCGATCAGGGAGCTTCTCAGGATCGTCCACTTCAGCTTGTTCAGAAGCTTCCAGCCTGGAAAGACCTTCCCAATGCTCTCATGCTTAATGTTATTTTTCTTGATGTCAAAGAGCTGGTTCAGAATCTCCGAGACGCCGAACAGACCGATCAGGATCGGAACCATCTCAAGCCCGCGGATCAGGCTCTTCGATCCCAGCGTGAAACGCGTGATGCCGGTCAGTGTATCCATACCGACCATCGTGCTGAACACGCCCAGGAAAGCGCCGAGCAGACCCTTCAGCAGGGAGCCGCCCGTGTTTGCGATGATGCACAGGCCGAACAGCGCGATCACGAAATACTCCGGATAGCCGAACTTCGCCGCGATATCGGCCAGCTTCGCGCAGCCCAGAATCAGGAAGATGCAGCTGATGATGCCGCCGCAGAAGCTCGAGATCGTCGCGATGCCGATCGCGGTGCCGCCCTCTCCTCTCTGCGCCATGGGATAGCCGTCCAGCGTCGTCATGATGGCCGATGAGGTTCCCGGCACCTTCAGAAGAATCGCGGAGATCGAACCTACCTCCACTCCGCATACAAAAATACCCAGCAGCATGGCACTCGCCTTAGCCGCCTCCGTCCCGTAGGTGCATGAGGTCAGCACCGCAACCTCCATCGTCGCCGTCAGACCCGTAATCGAGCAGACGACCGTTCCCAGTACCACACCCGCGAATGTCAGAAGCACCGTCATGGGGGAAAGCACAGAGAACATGGAAATAATACTGCTCATTCTATTTTTTCTCCTTTCTCACCCTGGCACTTACAGAAACATCGTTGGAATGGACACATGCAGGAACCGGATAAAGATCAGATATACGATCACCAGAGCCACGAGCGGCACGATGATCAGATATTTAATCTTCCGCTGTCCGCATACCAGCATGCCCAGCACCAGAAACAGGAAGGTCGAGATCTCAAATCCCCAGACCTTCAGAAGTCTTCCGTAAGCAAACATCAATACCGGAAGCGCCACCATGCGCGCCACGCCGACCACATTTCCTTTGATCCGCGCCCAGACAGCGGAGACCTTCTCCATCTCCATCTGCACATAGGTCTTGTCCCCCTCGCGAACCGTCACGATACGATAAATCTCCATGATCAGTATCACGACCGCGCCGAAGATGAAAAACCCCGCGCACAGACTCGGGAAGAACCCGGGACCGGCGAACGTCGAGCCCCCGAGATTCGGGAAGGAAGCGCTCTCCGTCAGTATGTAACCCGACAGTATCAGCAATACTGCCGACAGTATAAAGTTTCCTATCATCTTATTTCCCCCTTAAGGAATATCAGACCCACTTTCCATCAGATATTCCATCATACAATCCATGGTGAAATGATGATCTTAAAAATGAATCATTCCGGACACGCAGACCGTGCCGATGACTCCCGCCTGTTCGAGGCGAATCGGCACCGCTCCTCCGAGCGCCAGGTAATCCATCGGGTCTCTCCCTCTGTCCTTCATCGTCATGCCCGTACTCTGAAGCTCATAAAAAATCCTGAGAGAAGGGCAGCGAAAAGCGTCCGCCACGTTCGTCTTGCGCATGACCGCGCGCTCATGGTTCATATCTGTCCCGTCAAATGCATAGTAGAACAGCATTTTCTGATTCACGCGGATCATCATGGCAAGCTGCACCTGCCGGTCCTTCGCCTTCTGTACCATCTTCTGCCCCAGCGCGTATGCATCCGAGGCGAGAAAACGCCGGAATGTAAGCATCTTCATCTCTTCTTCCAGCAAAGCCAGTTCTTTCTCATACCCTGCCATAAGCTTCTCCTTTACCCCAAGTATTCTGAATGGGCTTGCCATTCAAGGCAAACCCACCCGGAATTGTATAAAAGCTGTATGTAAATAATGAAGGTCCTTAGCCAATGATCATCTGGGTCTCAACGAGCGCCTTCTTGATCCTAGCGCACTCAGCCTCGCTTCTCGGAAGGAACGGCTTCTTCGGAACACCGATATCTACGCCGAGCATCGGAAGCACTGCATGATAGAACGGAACCGGGATGCCGTCGCCGGTCACGGAACGAAGCAGGTTCGCCTTCAGCTGCATGTCTCTCGCCTTCTGGAAGTTGCCGCTCTTGCAGTTCTCGTAGATCTCCTTGATGAAGCCCGGGAACGCGTTGGACAGACCGGATACAACACCGTGTGCGCCGCCGACAACTGCCGGTACCAGATGGGTCTGGGAGCCGATCAGGAACAGGAAGCCCTCGTTGTCAACCTTCGCCATGAAGTCGTAGAACAGAGCGATATCCGCGGAGCTGTCCTTGACGCCCTGAAGTCCGATATCAGCCAGTTCTTTGAGCAGGTCGCCGGTCACGCAGAAGTTCGTGTACTTCGGGTTGTTGTAAAGGATGACCGGAAGGCTCGTGGAGTTGATCACAGCCCTGTAGTGCTCGATGATAACGTCCTTCGTGTGACGATAGTAGAACGGGGTGATAACCGCGATCGCATCCGCGCCGATGGACTCCGCATGCTGTGCAAGCTTGATCGTGGTCTGGGTATCCGTCGCACCGATCATAAGGATAACCGGAACTTTGCCCTTCGCAACTCTCATAACCGTCTCGCCGACCGTCTTTCTCTGCGCCTCGGTCATCAGCGGGCCGGAACCGTAGGAGCCGCCTACGAACAGGCCGTCTACCTTGTCTACCAGGTAGTTGATGTAATTTTCAAGCTTGGGTACGTCAACCTCTCCATCCTCCTGGAAGGGGGTGATCACCGCCGGGTAAACTCCTGAAAACTTCTTGATATCCATTTTGTTCCTCCTGTAAAATAATTTTTTTATCGATTAATCTCCTGGTTTCCGGAGACATAATCTTCTACTTCTTTTCTGGTGGGATAGGCCTCGATATTGCCGTTCATGCTGACCGTAATCGCTCCCACCGCGTTTGCCAGCTTCATGGTCTCTTCCGGGGAGAGGTTCTCGAGAACTCCCGCCAGGATACCCGCCGCGAATCCGTCGCCGGCTCCGAAAGCGTCCACCACATTCTTTACGTGGAAGCCCTTGGAGACATGCTTTCCCGCATCGTCGTAGCCGATGCAGCCGTCCGCTCCCACCTTGATCACCACGGTCTTTACGCCGTAGCCGCGAATGATTCTCGCCACCTCGTCCGGGTCGGATGTCCCGTAGAGCAGCTCGCCTTCCTCAATTCCCGGCAGCGCAATGTCCACATAGGGCATCAGATGATCAATCGTCTTCTTCGCCTGCTCCAGTGACCAGACCTTCAGGCGCAGGTTCGGGTCGAAGACAACCATCACGCCGTGCTCCTTCGCGATCTGCATCGCCCGCTCCACCGTCCGGCAGGCGTCCTCGCTGATCGCGAGTGTGATGCCGCTCACAAAGAGAATCTTCGCGTCCGCGATGTAATCCTCATCCAGATCCTCCGGCTTTATCTTGCTGGCCGCCGAGCCCTTCCGGTAGTAAAAATTCTTATTCTCGCCGCCCTCCAGTCTCTGGCGGAAGAACACTCCCGTCATCTCGCCCGGTATCAGCTCCGCGTGACTCACGTCCACGCCCTCGCCCCAGTACAGATTGATGATCTTGTGTCCGAACTCATCCTCGCCGAGGCGGCTGATCCATCCTGCCGTGTGTCCGAGTCTGGTAAGCGCGACCGCGGTGTTCGTCTCCGCGCCGCCCGTGCGGCACTTGAAGCTCGTGCAATACCTGAGCCTCGTGGCTCTCACGCTGTCGAAGACAACCATCGTCTCGCCTATCGTAACCACTTCCGGCATCCTAACTACCCCCTTCCTCTGTCGTGTTTCCCTCTGTGCCTATATCTTAACCCAGTTTCGATTCATTTGTAAAATACGACAATCCGATCGTTATCATAAGCTTTGGTTATCGTTATTTTTCACATTAAACGCCTGTTAAATTTTCTACTTTAAGGCAAATTGACCACCTTTTCTTTCCCGCAAAGTGCTCTTGCAAGCTTTTCCCAAATTCACTATAATAGAGGGGTATTTCAGGAGGATTTCTATTTCTGCACAGGAGAACTTACCATGACAATCAGACATTTACGGGTATTCAATGAAGTCTGTAAGTACATGAACATGACGCACGCATCCAGAGCGCTGCACGTTTCGCAGCCCTCCATCAGCGCCACGATCAGCGAGCTGGAAGAATGGTATGGAGTAAAACTCTTCGAACGCCTGAACAAAAAGCTTTATCTGACGGACGCGGGAAGAACCATTTATCAGCATTCCGTCTATCTGGTGGATATGTTTGACCGGATCGAGAGCGAGATCCGGCAGTCGGCGTCAGTCAACAGACTTCGCATCGGCGCCAGCGTCACGATCGGCACCAGCATTCTGAGCGACCTGATCAGCTCCTACAAAACGATCAGTCCGGATATTTCCTATCAGGTCTATATCGAGAATACAGAAAATATCCAGGAGCTTCTGTTGAACAATGATATCGACATCGCGCTCATCGAGGGGCAGATCTCCGACCCGTCCCTGGTCAGCGAGCTGTTTGCCGAATCGGAGATTGTGGCCGTCTATGGCCGCAATCATCCCTTCTATGAAAAGGAAGAGATTACCCGCGAGGATCTGGAGGCCGCCGATTACATTGTCCGCGAGGAGGGGAGCAATACCAGAGTCCAGTTCGAGAAGGCCATGGCCGCCCTTGATATTCCCTGGCACGCTTCCTGGGTGTGCCACAACACGCAGGCCATCAAAAACGCCGTAGCGGCCGGACACGGCGTGGGCGTCCTCTCCAGGCTGTCCGTACGCCGGAGGCTCCGGACCGGCGAATTCCGCGCCATTCCGCTTGGGGAAGTGAGAGCCAAATTTTATATTGTCTACCATCGGGATAAATTCATGACCAAACAGCTGAAGGAATTCAAGCAGTTTGTAGTCAACAGCATACAGAATGTAGATATGTAGTGAAAATGTGAAAGGCGGAGCTCACGCCCCGCCTTTCACAATGCCCTTATACCGGAATTTTTACAATAATCTTTCGAACTGTCTTTTCTTCGCCGATCGCCACGCCCGGCATGTGCGCGTCCTCCGGATATACGACGACAAAGTCGCCCATCCGCATCGGCACGCGGACTCCATCATTGGTAGCCGGAGCGAACATGATATCCTTCTGTTCGCTGTATTCCCCGAAATCCCGGACCAGCTTCGCGTCCTTACAGGAGATGACCTCGCCCTCCTCGATGCAGAAATGCAGATCCGCGTATTTTTTGTGGGCCTCCCAGTCCTTGTACTTCTTCAGAGCCACATGGGACAGATTAACCGTAACGCCCCCGCCGATCTCCAGCGGCCCGTTTCCTTTCTCCAGAACCGAATAATCGCTCTTTTCCAGCCAGGCAAGCGCCGTCTCCAGCCCTCCGCCCATCTTTTTGTAACGGTCCGCGTACGCAATATTCCCTGCTATCATAAATATACCACCCCTCCGCTTCTAAGTTTTCGTCCTTTAGTATAACTTCCATGCTCCGCCCTGTCAAATCATCAAAATTTGTGGGAATCATAACTTTTTCTTTATGTAAACATCAAAATATAAGATTTGACAAACCGGAACGCAGCTTTTATTTTTAAGCTTGGGAGTTTCTACAGGAGGCGGGACAAAATGACAGAGGACAGAAGCATGCGGCGCGAAGCGGCGAATATGGGAAGCGGAAGCGTCGGCGGATGGCTGCTGAAGCTGGCCGCCCCCGCAGTCGTCGCACAGCTGATCAATCTGCTGTACAGCATTGTCGACCGCATCTATATCGGGCATCTGCCGGATGTCGGCGCGGCAGCGCTCACCGGCGTCGGCCTTTTCAATCCGATTCTGCAGCTGATCACCGCCTGCGCGATGCTCTGCGGCTCCGGAGGCCCGCCGAAGGCCGCCATCGCGATGGGTGGGCAGAGACCGGAACGGGCGGAGCTCATCATCGGCAACTGCTTCACCACCCTGCTGGGGATCGCGGCGGCGCTGACCGTCAGCATGTACGCGACCGCCCCTGTTCTGCTGCGTCTTTTCGGCGCGAGCGACGCGGTGCTTCCCTACGCGCTCGCCTATTCCCGTATCTATATCCTCGGCACCGTATTTGTGCTCATCGTGATGGGCATGAATCCCTTCATCACCGCGCAGGGCTTCTCCGGCCTCAGCATGATGACCACGGTCATCGGGGCGGTTCTCAATATTATCCTGGACCCGATTCTGATCTATGTTTTTCAAATGGGAGTGAGCGGCGCGGCCATCGCGACGGTATTCAGCCAGGCTGTCAGCGCCGTCTGGGTGCTGGGTTTTCTGGCCGGAAAGCGCGCGCCTCTGCGGCTGCGGCCGGAAAATATGCGCATCCGGCCGGCGGTGCTCGGCCCCTGCCTGGCGCTCGGCGCCTCCTCCTTCGTCATGATGGCCACGGAGAGCGCCCTGAGCATCAGCTTCACCTCCAGCCTGTCACGTTACGGCGGAGATCTCGCGGTCGGCGCCATGACGATCATCATCAGCGCGAATCAGCTCGTCTCCATGCCAATCAAGGGCGTCTGCCAGGGAGGGCAGCCGATTCTCAGCTTCAACCTTGGAGCGCGGAAAAATGACCGCGTAAAGCAGGCCTTCTGGCTGCAGCTCGCGGTCAATGTCCTCTATTCCTCTGTTTTCTGGCTGGCGATGATGGTGGCGCCGCAGGCGTTTGCCCGCGTCTTCTCCTCCGACGCGGCCCTGATCGACTACTCGATCTGGTCGCTGCGCATCTATATGGCAGGGATCTTTTCACTCGGTTTCCAGATCACCTGCCAGCAGAGCTTTGTCGCCCTCAGCCAGGCCAGGGTCAGCCTGCTGCTCGCCTGTCTGCGAAAGCTGATTCTGCTGATTCCTCTGATCTTCATCCTGCCGCACATTCTCGCGGACCAGGTTTTTGCCGTATTTCTCGCAGAGCCGGTCAGCGATGTCATCGCCGCGGCGATCACAACCGTCACGTTCCTGACGCGCTTTAACGCCATCCTGGAAAAGGGGCCGCAGTAGGGCTCATCACCTGCAGGGATAGCAGCTCTCGCGCTGCACGATTCTGCAGGGAAACTCGATCCGTACCGGTTCCTTATGCCCCCGCGCAATCCGGTCGAGCAGAAGGCTCACCGCCATGTGTGCCATCTCGTCGCGCGGAACGCGGATCGTCGTGAGAAAGGGCTTCGTATTCTGCGACTCCTCGATATCGTCGATCGAAATTACGGAAATCGTCTCGCGCAGCTTCTTTTTCTGCTTCGCGAGGATTTCCAGCACGCGCACCGCCGTCGCGTCGTTCGCGCAGAATACCGCGGAGAAATCCGCCTTTCCTGAAGTTTTCTGCCCGAGGAGCTCCCGAAACGCGGCTTCCGCCTGCTCCCTCGTCTGGTCGGTCGGTCGGATCAGGCTGTAATCCATAGAGATATGATTTCGAAACAGGGTATTACAGTAGCCGACGTAGCGGCTCTCGTAGGAGCAGTCGCCGATATAGGCAATCCGCCGGTGGCCGAGCGCGAGCAGGTGTCCCATCGCGAGCTCGGCGGCCTTCTCCCCGTCACAGAGGACCTCATCGACATCAAAATCCATCGAATTACGCCAGATTCCGACAATGTTGCGGCTGCAGGCGCTGACCCGCTCCAGCAGCTGCCGGGAACAGCGCCCGAGGATGATGAAGCCGTCTGTTTCCGCCGGACTTTCCGCGAGCGATTCCTCCGCGTAAAGGATCTGTCCGATCACCATACTCTGCCTCATCAGCTCGACTTCCAGACTGCGAAACAATTCATAAAAGAAGGGATCGGCCTCAAGGGAGGCGACACGCGCCATGACGATCGTGACGGAGCGTGTTTCCGTCTGCCTTCCGGTCTGTGTTCCCGCCGCCTTCTTCAGTTTCCTGGCCGCCTCGTTCGGCACATAGCCGATCGCACGCGCCGCCTCCCAGATGCGGTCCTGCGTCTCGCGCGACGCGCAGGTCGGCGAGGCACTGTTCAGGACTCTCGATGCGGTGGAGACGGATACGCCAGCCAGCTCCGCGATTTTTTTTAAAGACATGCTTTCTCCTTTCCAAAGTCTGCGACAGAACTCCAACACGCAAAGAAAACGTTTGTGTAAATATCTCTTGTACTTTTCGATAATATATGTAAAATACAATATCATATACTTGATTTGCAGTCAACTTTAAAGAGCAAACGTTTGCTCGATTGCACATCCTTTTAAGAGAGGAGATTTCCTATGAAAAAGAAGTTTACACTCGTAATCACCATATCGCTGCTCGCAGCCTCCCTCGCCGCCTGCGGCGGCAGCTCTTCCACCTCGGAAGACGAGAGCTCCGACGCGATCACGATCACCAACGTCTCCTACGACCCCACGCGGGAATTCTACGAGGCGTACAATGAGCTTTTCGTGGAATACTATAAGGAAGAAACCGGCGTGGACGTTGAGGTCGTGCAGTCGCACGGCGGCTCCGGCTCGCAGGCGCGCTCCGTTATTGAGGGCAGCGACGCGGATGTCGTGACGCTTGCGCTCGCGCACGATATCACGCTGATCGAGGAGGAAGGGCTGATCGATGAGGGCTGGATCGACGAATTCGATGGCAACAGCTCTCCCTACACCTCTACGATTACCTTCCTGGTTCGCGCCGGGAATGAGAAGGACATTCAGGACTGGGACGATCTTATAAAAGAGGACGTTGACGTGATCACGCCCGACCCGAAATCCTCGGGCGGCGCCTGCTGGAACTTCCTCGCGGCCTGGTACTACGCCGATCTCACCTATGACGGCGACGTCGATGAGATCAAGGCTTTCGTCTCGGCGCTCTACAATAATGTGCTCGTCATGGACTCCGGCGCGCGCGGCGCGACCACGACCTTCGTCGAAAATGGACAGGGCGATGTGCTGATCGCCTGGGAGAATGAGGCGCTGCTCGCGATCGAGGAGTATCCGGGCGAATTTGAGATGATCACGCCCAGCGTCAGCATCAAGGCGGAGCCCTCCGTCGCCATCGTCGATGAGAATGTCGAGGAGAACGGCACGCGCGAGATCGCGGAAGCCTATCTTACTTATCTCTACAGCGACGAGGCGCAGCAGCTGGCGGGCGAGCATTTCTACCGCCCGGGCAATGAGGAGATTCTCAGCACCTTCTCCGACACCTTTGATCTCTCCGTTGAGCTCTGCACGATCGACGATTTCGGCGGATGGGATCAGGCATACGAAGACTATTTCCAGGACGGAGCCATTTTCGATGAAATCTACGCAAACTGACAATAATCACACATCAAAAGAACAGAGCCTGGGAGCCACAGCCCGCAGATCCGGCGCTTCTTCCCGGCATACGAAGGGCAGGAGCGTCATCCCGGGGCGGGGGCTCACCATGGGCGTCACCATCACGATGCTCTCGCTCCTCATCCTGATTCCGCTGGCCTCGATCCTGACCTACTCGTTTCGCCTGAGCTTCAGCGAGTTTATAGAGCTGATCACCCGGCAGAATGTCGTGCGCGCGTTCCGCACCAGCATTTCCTGCGCGCTTATCGCCGCGCTCATCAACAGCGTCTTCGGACTCATCCTGGCCTGGGTGCTCGTGCGCTACGATTTCCCCGGGAAACGGCTGATGGACGCGATGATCGAGCTGCCCTTCGCGCTGCCGACCGCCGTCGCCGGCATCACGCTCTCGAAAATGTATTCCGACAAGGGACTGATCGGACAGTTCTTTGCGAAATACGGCATCTCGATCTCCTACACGAAGATCGGCCTCACGATCGCGCTCGTCTTCATCGGCATCCCCTTCGTCGTGCGCGCGCTGCAGCCTGTGATTGAGAAGCTCTCTCCCTCCTGGGAGGAGGCCGCCGCCACACTGGGTGCAAGCCCCGCATACACCTTCCGCCGCGTGATCCTGCCCGAGCTCACGCCCGCACTGCTGACCGGTTTCGGCCTGGCGCTCGCGCGGGGTATCGGCGAGTACGGCAGCGTAATCTATATTTCCGGAAACAGCGAGAAAAACGGGACGCAGGTCGTCTCCTACGTCATCATGCAGAAGCTCAATTCCGGCAGCGCGGACTACGAGGGCGCGGCGGCGATCGCGCTCGTCCTGCTGATCATCTCGTTCCTGCTGCTCTTCTTCATCAACATGGTGCAGCTGGCTGCGGGCCGCAGGGCATCTTAAAGGAGGAGGACGCTTATGAAAAATCAGAAAAAATCCATTGTTCCCGCTCTGCTGATCGGGATCAGCGTCGTCTTCTTCATCGTCATGCTGGTGCTGCCGCTCGTCATCGTGCTCTACCGCTCACTGAAGGACGGCCTTGCGCTCTATGTCGAAGCGATCACCGCGCCCAATACCCTGTCGGCTCTGCGCGTGACGCTGATCGCCGCCTCGATCGCGGTGACGGTCAATACCATTTTCGGCCTCTGCGCGGCCTGGCTGATCACAAAATTTGAATTTCGCGGGCGGCAGGTGCTCTCGACGCTGATCGACATTCCTTTCTCGATCTCGCCGGTCATCGCGGGTCTGGCCTTCATCATGACCTTCGGGCGGATGGGCTGGGCGACGCCCTTCATCGACTGGATCAACAATCTGCTCGGCACGGACATCGCGCTCGTCTTCTCGGTGCCCGGCGTCGTGCTGGCGACGATCTTCGTCACCTTCCCCTTCGTCTCACGCGAACTGATTCCGGTCATGCAGGCGCAGGGAAACGCCGAGGAGGAGGCCGCCGCGATGATGGGTGCGAAGGGCTTCACGATTTTCCGCAGGGTCACCTTCCCCCATATCAAGTGGACCCTGCTCTACGGCATGATCCTCTGCGCCGCGCGCGCCATCGGCGAATTCGGCGCGGTCTACGCCGTGTCCAAGACACGCGGGCAGACCTTCACGCTGACGCTCGAGGTCGACGCGCTCTACATGGCGGGAGGCGCGGACTCGATCACGCAGGCCTTCGCCGTGTCGTCGCTGCTCGTTATTATCGCCGTCGCTATTTTATTGATCAAGCAGGTTGTGGAGTACCGCGCGAAGCGGAATGAAGAAGCGTAATACACCAGCCCACTTGCTGAAATAAGAAAACCCACTGGGATTTAACGGGAACTTGCCGCTGAATGAAAGGCGGCGGAATGGAGATATAGATGTACGTACAGTTAAACCATATTACAAAGAAATTTGACGATTACGAGGCGGCGAAGGACGTCAGCCTCAGCGTCGAAGAAGGCCGGATGGCGGCGCTCTTAGGGCCGAGCGGCAGCGGCAAGACGACGCTGCTGCGCATCATCGCCGGACTCGAACGACAGGACTCCGGCGACGTGCTGATCGACGGGAAGGTCGTCAACGACGTCCCCGCCGGGGAGCGCGGCATCGGCTTCGTCTTCCAGAACTACGCGCTGTTCCGCTATATGACGGTCTATGAAAATATCGCTTTCGGGCTGCGCGTGCAGAAGCGAAAGAAGAGCGAAATCGACGCGCGCGTCATGGAGCTGATCCATCTGGTCGGGCTCGACGGCCTCGAGAAGCGCTATCCGAACCAGCTCTCCGGCGGCCAGCGCCAGAGAGTGGCCTTCGCACGCGCGCTCGCGCCGGAGCCCAGTCTTCTGCTGCTCGACGAGCCCTTCGCGGCCATCGACGCGAAGGTGCGCAAAGAGCTGCGCCTCTGGCTCAAAAACATGATCTCCCAAGTCGGCATCACGAGCATCTTCGTTACCCACGACCAGGACGAGGCCGTGGAGGTCGCCGACGAAATCCTTGTCATCAACGAGGGGCGGCTCGAACAGGCCGGAGCCCCGATCGACATCTACAAGAATCCGAAGACCTCCTTCGTCGCGCAGTTCATCGGCAGCTCCGCGGTGCTCTCCGACTTCCGCGGCCTGAAGGGCTTTGAGGACGTCCCGGCAGGCCGTCAGGCCGTCGTCCGCCCCGAGTTCGTCGAGGCCTTCAAGGGCGACAATGAGAAATTTAAGAGCCTGATCGCGGACACGGAGTCCGGCGTGATCACGAATATCGCCTTCCGCGGCAGTTATCTCGAGCTGACGCTCGACGTGAACGGCATACAGCTCACGACGAACCGCTCACTGGAACGCCGACCGGTGCGCGTCGGCGAGCCGATGTGCGTCCTCATCTACCGCGCTTACATCCTGGACGGGGAGAATACGCGCATCTATGAGAACCGGCGGCTGGATGGCATTGATATTGAGTCTCTGTAAAGGCAAAGACAGAGCCGCCGGACCTGCCGACGGCTCCTTTTCCCGTCTGCATCTGAACATTTACCGAAGAATCAGACGGTGATTTCCCACAGCTGCTTATCGCCGACCACCGTCTGCCGCACTCCGGTCTTTTTATTCCTGTTAAAACTGAAGGTCAGCATATATCCCTTCTCAAGATGCAGCTGTTCCAGATATTCGCACAACTGTCTCTCACCATCCTCGTTATATTTGGGGCCATACCAGATCTTGGTCTCCACCACGAACTGCTCGCCCCGATAATCCACTACAATGTCGGTGCGCTTCGCGTCGCGTGTCTGCGCCTCGATATAATAATTTCCGGTTCCGTTTATCACTGGTTTCAGATACAGGAGAAATATTTTCCGCGCATATTTTTCGACGAATCTCTGATCATTATCCGCATAGACACAGGAATAATGCTCCGCAAATTTGCACAGCAATGCCTCCATATCCAGCCTGCCGTCTGAAATAAACTGACTCCGGTTCAGCTCCGCATCCCTGTTCGTGGCATTTCCCACCGCCTCTTCAGAAAGGAAATAGTCATACAATACCACTTCAAAAATTCGATTGGAAACTTCCACGCGTCCGGAGACAGATTTAATATAATCAAACATTTTTGCCAGATTCAGAACATCGTTATAATCATTAAAAGGGATAGACGCGCCCTCGAACAGAATGCTTCGGAGAATCTCCTTCAGCTCCGGGTAATCCTTCAACTGCTTGATCATGTCCTCAAACAGCGGCATCCTGGTATGTTCTATAATTTTTACTGCTTCCACTACCCCTTCGCCGGTCCACGCAGCCGCCCTGTCCGGAAATGCCTCCATCCCCGCGACGTTTTCATCCAGACGCTTGCAAATGCCCGACACCAGAACCGGATAACCGGATGTATAATCTTAGATAAATTCGGATATTGCGCAAATATCCATACCCGGATGATAATCGCTTTCCTACTCTTCCAGCATCCCCGCTATTTCTTTCGGGGAAAAACTCAGATCCTCCTCAAAATCAACCGCGACATTCCAGGGACTGTTATACCTGTGTTCCTCATCAGGCCGAAGCTTTAATTTCAGATTTTTGATGTCGTATACTCCCGCCAGGATTACGCTTTGAAAGGTAGAATCTCTCCCCATTTCCCGCTGAATGTACTTATCTCGCAGCATTCCCAGAAATCTCAGAAGCATCTGGTTATCGGAAGCCCTGTCCGCCTCGTCTATCATCAGGACAATTCCCCGATCACTGTCACGGCACAGCTCCGTAATCCGCCTTCCCAGATCCCGGAACGGCTTTTCAGCGTCAATCGGCCTGTTCCACCTGTCTGCCAGTTTTTCCGGCACCTGTTCCAGGTTCAGTTCCTTTCCAATCAGATCCACAATGCCGGAAGCCATGCTGTATTCCGACTCAAACATAGCCTCCTCGCCCTCAAAGCTGATCTGAAAGCAGTAATAATCCTTCTTGAGCCTCCGGGCCAGAGCCCCCAACGTTGTGGTTTTTCCGTACTGCCTGCCCCGGTTGATTGAAAAATATTTTCCGGCCTCTATATATCGACCGGCAATCCGGTCGATTTTCTCTGATATATCCACCATATAATGTTTTTGTGGATTGCATATGACCGCTGTATTAAATTCTTTCATTGCTGTACCAGACCTTCTCTTTCTGTCTCTACTATACTGGAATGGGGCAAAAATTACAATAGTGGAATCCTGCCCGAAAATTATTGAAAAAAATTATCACGGGCCTTATAATAGTCCCTATACATCAGAAGGAGCCCGTGAAACCATATGATCGAACTTCAGAACCTGACAAAGACATTTGAGAATTTCACCGCGGTCGATTCCTTAAATCTCCGGATCGAGAGCGGTGAATTTTTTGGCCTGCTCGGACCGAACGGCGCCGGAAAGACGACGACGATCAGCATGCTGTCCACCCTGCTCCTGCCGAGCAGCGGCCAGATCCTCATCGACGGCGAGCGGCTCACACGGCAGCGGCAGGACCTGAAGCGAAAGGTCAGCGTCATCACGCAGGAATATTCCATGCGGCAGGATATGGACATGGACGAAATCATGGAATACCAGGGACGGCTCTACTATATGCCGGTGCGGCAGATCCGCGCGAAGACGGAAGAGCTCTTCGAGTTCGCCGGGCTGACAAGCCATCGCAAGAAAACGATCCGCCAGCTCTCCGGCGGCATGAAACGCAAGCTGATGGTCTGCCGCGCGCTGCTTACCGACCCGCAGATTCTGCTGCTGGACGAGCCGACCGCAGGCATGGACGCCATTTCGCGAAGGCAGATGTGGAACCTGCTGCGCCAGCTGAACGAGCAGGGACTGACCATTCTGCTGACCACGCACTATATCGAGGAGGCGCAGTCGCTGTGCGGCCGTGTGGCCCTCATGAACGGCGGGAAATTGACCGAGGTAAATACACCCGCCGGTTTTATCGAGGAGCTGGGCGCCTGGGCGATCGACCAGCAGACGCAGGACGGGCTGCGCAGCCGCTATTTCCACGACCGGAAGGAAGCCATTGCCTGTCTGTCCGGGCTCGACGGCCAGTGCACCATGCGCGATACGACGCTCGAGGACGTGTTCGTCGAACGGGTAGGGAGAAGCCTGTAAGCAGCCGGACACGTCCTCAAAGGAAAGTCAGCCGCTTTTGACAAAAAGCCGAAAATACTCTGTCGGCATCAAGAAGACAGACTGTCACGAAATGATACGAAGATGACGCGGGCAGCGATGCAGGCGTCACGAGGAGAATATATGGGAATCGTAACAATTTTATGGGAGAAATGGAGAGAATTCCTTCGTGATTTCTCCAGAATCACACTGGCGGCGATGGTTTCGCCGCTCATGTACCTGATTGTATTCGGCTGGGGCATCCGCACGACGATGAACGGCCAGCCTTATCTCTATTATCTGATCCCGGGCGTCGTTTCCTTAAGCACAATGAACGGCAGCTTCAACGCGATCGCACAGAACCTGAACGTGCAGCGGCTCTACGAGAAGGCCTTCGACCAGGTCATCATCTCGCCGACCCCGCTGTGGCAGTTCGTCGCGGGCCAGATCATCGCCGGAGCTCTGCGCGGCCTCTACGCGAGCGGCATCATCCTGCTGCTCATCTGGCCGATTCAGACCGGCCTTGTCTTCAACTGGCTCTCGATCCTGGTGCTCTTCCTGAACGGCGCGGTCTTCGCCGCGATCGGCATCGTCGTGTCCTTCATTGCAAAGAACCATGCCGACGTGCCGCGCTTCTCGAACTATATCATCATGCCGATGTCGTATCTGTGTAATACCTTCTTTTCCACGGACGCGATCCCGCACGGCGCGCGCGAGTTCATCGCGGCGCTTCCACTCTCCCAGACCAGCCGGATCGTCCGCAGCATCGCCTACGGCGAGACGCCGAACCTGTACGGGATCCTGGTTCTGCTGGCCTATCTCGTGGTTTTCACCGCGCTGGGGCTGTACTTCGTTTATAAGAAGAAAAATCTGTAGCAGAATGTTTTATTCCACCAACGCCGTAAAAAACCTCTGCGTTTTCTTCTCTATCAGCTTCACGACCCTTCCCGTCAGGAGCGCAGCCACTACCGTGCCGATGCCAATTCCCGTGAGGGTGCCTTTTACGCACAATCCAAGGATGATCGCCGCCGCCACAAGAAAAATATCAAAGCCATTCTTTACGTTCCCCATATTCCAGTGGAATCTGTCGGAAAGCGTCCGCACGAGGCCGTCCGGCGCGGTAGGCACGATACGGACATCTACGGTGAGGATGACTCCGACAGATGTGAACGCAATCCCCAGCAGCATCATTGCACATTTCATAAGGGGCGATTCACATTCCAGTGTCATGGCTCCCAGCAGCGCGTCAATCATATAGGAGAAGAAAAGGCTGAAGGGAAACTGCAGCAGTATTTTTACATACTCCCGCCGGTCTGCCAGCAACAGCTGCACCGCGATAAATATCACAAAGGAGATGATCGTCATCGTCCCAAGCGTGAGCCCGGATATCACGGACAGGACATAGCCAAGACTGGAAGTCGCGGTGATTCCAAGCCCGGACGTCACACTGCATACATTCCCCATCGCCAGTGAGACCAGCCCCAGCAGATACAATACGATACGAATAATCCGTTTCATTTTATCCTCCGGTATCTCAGGGTCTAGCAGTATACAGGTTTACAGCTTTCCTCTCTGTAGAGCGAGGGCAAAAACTTCTGCAGATGCTGCCACTCAGTAATGTTATGCACCAGATTTTTTATCAGTTTCTCCTCATTCATAGGCGGTATTTCTGTCTTTGTAACCCTGCCGTCGCGCACTCCATATCCGGTCCAGGAGCGCGTCCGCAGCTCGACTCCCTCCGGAACCGGGCGCACAAAGTGCAGATTGATCTTTGTCCCATTGCTTGACGTTCCGCAGAAAAGCTTACAGTTCTGCCTTTCCAGAGACAAAATCTTCTCCGGCGAAAGGCCGAAGTCCTCATAGTGCAGGTCCTCCGCAGACCCGTGATGCAGCTCATCTCCCTGCCCCAGGTCAAGCGATTCACAGATATAACAGGTCTTGCCTCTGGCTCTGCGCTCGCTTATCGGGAGAGACTCGTCTTTGAAAATGCGCTCGGTCTCCTCGTCCCGACCGGTATCCCAGTGATCCAGCGGGCACCAGATTTTGTAGCGCAGGTTTCCCTGCTCCTTCGGTATGCCCGCCGGACGGATCCAGTGCCAGACAAACCACCATTCCAGCATTTCCGGCGTCACGCCATGTAAAATATCGTAGTTTGCCATAAAGGTCCGCCCGTCCGGATAAATACAGTACCCGAACTCCGCGCTCAGGTAGCCCGGCTCAAACAGCTTCTCGATCTCCTCTGCCTGCAGGGTAATATCCGCGTCGATCGGCCCCGCCTTTATAAACTGCATTTTCATTGGATTTGCCGGAGCGATATCCATATAATAATACTTGGAATATCCAAGCAGCTTTTCTTCCATACTCAGTTCTTTTCTCGCCATTTTCTTTTCCTTTCCCGGTCCGAAAGCCCGTTATTTTTCATATTCCGCGACGCCCTGTATCATGTACGCCAGATCCCGTAGCAGCTCCTGATAATTTCCGTGCCTGTACTGTTCAATGGAATTTCTGCGATCCACCACATAATCTGTCACCAGATATGTCTCTATGCCCGCCTGCAGCGCGCCTTCCATATCTTCATCTGTATCGTTGCCAATCATAAGGCATTCCTCCGGCGAAGCATCGATTTTTCCTAAAAGCTCCTCATAATAGCGCCTGTCAGGCTTCACAAAACAGCTGTTTTCCGATACCGTGACCAGATAAAACTGTTCCGGCTTAACCCCGGCCCATCGAATCCTCTCATAGATACAGGAAGCCGGTGAGACCGGATTGGTAGCCAGCACCGGCACGGCGTCGTTTTCCTCAATGATATTCAGGATCTTCTCCGCGATCCCGTTCGGATGCACCAGGGAGGACAGGCGATGATAGTCGCCGCCGTAATACGCATCCAGCGCTTTCATCACTTCATCCGTCAGCGCCCCGATTTTTTCATGGAAAATCTTCCGGAACCGCTCCTCGTTCCGCTGTTTCCCGTCCGGCTTCGAGCCGCCGTTTTCAAACGCCGCTTTCAGAGCCGCGTCAATCCTTTCCCAGCAATCGGGAAATTGCTCCTGAAACAGTCTTTGCAGCTCCGGAAGAAACGCCGCTTCATACTCGCTCCTGTGAACAGGGAGAAGCGTCCCATCCAGGTCGAGCAGTATATATCTTTTTTTTGCCATATGCCTGCTCCCCGCTCAGTGATAATATGGAAAGCTGGGCAGTGAAATGTTCACACAATTGTATTTGTTGACCGGATTCAGCACCTCATCCCTCACCAGCATACGACCGGCCCTGTCAAATTTCAGGACCATCAGATATGGCTGATGGTAATGTCCGTCATCGCAGTGATTTCCCCTCCATCTGCCGGGGCCGTGCCCATGCATCTCCGCGAAATATACGTTCTCATCATCGGTGGGGAAAAGCTCGCCGCGCCTGTCCCTGTACATCCAGGGGCTGCTGGACTTTGTCCATGCATTTCCTCTGGCGGCGATCTCCGGCGGAAAATCCTTTCCGTCCAGCTTCTGCTCTGTACGACAGGGAATCACTTCGTCCATCTCATGCGGAATAAACCATACGCCGCCGCTGAAATCCGGATTGACGGTTTCGAGAGATCGATATTTCTCACGCTCTATCCCGCAGAAGTTTGTTTCCAGATTAAGTCTGCGCCGCTTCTCGACCGCCTCCGCCGACATGTCGAGCCCTTCATCATCGTCTCCCGCCGCCTTCGCATGGGCAACGGTCTTCGGGGGATGCTGCTCCAGATACTCCTCTACCTTTTCGTCATACAAATCCATCCGGAACACCGGCACATCGCGCCCGGCCGCCCGGAGAAGAGCCAGCGGATCTGTCCAGAGCTTGATATAGTCTATTTTCCCCTCATGTGCATCGAGGCGTATGAAGAATTTGGAGCGGAATTTTCCAGGTTCTTTTCCCCACAGCACCTCTCCCGCAAAGCGTCCCACCGCCCAGAAGCGGCCCGGATCCGGCGTTGTGTAAAACTCCTCCGGCTCCACCGTCCAGGATCTCACAGTGCGGTTCAGCCATTCGAAGCACCTTTCGCTTTCCCATACGTCAAAATGCTGCGGCATCCCCGGCGGTGCAAACGGAATATCCATCGTGAAATTCTCCGCAAAGTATTCCGGGAAATATTCATGGCGCCAGAATGGCGCTGCTGCGGCCATCCGTGCTATTCCTGTATTTTTCTCTTTTTCCGTCATAGTCCGGTTCCTCCGTCAAAAAAGTATCTGACGAACAGATGACCGCCGCACAGCGACGGTCATCTGCTTTCATTCCGTGTTAAGCGATAATTCCGAGGCAGCCAAGCACAAGGCCAATCGCCAGCATAATCAGAGCAGTCCACAGGAAGTTCTTAAACTTCTTCGTCACATAGTACGATGTGAACAGCGCAGCCAGAGACAGAAGTCCCGGAGCTATGGAGTCAAGCGTATCCTGTACGGAGAAGCTCAGACCCGTCGCACTCGAAAAGACAAGCGGAGTCGTAACGCTCACATATCCGGCACCAAGCGCACCGATCATGAACATTCCGAGAAGGGTCAGCACCGGCAGCAGATCCGCGATTTTCCCCTGCTGCAGCAGCGTAGCCGCAGACTTCGCACCGTTCTTATAACCGATGTTAAAGCTGAAATACGCAATCAGAATACCAATTACCGCAAATAATATCGGAGGCATGATAGCCGCGATGCCGCTTCCATTCGCGCAGGCCGGAATGAACAGTGCCACGCAGAGGATGTATACCGGCCCCCACATGATGGAATCGCCGATTCCGGCGAAGGGACCCATAAGGCCTGTCTTGATGGAACTGATCGCGCTCCCGCTGATCGGCGCTCCCATTGCCTTCTGCTCCTCCATGGCCAGCGCCACGCCGGGCACACAGGCGCCAAAGCACTTCTCTGTATTGAAGAATTCCAGATGACGGCTCATGGACTCTTTGAGGCCTTCCTCATCATCCTTGTACAGTTTCTTGAGGTTCGGAAGTTTGAAACTGGAACGTGGCGGTTAGAAAGCAAAAAGGGTATAGCAAACAAA
>JAJBTX010000036.1 GCA_020860645.1 Lachnospiraceae bacterium | reverse complement strand
CAGCGCCTTTTCGCCGGAGATCGTCAGTCCATCGAACAGACTTTTGTCGCAGCCGATTTCGAAAAAGGCTTTTAACATGCTCATATTCAGGGATTTGCCAAAACGCCGGGGACGGGTAAACAGGTTCACTTCTCCCCACGCGTTCAGAAGATCCCGGATCATTGACGTTTTATCAACATAGTAAAAGTCTTCTTCACGAAGTTTCCGAAAATCATCGATCCCGATCGGGAGCTTTTTTTTCAAACCAGTTTCCTTCACGATTTTCACGCCCCTTTCCTTGCGACGCTGAGCGGTTCTGTCATTATTTTTCATTTTACCATGTACTGTCTGGATTCGCAATCATTCCATCGGATCTGCAAGAATAATCGCAGAAGATTTCATTCTTTTATAGTTTACAATGGTTTCCAGCGGAATCGGTGATTGAGTTCTGTTTTATCCTAAATTTGTGACGGAGTCAACCATAAAAAACCTGCCGCACATACTCTTATCCCGAGTATATGCGGCAGGCCGCTAACCTGTATTTTCAATGCTTACCCAAGCGCCACCATACTGAACACCAGCGCGAACAGAGCGACGGACTCGCAGAGACCGACGACCATGATGTACTGCGAGAAGCCCTTACCGGTCTCGCCCAGAGCGTCCGAAACGGCCGCACAAGCTCTTCCCTGTGCGATCTCCGAGAAGCACATCGCCAGACCGGAGGCAACGCCGAGACCCAGAAGGAATCCGGGATCTGCGCTGGACGACTTCATCGTCTGCATCAGCAGGAAACCATAAATGGTCTGCGTCAGCGGAGCGCCGGCGAAAACGGTCAGAATGAAGGGCGCCGCCTTATTGCTCATGTAGCAGCGTTTCCATGCACCGATCGCAGCCTGACCTGCCGTGCCAATACCAATAGCCGAACCGATAGCAGCAATACCCATTACCAGAGCTGTTCCTAAACTTCCGAAATCCATAATATTTCTCCTTTACTTTTTTAATTTGGTTTATTCTTTAAACGGTTCATACTTGTGACCGCTCCAGTTGATACCAACGTGTGACGAGAATTCCAGCGTATTCAGACGCACGCCATGCACGATGACCGACAGGACATTCAGGATCATATTCAGTCCATGTCCGAATACCAGAATAAATATGGCAAACACGATGAATACGAGATTCCCCAGGAAGCCTCCAGCCATCTGGTTGAAGGTCTCGGCAATCGCGGCGCCCGCAAGTCCCACCGCCCAGAGACGGATGTAGGATACGATGTCGGAAAAGACATTCACCACGCCCAGCAGCATGGAAATGATATTCTTCACACTTTCCAGTACGGAAGCGCCGATGCTACCGTCATAGTTTGCAAAGATGAAGTAGATCACAAATCCGACTGCCACCAGTACGATGGAAATGGTTCCGATCGGTATGCCGTTAATCACTCTGCCAAGTCCGAATACCTCACCGTTCACAACAAGGGTCAGCACCACGTAAAACATACCCCAGAGCTGCATCAGCGAACCAATGTCACTGAGCACCAGCAACGAATGGCGGTTGCGGATGATGCCAAGTATGTGGGCGATGGACAACTGGATCAGCGCCAGAATGAAGCAGAATATCTGCAGATTCTGCGCGGTCGTGAGGCCGGCCTCCCCGTTTGTCCAGAACGGATACCAGGTATTCTCCTCATATACATTGGAAATCATCGGCAGGGACAGGTTTTGCAGCCACTGCGGGATCTGCTCCACGCCCATGCCAAACCAGGTACAGGTCAATGTTCCCCATATCAATGTCGCCACGCCAAAGAGTATAATCAGCAGGGACATGCTCGACGGAGACTTCCCGGGCTCGCGCATCTTCACGAGCATCAGGATACCAACGATCGTGATGAGCAGCCCGTATCCGCCGTCTCCGAAAATAATTCCGAAGAAGATGAGCATGAATGCGAGGAAATATCCGGAGATATCCTGCTCGAAATACCCCGGAACCGTGCCGAGGAAGTCGGTCAGCGGATAAATCAGGCTGACGAATTTGTTGTTATGCAGCTTGGTCGGAACATTGTCCTCCATCGTCGGATCGTCGGAGACGATGCCCCACGCGTTCTCCTTCGCGGCGGCCTTCAGCTGATCCATGTCCTCTTCCGGCACATAACCGCTCAGGATCGCGACGGCAGGCGTATTCCCGGAAGCATCGGACAGCTCGGCCTCCTCCATTCCATGGAGATAAGCGTCAAACTCGATTTCCTTGTTGCCTGCAGTGAGCGCTTCCTTCATCATCGGCATGTAGCTCATATAGCCGCGCATCTCATCATCCAGCTCCGCCATACGTTTCTGGCCGTCCTCGATCCGCTGCTTCAGTTCCTGCGTAGACGCTGACGGGAGCTGGATCCTGCGCGCGCTCTCGGGAAGCGCCGGTTTCTCTTCCGCGCTCTCATCCTCGACAACCACCATATAAGTCTTTTTCTTATCATGGCTCACGCTCAGCGTCTTAATCTCCGCATCCACGGAAGCATAGTCCGCCGATGCGATTTCATACATCGAAAGAACAATGCCCTTCTGCGCAAGATACTCAAAGTCGGACGGCGTCACGTCGCCCCAGCCCTCATACTGTTCCAGCTCAGCCCTCGCGGAAATGCACACGCTCTGGCAGTCCTTTTTCTCCGCGTTCAACGCTACGACCTTCCGGGCGGCAGAAAGCGTCTCCCGCTCATCTGCCTCCGTCTTTTCCAGCTTCTTCAGGGCTTTCTTGTCCGCCACATCGCTGATCGCCTGCATAGCCTGTTCCAGCGCGGCAGTCTCATCCTTCAGGCGTGTCATTTTCTCGCCCGTAAAGCTCTGCGCGTCGATGTGTACAAGGCCAAGCTTCCGGATCTTACGCATGGCTTCTTCCCGTTCACTGTCGAGAACGAGAATGGATACTTTTTTCATTGGGAGGATCATCCTGCAGCCACCTCCCCTCCGGCAGCCATCGCCGCAGCCGCATTGCGCTGGTCGATTTTCTTCTTGGAAATCTTCGAGCGCACGACCGCGTTGACCTGCTGGTCTCCGAGATACACCGAAATCTTCCGGATATTCTCCTTCGTCTCCGGAATTTTAACCTTTTCAAAAAGATTCACGCGCTGTGAAGTTGTCAGCAGCTCTTTCTGAAGCAGCCGAACCTGTTCGTCCAGCACCGAAGCCCGCAAATCCAGGGAAAGGGACTCTTCCATCTTGTCCGCCGCCAGATCGACCCACAGTGGCGTATCATAAAAATCATAGTCACTGCGGGAAAAATCGGCGCCCTCATAGACGGGTATCGTCACACCGGCGATATTGCCGGTTCCCTTCCGGATATTTGAAACCGTGACCAGATCCGGCGTGAAGGCTTCTTCCTCGCCGAACACGGCTATCCACTTCTTAAACTCCTGTTCCAGGGCTTCTCTCTGCTTCCGGACGGCTATGGCCTCCGCCTGAATCGTGCGGATTTCGGCTTGCAGCTGCTGTTTTTTGAGCGTCAGAGTCGGAAGATAACGCTCGTACATCTTAAGCGCATCTTTTTGGGCCTTCTGCTCATTTTTTGTCAGCTTAATCTTTGCCATCTCACTTGCCTTCCTTTATTTTGCTGGCCAGAATTCTTCAATGAGCTCTGATTTAATACCGGTTTCATCCTTCTCAAAGCAGGCGGCGAGAATCTCCCAGCCCAGGTCAAGCGCCTGTTCCAGCGTGATATTGATGGACAGGTCCATCATCCTCGCTTCGAACATCTCCCCGTATTTCAGGAGCTTCTCATCCCATTTGGTCATCAGGAAGCCCATGCTCTTCTTCTCGAGCGTGTTCTTATATTCGGAATACAGACGGATCATACCATCCATCAGCGCCCGGTGATCCTTACGGGTCTTGTTGTTTACGTTCTGCTTCAGACGGGACAGGGAGCCAAAGGGCTCGATTCTTCCGCCCTTCAGGTAATACTGGCCCTCTGTGATGTAGCCTGTATTATCCGGTACGGGATGGGTAACATCGTCGCCCGGCATCGTTGTCACCGCCAGGATGGTAACGGAGCCGGATCCGGCGAAGTCAACCGCCTTCTCATAACGCGCGGCAAGCTGAGAATAGAGATCGCCCGGATATCCACGGTTCGAGGGCACCTGTTCCTGCGTAATCGCGATTTCCTTCATGGAGTCCGCGTAGTTCGTCATATCGGTCAGCAGCACCAGCACGTCCTTGTTCTGCAGGGCAAACTGCTCGGCCACCGCAAGAGCCATATCCGGAATCTTGATACACTCAACAGTCGGGTCGGCCGCCGTGTGGATAAACATCACCGTCTTGCTCAGCGCGCTTCCGTTTCCAAGACTCTCCTTGAAATACAGGAAATCGTCGTACTTGATACCCATGCCGCCGAGGACGATCACGTCCGCATCCGCCTGCATGGCAATACGCGCAAGCAGCTGGTTGTACGGCTCACCGGAAATCGAGAAGATCGGGAGCTTCTGTGATACGACCAGCGTATTGAACAGGTCGATCATCGGGATGTTGGTACGCATCATACGGTTCGCAAGAATTCTCTTGGACGGGTTGACAGACGGGCCGCCGATGGGCTTTAAGTTCTCCGCCAGTGACGGACCGTTGTCTCTCGGCTCGCCGGAGCCGTTGAAAATACGTCCGAGCAGATCATCCGTAAAGGATACCTGCATCTCATGGCCGAGGAAACGCACCTCATCGCCTGTGGAAACGCCACGTCCGCCGGCAAATACCTGAAGGGACACAACGTCTCCGTCGATCTTATTGACCTCGGCAAGCGATTTACCAAAACGGGTGGTAATCTCAGCCAGTTCATTGTACTTGACACCATCGGCGCGCACGGTAATCACGCTGCCGGTGATAGATTCGATTCGGTTATATACTTTATTCATTGTCCTTCACCACCCTTACAACAGCTTTTCTGCTTCACTGCTTAAGACTCCGCCGCCGGATGTATACTGTGCGTCGATCTCCGCCTCAGCCGTGGCAAAGGCTTCGCTCTTAAACTCCGTATAGTTCCAGTCGATGAACTTCTGGCGCAGCGAGTTAAAGTAGGCACGCGCCTCGTCCTTCTCTTTCAGATCGTAGTCAGAACCGAGGATGCGGACAAGCTTGGCGATCACATAACGCTGCCTCTCTACCACACAGTTGGCGTCGACGTCATCGAAGGAGTTCTGCTGGAAATAAACCGAATCGAGCAGCTCGGATTTCAGGTAGGTGACAAAGTCCGTAAGACTCGTGCCTTCCTCACCGACAACCTTCATCATGGAGTTGATCTCAACGCCGCGGCTCATCACGTTACGGCAGTACTCGATCTGCTCCGGCGCGACAACACTGCTGTACTTCGACCAGGAAATCAGCGGGTCGATAGCCGGATATTTACGGGCGTCGGAACGCTCTCTGGAAAGGCCGTGGAAAGCGCCGACAACCTTCAGCGTCGCCTGCGTCACCGGCTCTTCAAAGTTACCGCCGGCAGGAGAAACGGTGCCGCCAATGGTAACAGAACCATGGCTGCCATCCGGCAGACGCACATATCCGGCACGCTCATAGAACGCCGCGATATAGGACTCCAGATAAGCCGGGAAAGCTTCCTCTCCGGGGATCTCTTCCAGTCTTCCGGACATCTCACGGAGAGCCTGCGCCCAACGGGAAGTGGAGTCCGCCAGAAGCAGAACGTCGAGTCCCATCTGGCGATAATACTCAGCCAGCGTCACCGAGGTATAAACAGATGCTTCACGGCTGGCAACCGGCATGGAAGAGGTGTTACAGATAATAATGGTACGCTCCATCAGGGAACGTCCGGTTCTCGGGTCTGTCAGCTCCGGGAACTCTGTCAGAGTCTCCACAACCTCACCGGCACGCTCACCGCAGGCTGCAATAATCACGATATCGACATCCGCATACTTGGACGTCGTATGCTGAAGCACGGTCTTGCCTGCTCCGAACGGTCCCGGGATACAGTAAGTGCCGCCCTTGGCAACCGGGAAGAAGGAGTCGATCAGACGTACCTTTGTCTCCATCGTCTCTGTCGGCGCCAGACGCTCCGAATAACAGTTGACCGCACGCTTCACCGGCCAGCGGAAGGACATCGTCAGATTGATATCTTTGCCCTTGTCGTCCGTGATCACGGCGATCGTCTCATGGATGGTGTACGCGCCCGCAGCCGCCACTGACTTCACGGTGTAGCTGCCCAGCAGATAAAACGGGACGAAAATCTTGTGTGTGAACGGGCCTTCCGGCACGGTTCCTACATACTCGCCCGCCTTCACACGGTCGCCCGGCTTTGCGGTCGGGGTGAAATTCCATTTCTTCTCGCCGTTCAGCGAATCAACATAAATGCCCCGCTCCAGGAACCATCCTGCCTGCTCGGCGAGGAGCGGCAGCGGGTTCTGCAGTCCATCATACACCTGCCCGAGAAGTCCCGGTCCGAGCTCAGCGGAGAGCAGATCTCCCGTAAATTCTACCTTGTCACCGCAGGCAATGCCCTTGGTCATCTCATAGACCTGTACCTGGGCGACATTGCCGCGAATACGAATGACCTCGCTTTTCAGGCGAGAGCCTTCGACCTCTACATAGCAGACCTCATTCATGGAAACGGCGCCGTCGAATTCAACCGACACCATATTTCCATTGATGCCTACAACTTTTCCTCTTGTTTCCGTCATCTTAATTCTCCTGACTGTTTCCATTCAGAATGGAATGATAAATATTTTGATATGATGTGTGTCCTCGCTCCTCGTCAAACAGCCGCATCCTTGTGAGGAGCTTTAAGCGAATGGCATAGCAATATACCGCATCCTCACAGAACATGTCCATCGGACGAAGTCTGTCCAACGTCTCCATTCGGCAGCTCTGAAGATATTCCTCGGCCGCAAGCGGATCTCCTAAATCTACTGCCGTGTTGGCTGTCTGAAGCGCCGGTGCTGATATGACCTCGCCGTCCGCAGAAAAAGTCTTTCCCTTATGGGAAGCGCGTGCAACCGCAAGCGCCAGCCGAAGCTCTCTTTCCTCGCGATTCCACGCATCCACAAGCTCCGAACCTGTCGGCTGGGCTTCCCGCGGCGGAATCAGAGAAATCCCGTCCAGTATTTCCAGCTCTTTTTCACTCAGGAAACTGGAACAGGCGTCGCGGAGCTCCTTCTCCGTAATGGGGAGTGGGCTTTTTCCGTCTTCATACGGCTCCAGCCCCGGCAGCTGAGCAATCAGATAGTACTGGCTCATGCCTTCGAGGCCTCTTTCATAAGCGCTGCGACCCGCGGATTCAGATACCTGGAAAGCAGATCTGCTACCGCCTCCGCAGAGTAATCATAGTATGCGGAACCGCCTTTTGCGGCGATGCGGAATCCGCTCTCTATGCTGTCATCTGCCTTAAGGGTGACGCCTGCGCTCAGGCGCTCCTTAAGCGCTGCCGTGAGATTCCCTTCGATCGCGGAGAGGTCCTCGCTGCCCAGCAATACCTCAATGGCGTCGGTATCGGGATTCTTGGCCCACTCTTCGACAACCTTTGGAATCAGTGCCAAAAGTGTCTCTTTGGAATAACTTTCCGCAACCGCTTCTCCAATCACCGCGTCCAGCTCCTTTGTCACACTGTCGCGGAAAGAGATCAGCTGGTTGCGCCCTGCCTGACGGATCGCATCCTCGCTTGCCCTGACCAGACGATCATTCTCATCGCGGGCCTCAGCCAGAAGTCTGGCTTCTTCCGCTTTTGCATCTGCAATGATCTTCTCAGCCGTAGCATTTGCATCTGCGATGATGGCGGCGGCTTCCTTTTCGCCCTCGCCAACTCCGTCGCTCTTGATCTTGTCGATCAATTCCTGTAATGCAATTTCCATACAACCTTTCTCCTATCTTTTTTTTGTGTATTTTAAACAATAATCTGGCCCATATTATCATTAGCGGTTACTTCTCTTACCCCTAATTGATACTTATTTCACAATTATACTCGCTTTCCCCTAAATGTTCAAGATGTTTTTATATTAATTACGATATAGAAACGGAAGATTTCTCGTCTTTATTTCATGAAACATGCTTTTATTTGTAGAAAATCCGAGAAGAACTGCCTAATCTTCCCTTTACATTTTCCCACATATTTTTCACAATATTCACAAAAACCTGCCACATATGCTCTTATCCTGCGTATATGCGGCCGGTCCTGAACACCTTCGTGCTCTCAGTTCCGATACTTCCGTATTAC
>JAJBTX010000004.1 GCA_020860645.1 Lachnospiraceae bacterium | reverse complement strand
TGATAAAGAGCCAGGATAAATGGGGCGATGGTGGATAAACCTGCGGAAACTCAAGTATGAAAGCATTGCCATTTTTCCGGAATGGCGCTATAATGAACAGCAGTGAAAATACGGATGGAGTGAGAAAATGGTAGACAAATGGACGGTCACGATCCCGGAGCTCTCCGGGGACGAGCCGCGGCGGATCTATCTCTATCTGCCGGACGACTATGAGGAGCGGACGCGGCGCTATCCGGTGCTCTACATGTTCGACGGCCACAATGTATTCTTCGACGAGGACGCGACCTACGGCAAGAGCTGGGGGATGAAGGAATATCTGGATGCGCAGGCAGCGCAGCTCATCGTTGTCGCAGTGGAGTGCACGCATGATCCGGATAACGGACGGCTGTCGGAGTACTCGCCTTATTCCTTCGTCTCACCAAACTTTGGCGCCGTGGAAGGGCGCGGAGCTGAGACGATGGAGTGGATGGTGCATGAGTTGAAGCCCTGGGTGGATGAAAATCTGCGGACGATGCCGGGACGCGAGCACACGATGATCGCGGGGAGCTCGATGGGCGGTCTGATGAGCCTCTATGCGGTGGCGGCTTACAATGATGTATACTCGCGGGCGGCGGCGCTGTCCCCTTCGATCTGGGCAGGCGGCGGGGCGCTGGACGAGCTGCTTGAGGGGACACATTTCCGGAAAAATACGCTTGTCTACATGGACTATGGCGCGCGCGAGCTGGACCGCGCGGGAGAGATGGCGCGGGGTTTCGCGCGGACGGCGTCCATCCTGACGGAAAAGCAGGTGTATGTGACGAGCCGGATCGTCCCGCAGGGGACGCACTGCGAGGCGAGCTGGGAGAAGCAGATCCCGATCTTTATGCCGATACTTCTCTATAAGTGAGGGGCGACATCTGGGGCAACGAGATATGAACAGTCTGCTTTGCGGACTTTTTGACGGGCATTTCGCCTGTCCTGAAATAAAAAGAAGGAGTAGAAACGATGCAGGTTTATGAGGAGCTGGTGGCGCGCGGCCTGATCGCGCAGGTGACGAATGAAGAAGAGATCCGGAAGATGGTGAATAACGGGCAGGCGGTATTCTATATCGGTTTTGACCCGACGGCGGACAGTCTCCATGTGGGACATTTCATGGCGCTGTGCCTGATGAAGCGGCTGCAGATGGCCGGAAATAAGCCGATCGCGCTGATCGGCGGCGGCACGGCGATGGTCGGCGACCCGTCGGGGCGCTCAGACATGCGGCAGATGATGACACAGGAGACGATTCAGCACAACGGCGACTGCTTCAAGAAGCAGATGAGCAAATTTATCGATTTTTCCGACGGGAAGGCCATCATGGCCAATAACGCGGACTGGCTCCTGGATCTGAATTACGTCGGGCTGCTGCGCGACGTTGGCGCGCATTTCTCCGTGAACCGGATGCTCACGGCGGAGTGCTACAAGAAGCGCATGGAGAAGGGCTTAAGCTTCCTCGAGTTCAACTATATGATCATGCAGAGCTATGATTTCCTGATGCTCTATCAAAAATACGGCTGCAATATGCAGTTCGGCGGCGACGATCAGTGGTCGAACATGCTCGGCGGCACGGAGCTGATCCGCCGCAAGCTCGGCAAGGACGCGCACGCGATGACGATCACGCTGCTCCTGAATTCCGAGGGCAACAAGATGGGCAAGACCGCGAAGGGCGCGGTGTGGCTCGACCCGGACAAGACCTCTCCCTACGAGTTCTATCAGTACTGGAGAAATGTGTCCGACGCTGATGTGCTCAAATGCCTGCGGATGCTGACCTTCCTGCCGCTCGAGCAGATCGACGAGATGGACCATTGGGAAGGCAGCCAGCTCAACGAGGCAAAGGAGATTCTGGCCTATGAGCTGACGAAACTCGTGCACAGCGAGGAGGATGCGAAGAAGGCGCAGACCAGCGCGCGCTCGCTGTTTGCCGGCGGCGGGGAAGGAGAGATTCCGACGGCGGAGCTTGCTGCGGATGATTTCCGCGACGGCAAGGTGGACATTCTGACGATTCTCCACAAATCCGGTCTTGCGCCGTCCCGCGCCGAGGCGCGCAGGAACGTGCAGCAGGGCGGCGTCCTCGTGGACGGCGAGAAGGTGACGGACATTGCCGCCTCCTACACCGAGGAGCAGCTGAAAGCCGGACTTGTTGTAAAAAGAGGTAAGAAAAACTTTAAAAAAGTAATTTTTGAGGGAAAATGAAGACAGAGGAACAGAAGAAAAAGCTGGCGCTTACGATCATCGAGCGTCTGAAGCAGGAATACCCGGACGCGGACTGCACGCTCGACTACGACGACGCCTGGAAGCTGCTTGTCAGCGTGCGTCTGGCCGCGCAGTGCACTGACGCGCGCGTCAACGTCGTCGTGGAGGGCCTGTACGCGAAATATCCGGATGTGGCCGCGTTGGCCGCGGCGGACGTGGACGACATTGAGGCGATCGTGCGTCCCTGCGGCCTGGGCAGGAGCAAGGCGCGCGACATCAGCGCCTGCATGAAGATTCTGCATGAAAAGTACAACGACAAGGTGCCGGACGATTTCGATGCATTGCTGGAGTTGCCGGGCGTCGGGCGCAAGAGCGCGAACCTGATCATGGGCGATGTCTTTGGCAAGCCCGCGATTGTGACCGATACGCACTGCATCCGCCTGGTGAACCGCATGGGGCTCGTGGACGGCATCAAGGAGCCGAAGAAGGTGGAGATGGCGCTCTGGAAGCTGATTCCGCCGGAAGAGGGCAGCGACCTCTGCCATCGCCTGGTCTGGCATGGCCGGGAGGTCTGCACGGCGCGGACGAAGCCGCACTGCGAGCGCTGCTGCCTGAGCGATATCTGTGCGAAAGCTGGATTGGAAAAGACTTCCGGGAGGTAGTATGATAAAGACGGATCAAAGCAACGTCTGGGTCAGCAGTGCCTGACCCCTTTGATATCATGGATTTCCAAGAAATATAAACCCGGATTTTGAAAAATGTGGCATCATCAAAATGAAAAGGAGGACATATGACATGAACGAGATTATCAAAAACATGATGGATCGCAGAAGCTGCCGCTCCTACACGGGCGAGCAGATCAAGGATGAGGAGCTCGACCTGATCCTGCAGGCGGGCGTGTGGGCGCCCTCTGGCATGGGAGCGCAGAGTCCGATGCAGGTCGTCGTGCAGGACCCGGAGCTGGTGAAGAAGCTCTCCGCCATGAACGCAGCGGTCATGGGCAGCGACGCGGATCCCTTCTATGGTGCGCCGACGGTGGTCATCGTGTTCGCGGATTCTGAGAAAATGACCTATGTGGAGGACGGTGCTCTGGTGCTGGGCAATATGATGAATGCCGCGGCGTCCATTGGTGTTGCGTCCTGCTGGATTCACCGCGCGAGACAGGTGTTCGCCTCTGAGGAGGGCAAGGCGCTCAAGAAAGCCTGGGGCGTGCCGGACAGCTACGAGGGCATCGGTCACTGCATCCTTGGCTACCCCGCCGCGGCGCTCCCGGAGGGAAAGCCGCGCAAAGAAGGAAGAATCATCAAAGTCGGCTGAGCCGGAGGAGGACACTATGAAATTTACCTACCCGGCGATTCTGCACCGGCAGGAGGATGGACGCTGGAAGGCCACGCTGCCCGACCTCGAGGGCTGCGAGGCCATGGGCGACACACTTGACGAGGCCGTCGACGAGGCGAATGCGGCGCTGCAGTGCTGGATTGAGGCGGAGATGGCGGAGGACGATGCGGTGCTGCCGCCGGTCTCCGACGCCGCCGACCTGCATGTGCAGGACGGCGACGAAGTGCGGAATATTTGTATTAATTATCGTTTTAACGACGGATGGGATGAGTAGCATTTCCGGAACTGAAACTGTTATAGTATATCCACTAATTGTTCTGTGGAAACTTGCGAAGCCTACAGGCGGGGGGAGAGTCGATGAGTCTCTCCCCCTTCTTGTCTTATGGGTGAATTTTGTGGGGAAATAAAATATTTCTAACATGAAGTACATTCCTGCATATGTATGATTTAAGTTTCAGTAAGTTTCATTATTGGCTGAAAATGATCGCCATTTATTGTAAAACAGGCCTGTTTACTACAACTTGACAGTCAAAACATCTGATTTTAAGTTTCAGTAAGTTTCGCATAATAAAGTATCCTTAACTTTCTGAACAGCACATAGTATAAACAACTCCCAGACCCTCTTGATGCTGCATAACATTTCTATTAGCCCACTTTTTCTTTTTAGTTGTTGACAAACGAAAACATCTGCTATATAATCCCCTTAAAACATATTATTCCAGTAGGAAAATAGGAGGAAAGAATTATGGCCAGTATTTTTAAAGGAACCCTGGGGCTGATCGGCAATACCCCTCTGATGGAGCCTGTGAATCTCGAGAAGGCTCTGGGTCTGGAAGCGCGTCTTCTGCTGAAGCTTGAGTATTTTAACCCGGCGGGCAGCGTCAAGGACCGTATCGCGAAGGCGATGATTGAGGACGCGGAGGAGAAGGGCACGTTGAAGGAGGGCTCCGTCATCATTGAGCCGACCTCCGGCAATACCGGCATCGGCCTTGCGGCGATCGCGGCGGCGAAGGGCTACCGTATCATCCTGACGATGCCGGAGACGATGAGCGTGGAGCGCCGGAACATCCTGAAGGCCTACGGCGCGGAGCTGGTGCTGACCGACGGCGCGAAGGGCATGAAGGGCGCGATCGCGAAGGCGGATGAGCTCGCGAAGGAGATTCCGAACAGTTTTATCCCCGGGCAGTTTGTAAATCCGGCGAACCCCGCTGTGCACAGGGCGACGACCGGTCCGGAGATCTGGAACGATACGGACGGAGAGGTGGACGTCTTTGTGGCGGGCGTCGGTACCGGTGGAACGCTGACCGGCGTCGGCGAGTATCTGAAGGAGAAGAAAGCGGAGGTAAAGATCGTGGCGGTCGAGCCGGCTACTTCCCCGGTGTTGTCGGAGGGCAAAAGCGGTTCGCACAAGATCCAGGGCATCGGCGCGGGCTTTGTGCCGGAGGTGCTGAACACAAAGATTTACGATGAGATTATAGCGATTGATAATGATGACGCCTTTGTAAAGTCAAAACTGCTGACGAAACATGAGGGCGTGCTGACGGGTATTTCCTCCGGCGCGGCACTCTCGGCGGGCATCCAGCTGGCACGGAGGCCGGAGAATAAGGGCAGGACGATTGTCGTGCTTCTCCCCGACAGCGGCGACCGTTATTACTCCACACCATTATTTACGGAATAAGAAGAAAGGACAGAACAGTCATGGCAGAAAAAATCACACGCGAGAACAGAAAGTTTAAATTTGAGACCCTGCAGCTCCATGTAGGACAGGAGAAGCCCGATCCGGTGACGGATGCGCGGGCGGTGCCGATTTACCAGACTTCCTCCTATGTATTCCGCAACAGTGACCACGCGGCGGCGCGTTTTGGCCTCGCGGATGCCGGAAATATCTATGGACGCCTGACGAACCCGACCGAGGACGTTTTCGAACAGCGTATCGCGGCTCTGGAGGGCGGCGTGGCGGCTCTGGCCGTGGCCTCCGGTGCGGCGGCGATCACCTACACAATCGAGAACCTCGCGCAGAACGGCGATCACATTGTCTCTGCAAAAAATATTTACGGTGGTTCCTTCAATCTGCTCCTGCACACGCTGCCGCAATACGGTATCACGACGACCTTTGTCGATATTTTTGACTATGAAGCTGTCGAGGCGGCCATTCAGGAAAATACGAAGGCCATCTTCATCGAGACGCTCGGCAATCCGAACTCCGATGTGGTAGACATCGAGGCGATCGCGAAGATTGCGCACGCCCACAGGATTCCGCTCGTCGTTGACAATACCTTTGCGACGCCTTACCTGGTGCGCCCGATCGAGTACGGCGCGGACATCGTCGTACACTCTGCCACGAAATTCATCGGCGGTCACGGGACGACGATCGGCGGCGTGATCATTGACAGCGGCAAATTTGACTGGGAGGCTTCCGGCAAATTCCCATCGCTGACGGAGCCCAATCCGAGCTATCACGGTATCAGCTTTACCAAAGCAGTCGGCCCGGCGGCTTTCGTGACCAAGATTCGTGCAATCCTGCTGCGTGACACCGGCGCGACGCTCTCCCCCTTCCACGCATGGTTCTTCCTGCAGGGTCTGGAGACGCTGTCGCTGCGTGTGGAGCGCCATGTGGAGAATGCGCTGAAGGTCGTGCAGTATCTCGCGCAGCACCCGCAGGTCGAGAAGGTGCATCATCCGTCTGTAACGGATGACGCGAGCCAGCAGGCTCTGTATCAGAAATATTTCCCGAACGGCGGCGGTTCGATCTTCACCTTCGAGATCAAAGGCGACGCGCAGAAGGCGAAGGATTTCATCGACAATCTGGAGTTGTTCTCGCTGCTGGCGAATGTCGCGGATGTGAAATCGCTTGTCATCCATCCGGCGAGCACGACGCACAGCCAATGCACGGAGGAGGAGCTGCTCGACCAGGGCATCAGGCCGAACACGATCCGTCTCTCCATCGGTACGGAAAATATCGACGACATTATTCAGGATCTGGAAGAGGCATTTAAGGCAGTAGAATAAGGCTCCCTGTGCCTGTCGCCCGTATTTCTATAGGATATGTGGTTCGCACATTCGCTCGACAAACAGCCTGTCGTGGTAATTGGTTTTCTGGAACTGTCTCCGGGGCTGCGAATAGTAGCCCCGGGTTGGATTTTGGCTGGGTTTTCCGGAATTCTCTTCTGGTAATTACAGAAGGGATGTGTTATATTAGCGATAGATAACTCTTGAGAAGGAGGCGGCGGGATGTATAAGATCACACTGGACATAGACGGGATGGCCTGTGGGATGTGCGAGGCTCATGTGAATGAGGCGGTCAGGAAGGCGGCGGACGTAAAAAAGGTGACGTCCTCCCACAGTAAGGGCAGGACGGAGATCCTCTCCGAAACGGAACTTGACGAGTCGAAGCTTAAGGAGGCCATCGAAGCGACCGGTTACCGCGTGCTTTCCGTGAAATCGGAAGCCTTTGAAAAGAAGGGATTTTCTCTTTTTCATAAAAATGGATGAAAAAAAAGTATTGCGAAACTGAAAAATTTATTGTATAGTAGTCACGAACTGAAAAATGTACATGAAAGGGCATGGAAGAGCAGAAGCGTTCCGTGTCCTTTTTTACGGAGGAAATACGATGGACGCTATGGATCGCAGTATTTTAAAATGTCTCAGCGCGAATTCCAGATGTTCCGCGACGGAGATCAGCCAGACGGTGCATCTGTCGGTGGCGGCCGTGATTGAGCGGATACGCAAGCTGGAGCGTAATGGAATTATCCGCCAGTATACGGTGGTGCTGGACCAGCACAAAATCGGAAATGATGTGACAGCGCTGATGGAGGTTTCTCTGGAACATCCCAAATATTATGACAGATTTACGGAGGTAGTGAACGCGACGCCGAGTGTGGTTACCTGTGATTACCTGACCGGCGATTATGATTTTATGCTGCGAATACAGACAAAATCATCGGAGTCGCTCGAACAGCTTCACCGCGTTATCAAAAATATTCAGGGAGTTTCCGCTACAAAAACCTATTTTGTGCTGAAGGAGGTCAAATGCGGCGTGTCCGCGGCGGATGATGTATAGCCTTCTTTTCATCCGGTTATACTAGTACAACGTACCAGATGTAAAAAGGAGGTAGACTTTGATGAATAAAGGTTTGGATTGTTTTGCACTGACCATCGTCATCATCGGAGCCATTAACTGGGGGCTGATCGGCTTCTTTCAGCTGGATCTCGTGTCATGGCTTTTTGGAAATATGAGCTGGCTGTCCAGGATCATCTACGCCCTGGTCGGGATCTGCGGCCTGTACCTGATCTCGTTTTACGGTCGGATTTCCAGAGACTGAAAGAATTGATTGCCATTTTGCGGCGCCTGTGCTATACTCGATTCACTGGCGGGTTTCAATAAGGGTGACGGGTGCTTGCAAAAATGAAAATCGAGATGACAGAGGAAATCGACCGCATGCTTTCCGGCAGCAGTCTGCCGCTTTATGAGAGAGCGGTTGTCTTTGCGACTGTGGCGCATCAGAGGATGACGCGGAAGGGAAGCAGGGTTCCTTACCTGACGCATCCGGTCGAGGCGGCGGCGATTGTCGCTGAGCTGACCGACGATGAGGAGCTGGTTGCGGCTGCGGTGCTGCACGATGTGGTAGAAGATACCGATATCACGCTGCCGACGATCGAGCAGTATTTCGG